>NZ_JBHXRL010000009.1:0-333514 GCF_042717315.1 Streptomyces sp. NPDC058650
GTCCCCCCCCCGGTCACCCCCCCCCCCCCCGGGGCGGTCCCGGGCCGGCCCCCCCCGGGGGGGGGGGGGGCCCCCCCCGGGGGGGGGGGGCCCCGCGGGTGGGGGGCCCGCCCCTCTCCGTGCCGGACGAGGTCCGTCGTGCGTCGGATCAGTGCTTGAAGGCGTCCTTCGCCTTCTCCTTCGCAACGCGCGCGTCGCCCTTGGCTTGTTCGGCCCGGCCTTCCGCCTCGAGACGCTCGTCGTCGGTCATCCGGCCGACCGCCTCCTTGACCTTGCCCTTGGCCTGCTCGCCCTTGGCCTTCATCTTCTGCTCACCGGACACGAGGGATCACTCCTTCTCCGTGCGACACATCTGACAACAGAACGCCTCACCGGAATCGGTGAGAACAAACCCATGGAAATCCGGCGCATCGCCGCTCAGTGCGCACCGGACGGGAGGTTCTCCTTGATCTTGGCGATGGCGAAGCCCCACCCCTGCGACACCGTCGGCTTCCCCGGCACGGCCACCTCCGCCGGGTTGGTCAGCACGTCGAGGAGGACCGGGCCGGGGAGGGCGAGCGCCTTGCGCACGGCCTCGTCCAGCTCGCCCGGGGCGGTGACGCGGATGCCGGTCAGCCCGAGCGCCTCGGCCACCGCGGCAAAGTCGGGGTTGTCCAGTACCGTCCCGAACTCGGGAAGCCCGGCCTGCTCCTGCTCCAGCTTGACCATGCCGAGGCGGCGGTTGTCGAAGACGACGAGCTTCACCGGCAGCCGTTCGGAGCGGATGGTCATCAGGTCGCCGAGCAGCATGCCGAGGCCGCCGTCGCCGCAGAAGGCCACGACCTGCCGGTCCGGCGCCCACAGCTGCGCCCCGATGGCCTGGGGCATGGCGTTGGCCATGGAGCCGAGGTTGTAGGAGCCGATCAGCCGGCGGGTGCCGCGCATCCGCACGAGCCGCGAGAGCCACACGGTGGCCATCCCGGTGTCCGAGGTGAAGATCGCGTCGTCGGCGGCGTGGCGGTCGACGGCCGCCGCGAGGGCCTCGGGACGGATGTCCGCCTCCCGGTTGTCGAACATGGCCCGCACCCGTCCCAGCAGCCGCTTGTCGTGGGCGGGGTCGGCGAGGTCGGCCTGGCCCTTCTGCCAGTCCGCGTACCGCTCGCGGGCCTCGTCGAGGTGGGAGCGCGACGGGACGGGCGCCAGCAGCGGCAGCAGAGCCCGCAGCGTCGCGCCCACGTCCCCGGCGAGCCCGACGTCCACCGGAACGCGGCGCCCGAGGTGCTCCTCGCGGGTGTCGATCTGCACGACCCGGCAGCCCTCCGGATACCAGTCCCGGTAGGGGAAGTCCGTCCCGAGCATGATCAGCGTGTCGCAGGAGTCCATGGCGTGGGCCGCGGCCGGATTGCCGATGAGGCCGGTCTGGCCGACCTCGTACGGGTTGTCGCCCTCGAAGCCCTCCTTGCCCTTCAGGGTCAGCACCATCGGCGCCGAAAGCAGCTCGGCGGCGCGCAGCACCTCCTCGCGGGCCTCCCGGGCGCCGCGCCCGACCAGGAGGGTGACCCGCGAGCCCCGGGCGATCGCCTCGGCCGCCTCGGCGAGCGCCGGGTCGTCGGGACGCGTGATGGCCGGGCGCGGCAGCGCGAACCGCGTCGGCCGGTCCTCCTCGACCTCCCGGTCGCCGAGGTCGCCGGGGACGGTCAGCACCGCCACGCCCCGCCCGGTCACGGCCGCCCGCACCGCGGACTCCAGCATGCGGGGCATCTGGGAGGGGGAGGTCACGGTCGCCCGGTACACGGCCACGTCCCGGAAGAGGAGGTCGTTGTCGACCTCCTGGAAGTAGTCCCCGCCCACCTCCGACAGCGGCACCTGGCCGCAGATCGCCAGGACCGGCGCCCCGCTCTTGGCCGCGTCGTACAGTCCGTTCAGCAGGTGCACCGAGCCCGGTCCCACCGTGCCCATGCAGACGGCCAGTTCCCCGGAGAGCTGGGCGCGCGCTCCGGCGGCGAAGGCCGCCGCCTCCTCGTGGCGGAAGCCGGTCCAGTCGATGCCCTCGGTGGTCCGGATGGCGTCGGTGAGCGGGTTGAGCGCGTCGCCGACCACGCCGAAGACACGGCCGACACCGAGGTCCGCGAGCCCGTCGACGATCACCTGTGCGACGGTACGAGTCATGGGGTCTCCCTTCACTGTGGACGTCGACCGGTTCACCGGAGGGTGAACCGGTCCGGATGAGCTGCCTTCCAGTCGCCTGCCCACGTGTCCGGAACTGATGCGGGCGACAGGAGCAGACCGGGTTCGAGCGGTTCGTACAGCTCGGCGTGGGACCGTACGGCGTCCGGTCCGACCCGGCGCAGCAGCATGCCGGGCCCCAGCTCCCGGGGGCCGTCGGCGCCCATGGCGGCCATGAGTGCGAGGGCGCTCCGGACGGTCGCCTCCTGGAAGCGCCGGACCCGCTCCGCCTTGTCCTGGACGTCGAGGGCGCGGGCGCGCCGGCGGTCCTGGGTGGCGACCCCGACGGGACAGGTGTTGGTGTGGCAACGCTGGGCCTGGATGCACCCGAGGGCGAACATCATGGCCCGGGCGGAGTTGGTGTAGTCGGCGCCCTGGATCAGCCGCTTGACGATGTCGCTGCCGGTGGCGATCTTGCCGGAGGCGCCGATCCGGATCCGGTCGCGCAGCCCCGTGCCGACGAGGGCCCGGTGCACCGTGGTCAGGCCCTCGGTGAGGGGCAGGCCGACGGTGTCCGCGAACTCCAGCGGGGCGGCGCCCGTGCCGCCCTCCGCCCCGTCGACGACGATGAAGTCGGGCGTGAGGTCCTCCTCCAGCATCGCCTTGCAGACGGCGAGGAAGTCGCGGCGCGCGCCCACGCACAGCTTGAAGCCGACCGGCTTGCCGCCGGAGAGCTCCCGCATCCGGCCGAGGAAGCGCACCAGCTCCCGGGGGGTCCGGTAGACACGGTGGTACGGCGGGGAGATCACCGTGCGGCCCTCGGGGACGCCGCGGACGGCGGCGATCTCCCGGCCGACCTTGGAGCCGGGCAGTACGCCGCCGATGCCGGGCTTCGCGCCCTGGCTGATCTTCAGCAGGACGCAGGCGACCTGGTCGAGCGCGGCCTTCTCGGCGAACCGCCGCGGGTCGAAGCCGCCGTCATCGGCACGGCAGCCGAAGTACCCGGTCCCGATCTCCCAGACGAGGTCGCCGCCGGGGGCGAGGTGGTGCTCCGATATCCCGCCCTCGCCGGTGTCGTGGGCGAAGCCACCGCGCCGGGCGCCCTCGTTCAGGGCGCGGATCGCCCGGGCCGACAGGGAGCCGAAGCTCATCGCCGACACGTTGAGCAGGGCCATCTCGTAGGGCCGGGCGCAGTCGGGGCCGCCGATCCGGACCCGGGGCGGCTCGTCCGGCACCGGGCGCGGGGCCATGGAGGGGACCAGGTACTCGGTGCCGGTCCGGTCCAGCTCCAGCTCGGTGCCGAAGGGGTCCTCGGCGTCCGTCCCCTTCGCCCGCTCGTACACGATGGACCGGGTGTCCCGGTCGAAGGGCACGCCGTCGACGTTCCCCTCGACGAAGTACTGCTGCACCTCGGGGCGGATCGCCTCCATCGCGAACCGCAGGTGCCCGAGGAGCGGGTAGTTGCGCAGGATCGAGTGGCGCCGCTGGACGACGTCGTACGACGCGACCGCGGCGAGCAGCAGGGCGGGTCCGGCCGCGCACCACCACCACGGGGACACCAGGACGGCCGCGAGGCCGGTGGTGAGCGCGGCGAGGACGGGGCAGACCACGAGCAGTGACGTCACCATGGACGGCCGTCTGTCCCGGACCGGCGCGGTCAAGCGCGCGCGAGGGGAACGGGCGGGGCGGGACCGGCGGGCCCGGGTCGACCAGGTTTAGCGTGCGGGAGTCCGGCGAGACGGTGCCCATGAGTGCTTCGGAGAACAGCGAACGGAACCAGTTCCCCTGGACCGGCCCCTACGTCGTGCCGGACTACCCCGAGCTGACGCGGGTGGACGACCCCGACGTGGACGAGGGGTACGAGCCGGCCGCTCTCGGGGAGCCGGGAGTCCTGCCCGCGCCGCTCGCCGAGAAGGCCCGCGCGGCCGTGTACGGGGCGCGCGGCGCCGGGAGCGACCTGTGGGCCGCCGCGCGTGCGCACCGGACCGTGACGGCTGGTGCCGCCGTCGGCACGGCGGCCGCGCTCGCCCTCGCGTACGGGTGGGGGCGCAGGGCCGGGCGCCTGGCCGCGCGGAGCGGCCTCGGCCCGGTGGCCCTGTTCCTCGAACGCCGCGGCTGAGCGGGCGGCGCTTCCCGCCCCCTAGGAGGCCGGTGCGCGCGTGTACGCCGTCCGGCCGTCCCTCTCCCTTTCCGTCACCGTCCTTACGGAGGTCGATCCGCATGGTCCCCCTGCTTCTCGTACTGCTGCTCGTCCTGCTCCTCTTCGGCGCCGGCTTCGCCGTCAAGGCGCTCTGGTGGATCGCCGTCATCGTGCTCGTCCTGTGGCTGCTGGGCTTCGTGGCCCGGCCGAAGGGCGGCACGGGCCGCTGGTACCGCTGGTAGGCGGCCCCGCGGCGCGCGCCCGCCCGTGGCGTGACCGAGCCCGGCACCTCCGTCGGAGAGTGCCGGGCTCGGCCGTGTGCTCAGGCGCTCAGCACCGAGTCGTCCTCGGGGCGCGCGCCCGGCAGGCGATGGCGGGCCGCGATCAGCGCCGCGTCCACGTCACCCGTACCGGTGGAGACGCACAGCGTGTAGGCGAGGTCGTCCATGCGCCGCCGTACTTCTTCGCCGCCGTTCTCGGCCTGGAGCACCTTGAGCGTCTCGTACTGCTCGATGAGATTGCGCAGGACCGCGGGGTGGGCCATCAGCACGTACTGCTCCCCTCGTCGACGGGGCGGGGGACCGCCCGGTTCGACGCGCGTGTACCCCGGCCGCGGCATCCTAGGCCCCCCGCCCGGGGCCGGAGAGGACGGGTTCCGGCCGGATGACCCGGCACCGGCCTCCTCTTGTCGATCACGGAGGGGTAGTGTCGTCATGATTGCCGTACGGCAACGATCGCGGCAGCCGGAGGCGACCCGGGGGAGCGGACGTCCGGCGCGCGGCGTGGGCCGTACGGTCCGTGTGCGCAAGCTTGGTGGGGAACGAGGATGGGGCATGTCTGAGACGACGACCAGGGGCTCCTCCGGCCGGGAGCACCCCGGACCGGCCGCGGTGGTCGAACCTGAACTCCGTCAGCTGCTGGCCGGGCTCACGGCCGTGCGGGACGGCGACTTCGGCACCCGTCTGCCCGACGAGGCGGACGGGCTGATGGGCGAGATCTCCCGGGTGTTCAACGGGATGGTCGACCAGCTGTCCCTGTTCACCTCCGAGGTGACGCGGGTGGCGCGCGAGGTCGGCACGGAAGGGACGCTCGGCGGGCAGGCCGCCGTGCCCGGTGTCTCCGGCACCTGGGCCGACCTGACCGACTCGGTGAACGCGATGGCCGGCAACCTCACCACCCAGGTCCGTGACATCGCCCATGTGGCGACGGCCGTCGCCAAGGGCGACCTCTCCCAGAAGATCGACGTGGACGCCCGCGGCGAGATCCTGGAGCTGAAGAACACCATCAACACGATGGTCGACCAGCTCTCGGCCTTCGCCGACGAGGTCACGCGCATGGCCCGTGACGTGGGCACCGAGGGCATCCTCGGGGGACAGGCCGACGTGAAGGGCGTCTCCGGTACCTGGCGCGACCTGACCGACTCCGTCAACTCGATGGCGGGGAACCTCACCGCGCAGGTGCGGGCGATCGCCCACGTCGCCACCGCCGTCGCGGGCGGCGACCTGTCGAAGAAGGTCGACGTGGACGCCCGGGGCGAGATCCTGGAGCTGAAGACGACCATCAACACGATGGTCGACCAGCTCTCGGCCTTCGCCGACGAGGTGACCCGGGTCGCCCGCGAGGTCGGCACCGAGGGCAACCTCGGCGGCCAGGCCACCGTCCGGGGCGCCTCGGGCACCTGGAAGGACCTGACCGACAACGTCAACGTGATGGCCTCCAACCTCACCGGGCAGGTGCGCTCGATCGCCCAGGTCGCCACCGCCGTGGCCCGCGGCGACCTCTCCCGCCGGATCACCGTGGAGGCCAAGGGCGAGGTCGCCGCCCTCGCCGACACCATCAACACCATGGTGGACACCCTGTCCGCCTTCGCCGACGAGGTGACCCGGGTCGCCCGCGAGGTCGGCACCGAGGGCCGGCTCGGCGGCCAGGCCAGGGTGCCGAACGTGGCCGGCACCTGGAAGGACCTCACCGACAACGTCAACTCCATGGCGAACAACCTGACCGGACAGGTCCGGAACATCGCCCAGGTCACGACCGCCGTCGCCAACGGCGACCTGTCGAAGAAGATCGACGTCGACGCCCGGGGCGAGATCCTGGAGCTGAAGACGACCATCAACACGATGGTCGACCAGCTGTCCTCGTTCGCGGCCGAGGTGACCCGCGTGGCCCGTGAGGTCGGCAGCGAGGGCCGGCTCGGCGGCCAGGCCGAGGTCGAGGGGGTTTCCGGTACCTGGAAGCGGCTGACCGAGAACGTCAACGAGCTGGCGGGCAACCTCACCCGCCAGGTTCGCGCCATCGCGGAGGTCGCGAGCGCCGTCGCCGAGGGCGACCTCACCCGCTCGATCACCGTCGAGGCGTCGGGCGAGGTGGCCGAACTCAAGGACAACATCAACGCCATGGTCGGCTCGCTGCGCGAGACCACGCGGGCCAACCAGGAGCAGGACTGGCTCAAGTCCAGTCTGGCCCGGATGTCCGCGCTGATGCAGGGCCACCGCGACCTGGCCGTCGTCGCCGAACTCGTCATGGACGAGCTGACCCCGCTCGTGGCCGCCCAGTACGGTGCGTTCTACCTCGCCGAAGAGGGCGCCGACGGCGTCGAGCTGGGCCTCGTCGGCTCCTACGGACGCCCCGCCGGCGACCAGGACCGGGTCCGCTTCCGGCTGGGCGAGTCGCTCGTCGGACAGGCCGCCCGCAGCCTCCGCACCATCGCCGCCGAGAACGTCCCCGCCGACTACGTCACGATCTCCTCGGGTCTCGGCAGCACGTCCCGGGGCAGCCTCGTGGTGCTGCCGGTCGTCGTCGAGGAGCAGGTGCTCGGCGTCATCGAGCTGATGTCCTTCAGCCCCTTCACCTCCGTGCACCGGGACTTCCTGGAACAGCTCATGGAGACCGTCGGCGTCAACCTGAGCACCATCGTCGCCAACGCCCGCACCGACGAACTCCTGGACGAGTCCCAGCGCCTGGCCGGCGAACTCCGGTCGCGCACCGAGGAACTCCAGGTGCGGCAGGAGGAACTCCAGCGCTCCAACGCCGAACTGGAGGAGAAGGCGGCCCTGCTCGCCACGCAGAACCGCGACATCGAGGCCAAGAACCTCCAGATCGAGCAGGCCCGGCAGGAGCTGGAGGACCGTGCCCAGCAGCTCGCCCTGGCCTCCACGTACAAGTCGGAGTTCCTGGCCAACATGAGCCACGAACTGCGCACCCCGCTCAACAGCCTGCTGATCCTGGCCCAGCTGCTGGCCCAGAACCCGACCCGCAACCTCACGGCCAAGCAGGTCGAGTACGCCGGCATCATCCACTCGGCCGGATCCGACCTGCTCCAGCTGATCAACGACATTCTCGACCTCTCCAAGGTGGAGGCCGGGAAGATGGACCTCAACCCGGAGCGCGTGCCCCTGCGCAGGCTCCTCGACTACGTCGAGGCCACGTTCCGCCCCCTCACCTCGCAGAAGAGCCTCGCCTTCGCGGTCTCCACGGCCGCCGGCGTTCCCGTCGACCTCGTCACCGACGACACGCGGCTCCGGCAGGTGCTGCGCAACCTGCTGTCGAACGCCGTCAAGTTCACCGAGCACGGCAGCGTCGAGCTGCGCATCGAACCGGCCTCGGACGGCGAGCTGCCCGTGTCCGTGCACCGCGGCGGCCCCGTCGTCGCCTTCCGCGTCGCCGACACCGGCATCGGCATCGCCCCCGAGAACCTGGAGGCCATCTTCGGCGCCTTCCAGCAGGCCGACGGGACGACCAACCGCAAGTACGGCGGCACCGGCCTGGGCCTCTCCATCAGCCGCGAGATCGCGCATCTGCTCGGCGGCGCCCTCACCGTCACGAGCGTGCCCGGCGAGGGCAGCACCTTCACCCTCTACCTCCCCGTCACCCGCACCGACTTCACCGAGCAGCCCGACCCCTCCACCCCGCCGGCGGACCCCTCGGCGGCGCTCACCGTCCCGGCCCCGGATCGGGGCCGCGCGCTCGCGCTGCCCGGCGCCCCGGCCGCCCGGCCGACCCGGCGCCTCCTCGTGATCGAGGAGCGTCCGCGCGGGCTCCTCGCCGTCGTCGCCGAGAACGCGGTCACCCAACTCGCAGCCGACGGCGGGCACACGGGCCGGGCGGACATCGAACTGATCGCGGTCGTCGGCCCCCAGGAGGCCGCCTCCGCGCTCGCCACCCAGCCGTTCCACTGCGTCGTGCTCGACGTCGACATGGCGGACGGCGACGCCCTGCGCTTCCTGGACGCCATGGACGGCGACGAGGCGCTGCGCACCGTCCCCGTCCTCGCCCACAACAACCGCCGGCTCCCCGCCGACGAGGAGGGCGCCCTCCAGGACCTCGCCCGCCGCCGCCCGCTGGAACTCCTCTCCAGCCTCGACGAGCTGCGCGAGCGGATCGCCCTCCACCTGTCCGCGGAGCAGCCCGGCGACGTCGTGCCCCTGGTGCGCGGCGACCACTGGGCGCCCGCGCCCCAGGCCATCGACACCACCCTGCGCGGCAGGACCGTCCTCGCCGTCGACGACGACGCCCGCAACCTGTACGCCCTCAGCGGCATCCTGGAGCTGCACGGCATCACCGTGCTGCACGCCGAGAACGGGCGGAAGGGGATCGAGGCGCTCCTGGCGAACCCGGCCGTCGCCCTCGTCCTGATGGACGTGATGATGCCGGAGATGGACGGCTACACGGCGACCGCGCGGATCAGGGAGCTGCCGCAGTACGCGGACCTGCCCGTGATCGCCGTCACCGCGAAGGCCATGCCCGGCGACCGGGAGAAGAGCCTCGCGTCCGGGGCCAGCGACTACGTCACCAAGCCCGTCGACGCCGACGAACTCATCGCCTGCGTCAGCCGCTGGCTCGACGGCGGGGCGGCCACGTGACCGTCCCCGCGGGACCGCCCCGCGCTCCCCGCCCGGCCCCGGAGCGCCGGACCGGCGCACCCCGGCCCCGTCCGCACGGCGGCCCCGGGGCCGCCCCGACCGAGGAGTCGCCGACGTGAGTGGCCCCCGCTTCCCGGACGGAGACGCGTCCGCCGACCTCCCCGAGCCAGGCGCCGCCGCGCCCCCGACCCCCGGCACCGCCGTCCCGTACCCCGCCGACGGCCGGCTGGCCGCCACGGTGGAACGGCTGCGCGGCGAGGTGCGCGCCGCGCACGCGGCGGCCGAGGGCCGTGCCCTGATCGAACTCGCCAAGGGGGTCATCGTCGAGCGCCTGGGCTGCGGCCCCGCCCAGGCGGCCCGCCAGCTCACGGAGCTCGCCGACCGGGCCGGACTGTCGCGGCTGGAGCTGGCCGCGGACATCATCAACCAGGCGGCCCGGGACCGGATGGCCGAGGCGGCGGACGAGTTCGTGCGGACGGCCGTCGGCGAGCCCGCCGCCGCCCCTGCCGCCCCTGCCGCCCCCGCCGCCCCCGCCGCCCCCTCGGTCGCCGTGCGGCTGCGCACGGCGGAGAGCGCGGCGCTCAGCGCCGGCGACACCCAGGCCGTCGCCGAGTCGCTCCTCCGGCACGCCCTCGAACCCCTGGGGGCCGTCGCCGTGGCGATCTGGACCACCGGCCCGGACACCTCGCTGAGCCTGTGCGGTCACGCCGGCTTCGGCCTCGACGAGGCGGCCCGCTGGCACTACGTGCCGCCGGGGGTGACCACCGCGGCCCGCCAGGCGCTCATCGGGCGCCGCACCGTCCGGTACGCCTCCCTGGCGGCCGCGGGCATCCCCTCGATCGGCCGCGCGCACCATCCCGACGGCGGCCGGGTCGTCGTCCCCGCCGGGACCGGCGGCCGCATCCACGGCGTCCTGGAGATCTGCTGGGCCCGTCCGCTCGGCCCCCTGCCGCAGGCCGTGGAGCGCCAGATCGAGGCCCTCGCCGAGCTCTGTGCCCACACCCTGGAGGCGCTGCCCGAGGCGTCCCCCGGGGGCTTCCCCGTCCCCGGCGGCTTCCCGGTCCCCGGCGGGGACGGGGCGCCGGCGCTGGCCGAACTCTCGGACGGGCTCTACGACCCCGCCCTCGTCCTCACCCCCCACCTGGACGAGGCGGGGGAGCTCGTCGACTTCCGCATCCGGCACGCCAACGCGCACTTCCGGGATCCGGCCGGACGGCCCCGCGGCTCCGTCGACGGGGCCCTGCTCCTGGAGGCGTACCCGGCGACGGCGGGCGGCAGCGAACTCTTCGAACGGATCGAGCGGGTCTACGCCACGGGGGAGCCGTTCCGCGCCCGCCGGGCCCGGCTCACGGCCCTGGTGGACCAGGTGCCGCTCGCCTCGCTCGCCGACATCAGCATCAGCCGGTACGGCGCGAGCGTCCTGCTCATCTGGCGCGTCGAGGACGAGTCGGCACGTCTCGCCAGCCTCCTCCAGCACGCCCAGCGCCTCGGCCGGGTCGGCGCCTTCGAGGAGGACGTCGTCTCCGGGGACATCACCTGGCACGGCCAGCTGTACGAGCTCTTCGGCCGCAGGCCGACGGAGCCGCCGATCGCCCTGCGCGACCTCGCCGCCCACGCCCACCCCGACGACGCCGGCACCATCCGCCGCTTCCTCCAGAAGGTGCTGTACCAGCGGCGGGTGGGCTCCACCGCCTTCCGCATGCTCCGCCACGACGGCGTCACGCGGCACATCCGGGTGACCGCCGAACCCGCCCTGGGCACCGACGGCGGTCTCCAGGCCGTCCGGGGCGCCTACCAGGACATCTCGGCGCAGCACTGGACCGAGGTCGCCCTCACGGCCACCCGCGACCGGCTGGCGGCGACGGAGGAGGCGGCCGAGGAACGCAACCGGCTCACCCTCCAGCTCCAGCACGCCATCATGCCGCCGGTCAAGCCGCCGCTCGACGCGCCGGGACTCGACGTCGCCGTGCGCTACCGTCCCGCCGAGTCCGAGTCCCTGGTCGGCGGCGACTGGTACGACGCGGTCGTGCTGCCGTCCAAGAAGGTGCTCCTGTGCGTCGGGGACGTCGCCGGCCACGGCGTGGAGGCCGCCACCGGCATGGTGGTGCTGCGCAACGCCCTCCGCGGCCTCGCCGTCACGGGGGCGGGCCCGGGGCAGCTGCTGTCCTGGCTCAACAGCGTCGCCCACCACCTCACCGCCCATGTGACGGCCACCGCCGTGTGCGGCATCTACGACCCCGGGAGCCGCACGCTGCGCTGGGCCCGCGCGGGACACCTCCCGCCGGTGCTGGTCCGCGGGGACGAGGCGCTCGACCTGCCGCTCCTGCGCGGGCTGCTGCTGGGGGCCCTCGCGGAGGTCGAGTACGAGGAGGCGGAGCTGCGGCTCGAACCCGGCGACACGGTGCTGATGTACACCGACGGGCTCGTCGAGCGGCGGGACACCGCCGTCCAGGATTCCGTCGCCCAGCTGCTCACCGTCGCCCGGCAGCCGTCCGACAGCCTCGAAAGCCGGCTGGACCAGCTGCTGGCGCGCACCAAGTCGGACACGGACGACGACACGTGCGTGGTCGGTGTCCAGGTGTCATGACCCCGTCCGTCCGCCCCAAGGCCGGCCCCACCCCCCATGGAAAGCAGGGAACATGTCCGAGCGAGAACCGAACCTCGATGTCGACGTCGAGATCCGCGACGACCGCACGGCGGTGCTGACCGTGGAGGGTGAGCTGGACATGGAGACGGCCGGCCGGCTGGAGGACCTTCTGACGGAACAGTTCGGCCAGGGGCGGCGCCGTCTCGTGCTGGACCTGTCCGCCCTCGGTTTCATGGACTCCTCGGGGCTGAACGTCCTGATCAGGGCGGTCAACAGGGCGCGGGAGACCGGCGGCGACCTGTATCTCGCCGGGCCGACCCCGGCCGTGCGCCGCATCCTGGAGATCACCGGCGTGACGACGATGATCCCGCCGCACGACGGCGTGGCGGACGCGCTGGCCGCGGCCGGCGGCGCGAGATAGCGGACGGGTGGCCCGGTCCCGTGCACGGGACCGGGCCCAGGAAAGAGGAAGAGGAGGACCGTGCACGAGATCGCCGAGATCGAGCAAGCGCTCCGTCGGGCGGCTCCGCACCGGCTCGTGGGGGTCGTCGAGGACGCCCTGAGGGAGCACTGCGGGGTGCTGCGGGTGGAACTCCGCCTGGCCGACTACGGATTGCGGACGCTCCAGCTCGTCGGGATCGTCTCCGGGGCGGATCCGTCGGTGTCGATCCACGACAGTCCCCAGGGGCGCGCCTTCGGCGCCCAGGAGCCGCACGTGGTCCGGGAGCCCGGGGCGTTCCGGCTCCACCTGCCCGTCACCGTCCGCGGGGACCGGCTGGGGGTGCTGACGGCCGAGCTGCCCCTGGAGGCCGACCTCAGGCCGCTGCTGCCGGGGATCGCCCAGGTCTGCGAGGCGCTCGGCCACGAGATCCTGGTGGCGGAGCGTGACACGGACCTGTACGTCCTGGCACGGCGTGCGACGCGGCTCACGCTCGCGGCGGAGATGCAGTGGCAGCTGCTGCCCGGCCGTTCCTGCGCCCGTCCCGAGTTCGCCCTCGCCGCCCATCTGGAGCCCGCCTACGCCATCTTCGGCGACAACTACGACTGGTCGGTCTCGGACGGCCGGCTGACCCTCACGGTCACCAACGGTATGGGGGAGGGCATCGAGGCCGCCCTGCTGACGAACCTCGCGATCAACGCGCTCCGCAACGCCCGCCGGGCCGGCCTCCCGCTGGCGGACCAGGCCGCGCTGGCGGACCAGGCCGTGTACGCCCAGTACCGGGGCGAGGCCTTCGTGTCGGTGCTGCTGCTCTGCTTCGACCTGGCCACGGGCGAGGTGGAGGCCGTGGACGCCGGATCGCCCCGTATGTGGCGGCAGCGGGGGCAGGCGGTGGAGCCCGTCGGCTTCGAGGCGCAGCTGCCCCTCGGCATGTTCGAGGACACCACGTACGTGCCCGAGCGGTTCGCGGTGCGGCCGGGCGACCGGCTGCTGTTCGGCAGCGACGGCGTGTACGCGGCCGTCTCGCCCGCGGGGGAGAGCTACGAGGACCGGGCGCTGGCCCGCGCGCTGCGGGGGACGCGGCTGCTGCCGCCCACGCACGTGCCGCAGGCGGTGCTCCGGGAGCTCGCCGTCCACCACGGCGGCAGCCCGCTGGAGGACGACGCCCTGGTCGTCTGCCTCGACTGGCACGGCACCGTGTCAACAGTTGCCGTATGACAACTGTATCCTTGGGGCAATACCTGACGGGTGCCCGGAAGAACGCCGTCAAGGACGACCAGAGGTGGCAATGAGGACATGGGGTGTGCGCCCGGCCGGAGCCGGCGTCGCGCGGGGATCAGGCCGAACTGACGTCCTTCAGCGGCGTGCGGGCGGGTGACGAGGCGACCGCTCCGCCCCCTCCCACGGCCTCGTGGAAACCGGTGAGCCCCCGCAGCAGCGCCTTGCGGCTCGTCGGCGACATGCCCGCGATGACCGCGAGCAGGGCTTCCTCGCGCTGGGCTCGGAGGTCCCGCAGATACGCCTTGCCATGCACGGTCAGGTGCAGCTCCAGCTGCCGACGGCTCACGGGGCTGGGCAGCCGCTGCACGAAGCCCAGCGCCTCCAGCCGGTCGCACATGCGGCTCACCGAGGGCGGTGCGGAGCCGAGCAGCTCGCCCAGGGTGCGCAGGCTGATGCCCTCCTCGCGGTCGAGGCTGTACAGCACGCGCAGCTGACTCGCCGAGACGGGTGTCGACGACACCATGTCCCGGCCGCGCTCCCACAGCACCTCCAGCAGCTCGATGAGCTCCCGGGCGGACTCGGCCGTCCGCTGCGGTTCCCGCGGCGGCGGGGCGGGGTTGCTGTTCATGCCTGCCGACCCTCCTCGGACGTCCCGGGCCGGGGGCAGCGGCCTTGCGACGGACCGGTCATCTCCACAACTCTCCAGAAGGCGGTACGGATCCGGTGGATCGACACGTGACAGTGGAAGGCGCACTGCGCGGGGCGGCACCACACCTCCTCCTGGACTCCCTCCGTACCAGTCTCGCGCACCTGTACGCCGCGACCTCCGCCGACCTGCTGCTCGTCGACTACGGATTCACGACCCTGTGCGCCGTGGAGCCCGTCCAGACACCTGCCGGGATGCCGCACGCGCCCGTGGACGCGGGCCCCGCCGGCCGCGTCTTCCGCATCCAGCAACCATATCTTTTCCGTGATGTCGGGCCCACGGCGACCGTTTACCTGCCCGTCACGGTCCGCGGCGACCGGTTCGGCGTCCTGGTCGTCGTCCTGCCCGCGGACCGGTCCACCCCGGAGACGACCGCGAGCCTCGCCCGGGTCGCCGAGACCCTCGGGCACGCCCTGCGCGTCGCCGACCGACACACCGACCTGTACCGCCGCACCCGCAGGACGCACGCCCTCAGCGTCGCGGGGGAGATGCAGTGGGACACCCTGCCGGGCCGGGCCTGCGCCGGACCGGCCTTCGACCTCCACGCCCACTGGGAGCCCGCCTACACCTCCGGAGGACACCTCCTGGACTGGAGCGCCACCGAGCGGGACCTGGTGATCGCCGTCGCCGACGGCGCCGGCCCCGGCACCCCGGCCGCCCTGGCGAGCACCCTCGCCCTGACGGCGATCCGCAACGCCCGGCGGGCCGGGCTGGACCTGGTGACCCAGGCCAGCCTCACCGACCAGGCGCTCTACGGGCAGTACCGCGGCGAGCACGCGCTCTCCGCCCTGCTGCTCCGGCTCGACCTGACCACCGGCGAGGCCGAGGTGGTGGACGCCGGGTCGCCGACGCTCTGGCGTGTCCGCTCCACCGTGACCGAGCGCATCGAACTGGACCGCCAACTGCCCCTGGGCATGTTCGAGGACACCGTCTACGCACCCCAGCGCCTGCGCCTCCTGCGCGGCGACCGGCTGGTCTTCGTCGCCCACGGCACCGGAGAGCAGACGGCCGGCGACGGGCACGAGGCGCCGGACGGGCCCGTCGCCCGCGCCCTCACCGGCGCACGCCGCCGGAAGGGCGCGGACGTCCCCCGGGCCGTCATACGGGCGCTGCGCGGGACACCCCGTGGCGCGCCGGACGCCGTCCTCGTACTCTGTCTCGACTGGCTCGGCCACGAGGCCGGGACCCCGGGCGAGCGACGGCACGGGGGGACACGCCGACCGCGCCGGCGTCCCCTTGACGGGCTGTCGGCGGGAGTGTGATCCGTGTTGCGGGCGGTGGGGGAACCATGAAGAGGGGAAAGGCGGGTACGAGGAGCCCAGCCGCCGACCCAGGACGAGGGGAGTACCAGCGCCATGACGGACGCGATCACCGCGGAGCGCGCGGTCCCGGAGCACCTGCTGACCGCGGGTGCCGTCTACGGCGACGCCTCCCGCGGCGGGGCGATCGCCTCCGCCCGCGCCTTCACGGCCGAGTTCCTCGCGGCCGCCCCGAGCGTGCTGCCCGGACCGGTCGGTGAGGAGCGCGTCGAGCTCGCGCAGCTGGTGGTCAGCGAACTGGTCACCAACGCGATCCGGCACACGGCCGGCCCCTGCCGGCTCCTCCTCGAACTGGGCCGCGACATCCTGGAGATCTCGGTCTTCGACCAGGAGGCCGCCGCCCCCGTGCTCCGCGGACACGACCCCCGCCGCATCGGTCAGCACGGCGTCGAGATCGTCGTCGCCGTCTGCGAGAGCCTGACCGTGGAGCCCGCCCCGGAGGGGAAGCGGGTCCGCGCCCGCCTCTCCCTCCTGCCGGAGTACGCCGCCACGGCGAACCCGCCGGACCGGCGATCGGGCTGACGCCGCGCCGACGCACCGGCCCGCCGGGCGCACCACGGCCCCCCGGGGACGCCGGGGGGCCGTGATCCGGCGGCCGGTCACCGGCGGTCGTCCGCCCGGCGGCGGGCCCGACGTTCCAGCGAATGCCGCTCGGCCTCGGTCAGGCCGCCCCACACGCCCGACGGCGGGTGCGGCTGCGCCAAGGCCGAGCGCAGACACGGTTCGCGTACCGGGCAGCGCCGGCAGACCCTCTTGGCCTCCTCCGCCTGGGCGAGGGCGGGGGAGCCGGTCCCCACCGGGAAGAACAGATCGGGGTCGACCTCTTGGCAGGCCGCGGCTGCACGCCAGATGTCCATGTGAGTCTCCTGGCATAGGAGTAGGGATTCGTGTCCCCGTTCGCCTGACCGTTCGTCCGTCCGTGAAACCCGGGCGGGACCGTTCAGGGGCATCACCGGGGCCCTCGCCGCGGACCGCGGGGGACGGGCGCGACGCTCCACCACGCCATCGCCACACCGACACAGAACACCAGGACCAGCGTGACCGGCACGACGGAACCCTTCCCGGAGCGGACCGCGTTCGAGGATCCGACTGACCGCGAACCCCACGCCGAAACGCCTTCCCCCGTCATGAATCCGGAGGGCCGGGGAACGCGGAAGGGACAGTGACGTCCACGCCGCTCCCCAGGCTGGGAACGTGCATCAGGAGTCGCACACGGAGGAAGTCGAGGGTGTTCTCGGTCGACGTCGGACAGGGGGAGCGGGGGACACCGCGTGCTCCTGGAGCAGATCGTCCGGCAGGCGCCGCTGCATGAGGGTCCTGGACGGAACGGCCCGCGCGACAGAGGAACTGTCGCCGGAGGACCTCGTGGTCTCCGTCCTCCTCGCCGACCGCGAGGCCCTCGTCCCGCCGGGTCCCTGACGGCCTTTCACAACCTTCACGCGATCGTGACACCATCGGCACATCCGCCACGGCGGCACGAGGTGTAACAGCGACGGGACGGGTCAAGCGGACACCGCACCCGCTCGCTGACAGCCCCTCAGCCGGAGGACCCCATGCCCCAGCACCCCGTCGCGCCGCTCCCCGCACCGCGCGTCCTCACCCAGCCCATGGCCATGGAACTGCTCACCCCGAACGTGGCGGTCCGGATCGACACCACTGTCGGCTACGACTCCCGCGACCCCCACGCCCTGAGCATCGCCTTCCACCTCCTCGGCGAGGACCCGGTGGTGTGGCGCGTCGACCGCGAGATGATCCTCGCCGGATCGCTCCAGCCCACCGGCGACGGCGAGGTCCGGCTCCGTCCCGCCCCCGACGGCGGACTCCTCCTGCGGCTCGGGCAGGCGGGACAGCGCGCCGTCGTCAGGGGCGAGCAGGAGGCACTCGGCCGCTTCGTGCGCGACACCTTCGTCCTGGTGCCGCAGGGCACGGAGGAACGCCACATCGACTGGGGACCGCTGCTCGCGTCCCTGAGGCGCTGAAGTGCGGTGCGCCGGACCGCCGTACGGGGATGACACCCGTCCGCGTACGGGGCCCGTGGAGCGGCTCCCTCAGCCGGGATGGCCAGGGGCGGCCGGGCGGAAACAGGCCGTCACGTCCTTGCCCCGCGGACAGAGGCGGGTCCGCACGTCGTCGGCGAGCGCGTCGACCAGGAGCAGTCCGCGCCCACCCAGCGCGCCGTCGTCCGGGCTGCGCTGCTCGGGCACCAGCGGCGAGGCGTCGTGCACGGTGACGTGCAGGCACTCCTCGTCCCAGGTGAGGATCAGCTGCGCGTCGCTGTGGGCGTGCACATGGGCGTTGGTGACGAGTTCGGAGACCGTCAGCACGACGGAGTCCGCCACGCCGGGGGCGGTACGGTCCCAGCCGAGCGCCGCCAGGTGTTCGCGCGTCCAGTCCCGGGCCGTCTTCACGCTGCTGCCTATCGGCAGCGACCGCGCCCAGCCGACGGCCCTCATCGAGGGATCCCGTGTCATGACTCTCCTTCGGACGACCAGTTTGAGGTTCCGTCTGCCCATCGACCGGGAGAAAGGAACCGACCGATAACACGCGAGGAGTTGGTGGGTGTGGACGTGCGAAGTCCGGGTATGCGAGCAGCCTCAGGGCCACGCATCCCGATGAGGGATACACGTGAAAGGGGAAAGGTGTGACGATCACCACGATGTCGACCACGGGAGTCCAGTCCGGAGCGGGGACGCTGCCGCAGATCCCGGACACGTTGGCGGTCGCGCCCAAGGACGCGAGGGCCCTGTCGAAGGTCTTCTTCCAGGAGCTCGCGACGCTGGAGGAGGGGACGCACGAGTACCAGTACGCGCGCAACACCCTCATCGAGATGAACATGAGCCTGGTCCGCTACGCCGCCGGACGGTTCCGCCACCGCGCCGACGAGATGGAGGACATCGTCCAGGTCGGCATGATCGGCCTGATCAAGGCGATCGACCGGTTCGAGCTGTCGCGGGAGGTCGAGTTCACCACCTTCGCCGTCCCCTACATCGTCGGCGAGATCAAGCGGTTCTTCCGGGACACCTCCTGGGCGGTGCACGTACCCCGCCGGCTCCAGGAGGCGCGGGTGGAGCTGGCCAAGGCGACCGAGGAACTCAGCACCCGCCTCGGCCGGATGCCGACGGTCAAGGAGCTGGCCGACCTGATGAGCCTCACCGAGGAGGAGGTCACCGAGGCGCGGCTGGCCTCCAACGGCTACAACTCCTCGTCGCTGGACGCCGCCCTCAGCGGCGAGGACGAGGACAGCGACGCCTCGCTGGCCGACTTCATCGGCAGCGAGGACCCCGCCATGGCGCTGGTGGAGGACTTCCACTCGCTGGCCCCGCTCATCGCCGACCTCGACGAGCGCGACCGCCGGATCATCCACCTGCGGTTCGTCGAGGAACTGACCCAGGCTCAGATCGGTGAACAGCTGGGCTGCTCGCAGATGCACGTCTCGCGGCTGCTCGCGCGCACCGTGAAGCGCCTGCGCGTGGGCCTGCTGGGCACCAGCGCCGGCTGATCCGGCCGGCCCGCACGGCTCCAGGGTTCTCGCACTCGACACGCGTCGGGCGCGAGAACCCTGGAGCCGTTCTCATGCGGGCGGGTGCTGGCCCCGGCCCACCGGAGGGCCGGCCAGCGGCGTGGGGGAGAGCGCCGACGGCTCCTCTCCCGGTTCCAGGAGGGTGTCGGCGGCGCCCACGATCAGGGGATCGGGCCGGCCCACGGTCTCGGCGTCCTTGCTGGCGTAGTCGATCCGCCACAGCAGATAGCGCATCGCCTCCAGCCGCGCCCGGCGCTTGTCGTTGCTCTTGACGACCGTCCACGGCGCGTCGGCGGTGTCGGTCGCACGGAGCATCTCGATCTTCGCGGCGGTGTACGCGTCCCACAGGTCCAGCGAGGCCAGATCCGTCGGCGACAGCTTCCACTGGCGGACGGGGTCCACCTGCCGGATCGCGAACCGGGTGCGCTGCTCCGCGCGGGAGACCGAGAACCAGAACTTGACCAGGATGATGCCGTCCTCGACCAGCATCGACTCGAAGGCAGGGCACTGCCGGAGGAAGAGCGCATGCTCCTCCTCCGTGCAGAAGCCCATGACCTTCTCGACACCCGCGCGGTTGTGCCAGGAACGGTCGAAGAACACGATCTCGCCGCGCGCCGGCAGGTGCGGGACGTACCGCTGGAAGTACCACTGTCCCGCCTCCCGCTCGGTCGGCTTGTCCAAAGCGACGATCCGCGCCCCACGGGGGTTCAGCCGCTCCGTGAAGCGCTGGATCGTGCCGCCCTTGCCCGCGGCGTCCCGCCCCTCGCAGATCACGACCAGCCGGGCCCCCGTCTCCTTGACCCAGCGCTGCAGCTTCAGCAGCTCGATCTGCAGGACCCGCTTGGTCCGTTCGTACTCCTGGCGGCGGACCTTTCGGTCGTAGGGGTAGTTCTCGCGCCAGGTCCGGATGGGTCCCCCCTGCGCGTCCAACAGGACGGGCTGCTCCGGCTGGCTGGTGTCCACGCTCAGCCCGGCCAACAGGTCGTCGGCGGGGTCCTCGGCGTCGCTCATGCGTCGGCTCCTTCGGCCGGGGCGCGGCCGGAGTGGCCGGGAGTGCGGCGCTCCCTCTGGAGCCGGGCCTCGAAGCGGTGTTCGTGGCCGCCGGCCAGGGCCGGGACCGCGGTGCGCTCCACGGTCTCCAGGGCCTTGGACAGCGAACCGAGGGCCTCGGCCGTGGTGGCGTCCGGGGCGGCGGGGCCGGGGCCGTTCCGGTCGTCGTCGTGAGTGCTCATAGAGGCCCCTTGCCCCGTCGGCGGACCGACACGAGCGTGACAGCCGACACATCACCCGGACGGCGCGGTCGGGTCGGAGGGCGCCCCGCCCCGCGGAACGCCCTCCGGCCCGGCGGATCCCGCTCAGACGAAGGTCACGGTCACCCGCTTGAAGCCCAGGCCCCGCAGCAGTTCCCGCAGCATCGCGGCGGTGTTCCGTTCCGCCCGGGACGTCAGGTCGGACTCGCGGGCCGCGTCGCCGATGCGCTGGGCGGCGAGGACGTGGACGGCCTGCTCGCTCGCGGGGTTGTCCGAGAAGAGGTCGCCGATCCGGTCGAGCAGACCGCGTTGCTTCGACACGGCGTACGACCGCTCCGGATCGAGAGCCGGGTCGGCCAGCCGGGCGTGCGGCAGCCGGAGGGTGGCCTCGGTCCGGTCGGCGTCGACGGTCACGGCGTCGTCCCCGAGGCGGCCGAACTCGACGTAGGAGGCGACGCTGCCGCTCGCCACGAACAGGGTGCGGGTGCCGCGGACGGCGTCCGGCAGGAACCGCGCGTCGTGCTCCAGGTCGACCACCACCTGGTAGGTCCCCGCCGCACCCTCGTACCGGCTCAGGTCCTGGACGGACTTCAGGACGGCGGGGCCGGAGCGGTCCTTCACGTCCGTCCCGAAGACGTCCATGCCGGGGATCCGGAGGAACTGGCCGATCAGCATGAGGGCGACGGCGAGCGCGAGCAGGACGACGACGGCGAGGCGCCACCTCCCTCCGGGGCGCTTCCACGAACGGCTGGCCGGCGCGGGTCTGTTCTCGGTCTCTTCTCCCATGCGGGCCGGATGCCCGAGTCCGCCACTCTCACACCCAACTCCGTTCGAAACACGCTCTGTTGGGGCCCGAGGGGAGGGTGGTTCGGAGGTGAGCGCCCCGGGGACCGCAGGGCATGCGGGCCCCTGGAGGGGGTACGTGGGATCCGTTCGCACGAGGACACCAAGGGGAGGAGACGGCTCATGTTCGGTCGGAGAGCGTCGAAGGGGCGGGGCGGTGCGCCCGCCGGAGGGGACGGGGACGACGGGGGAGACGCGGAGGGTGCGGGCGGCGTGGCGCCGGCCGGAGGGAGCCCGGAGCGGAAGGAGCCGGACACCGCGGCGCCCCAGGCCGCGGTCCCGGTCCGGCGCGGCCCGGGTCGGTTCGTGCGGACGCTCGTCGCCCTCACGGCCCTCGCGGGCATGGTGGCGTTCGCCGTGGTCCTGGCCCGGCTGACGCTGGAGGCCTCGCCGGCCTCCGTGCCCCTCACCCACAGCAACCTGACGCCCGGGCGCTCGATCGAGGCCTACCTCGGCCGGCCCGCTTTCGTGGACACCGTCAAGCAGCTCGGGGGCAACATCCTCCTAGGCGTCCCCTTCGGGATCCTGCTGCCGCTGCTGTCCCGCAAGGCACGCGGCTTCCTCCGCGTCGCGCTCCTCACCGCGGCCACCATGCTGCTCGTGGAGCTGGTGCAGGGGGCGCTCGTCACGGGCCGCGCCTTCGACATCGACGACGTCCTCCTCAACACGACGGGAGCGCTGCTCGGCTACCTGACCGTCGGCCGGCGGCTGGGCCGGGCCGTGCACCCGCGCCCCCGCCCCCACTGGTGGCAGCGCCGGCGCCCGGCCCGTACCTCGCCATGACAGCCGGGACGGCGGGATCCGGGGGACCGGCCGAGGGGGGCACCCGCCGGGGCATGGCCGAACGGAACTTCCCCGAACGGCGGGCTCCGGAGTCCCGGACCCCGCCCCCCGACCCGTCCGACGCCGAGGGCCCCGGGCCAGGCCCCGGCGTCGAGGAGCGCGCCCCCGATTCGCCCGCCGACCTCCCCAGGGCCTCCTGGTTCGCGGTCCTGAAGGGGTCGGTGCGCGAGTTCACGGACGACGAGCTCATGGACCGGGCGGCGGCGCTGACGTACTACGGCGTCCTGTCGCTCTTCCCCGGACTTCTCGCCCTGGTCTCGCTGCTCGGGATCAGCGGGCAGCGGACCACCGACGGGGTGATGGAGAGCCTGCGGGAGCTGGCGCCGGGACCGGCCCGCGACGTCCTGGAACAGGCGCCGGCGGCCCTGAGCGGCAACATCGGCCCCGGCGCCGTCATGGCCGTGGTCGGACTCCTGGTGGCGCTGTGGTCCTCGTCCGGCTACGTCGGCGCCTTCATGCGCGCCGCGAACCGCGTCCACGACGTCCCCGAGGGCCGCCCCGTGTGGAAGTTGCTGCCGATCCGGCTCGGCATGACGGCGGCACTCATGCTGATGGCCGCCGCGGGCGCCCTGATGCTCATGGTCAGCGGTGACGTGGCACGCCGGACCGGAGAGACGCTGGGCGTCGGCGACCGCGCCCTGACGGTCTGGTCGGTGGCCAAGTGGCCCGCCCTGCTCCTGCTCGCCGTGGTGATGATCGCCCTGCTGTACTGGGCGAGCCCGAACGCCAAGGGCCGTGGATGGCGCTGGATCACCCCGGGCAGCGTGCTCGCCCTGCTGATCTGGATGGCGGCCTCGGCGGGCTTCGCGGTGTACGTCTCCGAGTTCGCCTCGTACAACCGGGTCTACGGCACCATGGCCGGCGTCGTCGTCTTCCTCGTCTGGCTGTGGATCAGCAACCTGGCCGTGCTGCTGGGCCTGGAGTTCGACGCCGAGCTGCTGCGCCGGCGCGCGGTGGCCGGCGGCATGCCGCCGGACCGGGAACCGTACGTCAGGCCGCGCGACACGCGGGCGTGGAGCGACGAGGAGCGGCGCGAGGCAGGCCTGCCGGAGAAGTCGCACCACCACGACGGATGAGCACGACGGACGGGACCGAGGACCGCCGCCGGCGCGGCGACCCGGGCTCGCGCAGGGACCCAGGTGATCGCGTATGTGTCGATGGCTCGCGTACCGGGGCGAAGAGAGGCTGATCGACCGGACGCCCGCCAGTCCGTCGAAGTGACGGTGATCACGGAGGCCCAGGGGTGAGCGCTGCGTAGGCTTACCGAGTCATCGCGATGGCGGCCGGCTGAGCGGGCGAAGCCCTCCCATCGCCACCTGATGATGCGTCAGGAATGCGACTCGTAATAGGGTAAGGAAACAGCCCTTGACCTGCAAAAACGCTCCTTCTTCAAGGAATGTGACTGCATCAAGCCCACCCGCTGCCCGCATCCGTACACGATTCGCTTCAGGGACGTGCTCGGCAAGCAGCGCGAGGAGTCCGGGTACGACACGCAGGACGACGCGATCGAGCGCCTTACGGCGATCCACGCGGAGAAGGAGAGCACGGCGCCATCCGTCGCCGAAGCCCGCCGTGAGCTGGGCCGGCAGACGGTCGAGGAATGCGCGAAGCAGTGGCGGCCCCGGCAAGGCAAGAGGACGGAGTACTCCACGGGCGAGCACGTCGACAGCTCGATCAATGCGCACGTTGTTCCCCGCCTCGGATCACGAAAGCTGAACTCGGTCACGCCGATCGTCGTCGAGCGCTTCTTGGGCGAGTTGGGGGCAGGCGGCAGAGGCGGAGCCAGGAAGCGGGCCGCAGGAGCCGGGCCCGGCACCAGTTGGTGTTCATCGACCGGCTGACAGCCACGCTGATCCATCTGCACCATGCGACCGCCGCACGCAACGAAGGCGTCGCCGTCTGCTTCCAGCACTTCTCGGAGGTGGAAGTGCTTCTGGACGACGGATGCCTCGGTCTCTGACGCGACCACCCCGGACAGGCCGTCACGCCACCCAGGAAACGAACAAGATCGCTTTGTCGCACGTGCACGCAGCCAGAGAAGAGGCCCGGCACAACCACTCATCGAAACGCGTCACCGTCGAGCACGCGCTCGCCGACCACAAACGCTGGAAACAGCTGACCCGCTGGACCCACCGGCGCGAAGTTCTGTCCGACGCCTACCGGGCCATCGCCGGTCTCGTCTCCGACCGCAAACACGCACCAGCTCGTGGGCGCCGGACAGTTCCCATGCCTTGCAGGCGTTGTACGGCTCCTGATTCCTGCGTCGGCTCCGGCGCAGGTGTCACGGATCCCGGTGCCCGCTGGGTGGGGCTGCCCGGCTCTCGGCGGTGCCGGGTGGACCCGGTGAGGGCTCGCCCGCCGCGAGGTGCTCCAGGACCTCCGCCAGTTCCTGGCAGGCGCGGCGCACCGACCGGCGGGTCGCACGCTGCTCGGTGATGACGGAGGCGAGAAGCAGGGCGGTCAGGGCGGCGGAACCGTTGAACGCTTGGAGCTTGGCCATGATCTCGACGTCCGTCAGGTGGAGGAACGCGCCCCGCCCGGAGGTCGCCTCGAAGGTGGTGAGCACGGAGGCGAAGAGCGCGCACAGCATGCTTCCGGCGAGCTGGAAGCGGAGCGCTGCCCAGATCAGCAGGGGGAAGACGAGGAAGAGCATGCTCATCGGGCTGAGCACGGCCATGGGCATGAGGACGAGGGTCGTCAGCCCCAGAAAGGCCGCCTCCTTCCAGCGCCGTACCCGGAACCGTCCGGCCGGCCCCGCGAGGACGAGCAGGAGCGGGGCGACGAGCAGCACCCCCATCGTGTCGCCCACCCACCAGGCCAGCCAGACGGGCCAGAACTCGCTCTTGTCCAGGGAGCCCTTCGCCACCTGTAGTCCGACCCCCGCGGTCGCGCTGATCAGCATGGCGCCGAACCCGCCGAGGAAGACCAGGGAGAGTCCGTCCCGCAGCCGCGCCATGTCGAGCCGGAAGCCGGCCCGTCTCAGCAGCAGGAAGGCGCAGAGCGGCGCGACGGTGTTGCTCACCACGGTGACCACTGTGGTGGGCCCCGGAGCGGTGAGGGAAGCGATGACGAGGAAGGAGCCGAGGGCGATCCCAGGCCAGACCCGCGCGCCGAACAGCAGCAGGGCGGCGACGGCGACGCCGGTGGGCGGCCAGATGGGGGTGACCACCACGCCTTCGACGACGAGGCGGCCCATCAGGCCGAGTCGTCCGGCCGCGAAGTAGCAAACCGTCACGGCCAGCGACATCAGAGCCGCCTCCGTAGAGGGCCGGAACTGCCGAGTGTCCAACACGTCAGCCATCAGACACCGGCCGGGCCGCCACGACCGGGCAAGGACCCCTGCGTGTCGGGCGCCGCCGTACGGCACGGGCCCAGGCCGCTCCGAGGACCGACCCGGCCCGAGGAGAGCCCCCTCCCCTCACTCCTCGGCCGCCGACCTGGCCGGACCGCCGTCATGGCCGACGACCAGGACGGCCGCGTCGTCCTCGTGCCCCACCGTGGCCGCCAGCTTCATGACGGCGGTGGCGAGCGCGTCGACGTCCAGCCCGGCGACGGCGGTGATCCCGGCGAGCCGCGTCACCCGGTCCAGACCCTCGTCGACGTGGAGCGAGGGCCCCTCCACCACCCCGTCGGTCAGGAGGACGAAGACACCGTCGGCGGTGAGCCGGTGGCGCGTGGCCGGGTAGTCGACGCCGCGGAGCACACCGAGCGGAGGCCCGCCCTCGCTGTCGTCGATACCGGAGCGGCCGTCGGTGGTGGCCCAGATGTAGGGGATGTGACCGGCCCGGGCGCACTCCAGGGTGCCGGCAGCGGGGTCGAGCCGCAGGAAGGTGCAGGTGGCGAAGAGGTCGGCGCCCAGAGAGATCAGCAGGTCGTTGGTGCGACCGAGCAGCTCTCCCGGGTCTCCGCTGACGGAGGCCAGCGCGCGCAGTGCCACGCGGACCTGTCCCATGAAGGCGGCGGCCTCGATGTTGTGCCCCTGCACGTCTCCGATGGACATGCCGATCTGCCCGCCGGGCAGGGAGAAGGCGTCGTACCAGTCACCGCCGACGTTGAGCCCGTGGTTGGCGGGCTCATAGCGGACGGCCAGCCGGGCGCCCGGAAAACTGGGCAGGTCCGAGGGCAGCATGTCGCGCTGCAGGGCCACGGCGAGCTCGACACGGGAACGCTGCGTCTCGGCCAAGTCCCGCGCCCTGGCGGTCAGCGTCCCGAGCCGGACCAGAAGGTCCTCGCTGTTGTCGGCCGGCCGTCTGCGGAACATCGATCACTCCGACGTCACGACAATCCTCGCATCACTCCGTCCCGTCTCCAGCACGCGGGACCACAGGGGACCACCTCGGTACGAACAGGTCCTTCCCCACTCTGCCCGGAGGGGACGGCGTCCGCATCTCATCGGCGGAGAACGCGGCGAATCCCAGCGGGGCCACCCCACACCGCCGGAAACGGACAGCGGTTCGGCGAGATCGAAGGCATCGCCCCGCCCCTGACCTCCGTCCGGACCAGGCAGGCCGGCGCCGCGCGACTCGCCGGGCGGTCACCCGCCGCACCCGGCGCCCGGTGCCTGCCTGACCTGGCGGCAAGGCACCGGGAGGCCCCGAGGAAGCCGGGCATGACCACGAACCACACCCTCGTCCCCCGGGCGCGAAGCGTTCTGCGCCGGTCCTCCTCGCCGCCGGCGCGGCCGTCGGCCTGCTCGGCGCGCTGCCGGGCACGCCGGCCGGTCTCGCGGGCGCCGCTCAGCACACCTTCCGGTAGGGGATGCCGGGCAGGTACGTCCGCCACTCGGCGGGCGAGAGCGTCCCTCCGGCGCGGCGGCACACCTCGGTGACGGCCCGCGCCGGGTCGATGTCGTACGTCTGGGCGGGACGCGCGCCCCCGCCGCGTGCAGGATGTGGCCGTCCGCGCCTCTCAGGGCATCGAGGTGTAAGGCCCGCCGTTCCTGAAGTCCGCCTTGCTGCTCCCCGCGGGCGAAGACCGAGAAGATCATGTGACCTATGTGGACATCCGCGAAACGGCAGATCCAGCCGCCACGCCGGTGATCGGGCGGAGGGCGCCGGAGGCATGGCTCCCGCGTTGCCTGAGACGGGACCCATGCGTCCGGATGGCAATCGTGGCCGCAGGCCGGCACCTGGACGCACCTCGCGCGCTTGTATGTAAATGGGACACCTCCTGCAGCTGATGAACCGAACGCCCTCCCCGCCCGGCACCGTGCGCGGCCGGAGGACCAGATCAAGCGCCAGTGCGTCCCGCGCCGTGGCCGGCCCGAGGACGTCGCGGCCCTGGCGGCGTTCCTCGTGGGCCCCTCCGCCTCGTTCATCACGGGGCAGTTCGTCCACGTCGACGGCGGCCGGCTGCTCCACTGAGACCGTCAACAAGCAAGGAGACGAACCGAAATGATCGAACGAGTCCGAGCCGTCCTCGTCACCGCCGACGACACGATGCTGGTCATCCGCCGCACCAGGCCCGGCATCCCCGAGTACTGGGTCCTGCCCGGCGGCGGCGTCGAACCCGACGACGAGTCCCGGGAGGCCGCCCTCCACCGGGAGATCCACGAGGAGATCGCGGGAAAGGCCAATATCGTCCGCCTCCTCCACACGATGGAGACCGACGACGAGCGCCAGCTCTTCTACCTCGCCCGCATCGCGACCTGGTCCTTCGACGACCGCACCGGTCCCGAGTTCAGTGCCGAAGGCCGCGGCGAGTACGCGCTGGAGGAGGTCCCGCTGACCTTGGAGGGGCTCGACGGCATCGACCTCAAGCCCGAGGAGATCGCCCACGTGCTGAGGGGAGCCATCGGCGCCGGAAGCCTCGGAGTCGAGGCGTCGCTCTGAGCCGGCGTGTACGTCGTCCTGCCGCAGGGACCGGCTCTGAGATGAGCCGGTCCCTGCAGCCTTCCGAGGTCAGCGCGGGGAGCCCGGAGGCGGCTCCTCGTCCTGCCCCGGCAGCAGCCGCAGGGCGAGGACCGAGCCGTCGGAGTGGACGGAGACGGGGCCGCCCCAATCCTTGTCGAAGGTGAGGCGGGGGCGGACGTGGCGGCTCGCGTGGACGAGGGCGCGGTACTCCTCGACGTCGCCCCGGGCGAGCAGACGGAAGACCTCCGCGTCCACGCCGGAGAACGCCTCGACGCGAGGGCCGTTCAGACGGAAGACGTGATCGGTACCGACGTACTCGTTGCCGAAGAGAGTGTGGGCGGCGTCCTGGATGCTCATGCTGGCCGCGTGCTCGAGGCCGGTGAACCGTTTGCGGCCCTGCCGATCGGTCAGGTGCCGGGCCGTGGCGTGGCCGGATCCCGTGAAGGCCATGAGCCCGGCCGCCGTGGTGTGGGCCAGTGACTCCTGGAACCAGGCGTATTCCTTCGCCTGCACGTGGCAGCCCCGTACGGGTTCCGGTGCCACCAGGCCCTCGGTCGGCGGGTGGATGTCAGGCATCACGTTCGACTGGAACGGTGGGGCGTTCAGGTTCGGCTCACGGCCTTCCGCCGGGGACAGCCGACCTCCGCTGCCGAGTGCCTGGAGGGCGTGGACGGTCATCGTGCCGCCGTCCGTCGGGAGCTGCGTGCTGAACAGCAGGCTGGGGGTCTCGTTCCACGCGCCGATGTGGACCGCTTCGGCGTGGGCCGAGGCGGAGGCCAACTGCTCGGCGGAGGTGGCGGCGTCGCTGTGATTGCCCTTGCATGCGAGGGGGATGACGAGGGACGGCTCTTCCGGCCGCCAAACCTCGGCAAAGTACTGGGGGCGGTAGCGGTATTTCACCTTCTCGCCCTTGTCCCTGGTGGTGAGGGCCCACCCCGCGCGTAACGCCGTGTCGGCGGGGACGATCGTCACCGCGTGGTCGGGGAAGCGGCTACCCAGCATGTGCTCGGTGAGCGTGAGCGCGAAGCCGATGCCGAGTTCGCCGGACTGCAGCGACTTGTAGTGGTCCGCGATGCGGTGGCCCTCGTCGGTGAGGCCGAGGAAGGAGTGGCGACCGCCCGCCAGGGCCTGGGTGTACTTGAGCGCGCCCCAGTGGTTCGCCATCGGGCTGGACCGTACGGAAGGGAGGAGAGGCGCACGCAAGTGCGCAGGGGCGCGTGACCTTGGCTTCGGCCCGGGCGGGGCGGCGTCGGCGCCTTGGCCCCGCCTCGCTCGCGAGTTCCGCGCTGCCGAGGGGCCTCGGGCGGGCGGCCGGTAGCGAGCCGACTTCCGGGGCTGTCGATCGGCTGATGGCCGAAGGGGCCGTGTTCCATGAACCAGAGGGATATCGGTGCCCGACAGGTCGGTGGTGCGTGGACGCACGTCGTCCGTGTGTGGATCTCCCTCGCGTCTGATGGCTCATCAGGTAAATCAGCATTCGGTCAACACGGGCCCTCGGGTGTTCCCGGAGGATTGCCCGAACAGGTGTCGGTGACGGCGCGAAAGCCCAGGTGGGGAACCCGTATCGCCCGGCCGGAGCGATGTTCCTCACAAACATGGGACGGGGGTGTCGGTGTAAAGTCGGGGCCGCCCTTGACCTGCAGAAAGCAGGCAGGGAGCTGTCTCAGAGGAGTCCTGCATGCTGCGCACTCTGTTCAAGTCCAAGATCTGACTATTTGGCGTCGCCGCAGGTCAGGGGCATCAGGTGCCCCCCTCAAGTCAGCAACTGGTCAGCATGCGTCCCGGGACGTGTCCCCGCTTGCTGACCTTCGACCTGCAGTGCGGCGCCTGAGCACGGTTCTTGGGCTGGAACGGATGGTGCGTACATGGCCCGACACCTCGCCCGCGGCAGGGGGTCCTTCTTCAAGGACTGCGATTGCGCGAAGCCCACCCGCTGCCCCCATCCGTACTCGATCCGTTTCCGGGACGCGCTCGGCAAGCAGCGGGAAGAATCCGGGTACGGAACGCAGGACGACGCCATCGAACGCCTCACGCAGCTGTACGCGGAGAAGAAGACCACAGCGCCCTCGGTGGCAGCGGCCCGCCGTGAACTGGGTCAGCTGACGATCGTGGAGTATGCGAAGCAGTGGCGGCCCCGGCAGCGCAGGGTGACGGACTACTCCACCGGCTGGCACGTCGACAGTTCGATCAACGTGCACATCGTGCCGCGTCTGGGATCGAGGAAGCTGAACTCGGTCACGTCGATGGTGGTCGAGCGGTTCCTGGACGAGATGGAGAGCGACGGGGTCGGCCGGGGAAATCAGGTGAAAATATTCCGGGTCCTGAAGACCATCCTTCGGGACGCCTACGCCAAGGGGGCCATGGCAGACGATCCGGTGAAGGGAGTCCAGGAACCGGAATACGTGCGTGAGCAGGTTGCTATCCCACCCCTCGCCTACGTGAAGAAGGCGCTGCTGGTCGCCGACGAGGATCTCGCGCTGGAGATCGTCATGATGACGGGGTGCGGCCTGCGCAATGGCGAGGCGCGGGCGGTGAACATCAACAACGTCGTAGCGCGGGACGTGTACCGGGTGCGCGAGCAGATCCACTCCAACACGCTGAAACCGGCGAAGCTGAAGCACCGCAAGACGGGGGATTCCGGGAAGTGCCCCTGCCGCGATCGGTCCGGGAGGCGATCGAGCGGTACGAGGAGAAGCACGGCGCCACGTCGGAGGGCTCCCTGCTGCGTGGCCCGGGCGGCTACTTCACCGAGGGCATGGAGCGGCGCCGGGTGAAGAAGCTTTTCGCAGACCTTCCGCCGGAGGAGGGCGTCGGGATGTACGGCTTCCGCCACTACTTCGCCTCGAACGCTCTCGGTAGCGGCATCCCCATCACCGATGTGGCGGAGTGGATGGGGCACAAGTCCATCGAGGAGACGTACCGTACCTACCGGCACCTGGTACCGGGCAACATCACCAAGACCGCCCGGATCCTGGACGCCGGCCTCTGGGAAGCAGCCTGATTGCGCCGTTTCCGGGAGCAACAGGTTCTTCGTCTGCTGGTGGTACAGCCGATGAACCCGCACTGACCAGTGCGATTGGTCGTATGTTTCGTTTCTTGGAGGGAGTTGGTCCGGGAACGGTCCGGGTGCCTCCCAAGCGCTCATGGCCGTGGGCGGCATCACCGCCAGGTCCTCGTCGGCCCTGGCCCGGCGGCGGGTCAGATCCAGCCCCGGCGTGCCGCGACGACGCCGGCCTGGAAGCGGTTCACCGAGCCCAGAAGTTCGTGGAGGCGGCTCATGCGCCGACGCATGGTGCGGACCGACCAGCCCAGCTGGCGGGCTATGGCCTCGTCCTTGAGGCCGCTGACCAGCAGGGTGAGCACCAGACGATCCTCCTCGCCGAGCGGGTCCTCGGCGGGGGCGTCGAGCGGCAGGGCCTGTTTCCAGCACAGTTCCCAGTAGTCGGTGAGGGCGTCCAGCAGCGTGGAGGGGCGGATGACCGCAGCGCGCACGCCGTCGAGGTCCAGGGAGAGCGGCATCAGCGCCAGCCGGCGGTCCGCGATGGCCAGTTTGATTCGCAGGCCCGGCATCACCCGGGCCTGCTCGCCACGGCGTACGAGTCCGCGGATGTCCTCGAGCACCCCCGGCCACTCCAGCGCTTCGGGGGCGTAGACCGCGCGGTAGCGCACGCCGCGCCCCAGCGCCGTGCTCTCCACCGGGTTGGAGGTGGTCAGTGCGTACGGCGGCCGGTCCAGTGTCATGACGTCCTCGCGCGCTTCCTGCTGGAGGCGGACGAACCAGCGGCCGAGCGCCTCGCGGCCGGTGGCGATCTCCACCTCGTCCTCCCCGGCGGTGCCGGCCTGGGCCGCGGCGAAGAGGCGGGACAGCTCGCCCGCCGCCGAACGGACCCGGTCCAACTCCGCTGTTCTGTTCCGTATCAGGGACTCGACCGCGGCTCCCGGCTCGATCGCCGCGTACCGGCGGCGGACCCCCGCGAGCCGCCCGACCAGGCCGTGGTCGTGCAGCCGGTCCAGCGCCCTGGCGGCGCGGAGGGGGGAGCAGCCGAGGTCGGCGGCGAGCTCGGCAGGCGCCGCCGTACGCCGGGTCAACACGGCCCGGTAGACGCTCTCGTCGAACGGATCGATGCCTGCCGCGGTGAGGTCGCTCGTCATATGCGGATCCTGGCCCACTTGTGCCAGGGGCAGCAATGGGCCGTCAAGATCCGTTGTACGGAGAGTGACTTCGGCGCTAGGACTTCTTCCCATGGCCAAGAACCCACGAAGAAGCCGACGTCTGGTGGCTGCCACGGTCACCACCGTCGCGCTGGCCGGGACGCTCACCGCGACACCCGGCACCGCGACCGCGAAGTCACCCGACTCGAACCAGCGGGTCATCGTCGAGCTGTCCGGAGACGCCGCCGTGGCAGCCGCCCCCGGCGGCTCGCTCACATCCCTGGCCGCCGGCGCCACCTCCGCCGTCGGTGACGCCCGACGGGCCCTGGCGGTACGGCAGGACGCCTTCGTCAGGACGGCACGGCAAGCCGGACTGCACCCCGCCGCACCCCGCGGACTCGGGCTGCTCGTCAACGCCGTGGCGATGACGGTGCCCGCCTCCGAGAGGGCACGGCTGGCCGCGCTGCCGGGCGTCATCGCCGTCCGGCCCGACACCCGGGTACAGGTGCGCACGGACATCAGCATCCCGCTGACCGGCGCACCCGACGTCTGGAAGCGCGAGGACCCGGCCGGGGTGAAGGCCACCGGCAAGGGCACCGTCGTGGCGGTCCTGGACAGCGGCGTGGACTACGGCCACCCCGACCTGGGCGGCGGCTTCGGCGAGGGCCACAAGGTCGTCGGCGGCTTCGACTTCGCCAACGGCGACGACGACCCGATGGACGACAACGGCCACGGCACCCACGTCGCGGGCATCATCGCGGGCAAGGCGGCCAAGGAGGGAGGCGTCACCGGCATGGCGCCCGACGCGCGCCTGCTCGCCTACAAGGTCACCGGCGCCGACGGCAGCGGCTACACCTCCGACATCATCGCCGGCATCGAGGCCGCGGCCGATCCGAGCAACCCCCACCGGGCCGACGTCATCAACATGAGCCTCGGCGGCCCCGGTGACGGCACCGACCCGCTGGGCCGCGCGGCGACCGCCGCCGTGCGGGCCGGAGTGGTCGTCGTCGCGGCGGCGGGCAACGCCGGACCCGGCAGCGGCACCATCAGCACACCGGCGGCGGCCGAGGGCGTCATCGCGGTCGGCGCCTCCACCAGCGGGCTGCGGATCCCCAGCGCGTACCTGGCGGGCAAGGAGCCCGAACTCATCCAGACGTACCGGGGCGTCCTGTCCGCGAACCCGCCCCGGAATCCGGTCACCGCGCCGCTCGTGGATGTCGGCGCGGGCACCGTGGAGGACTGGCAGCGGGTCGGTGACGTACGAGGCAAGATCCTGCGGGCCGACATGCTCGTCGCCCCCAGCACGGACGTCCTGAGCCAGAGCGACATCGACTGGGCACGCGAAGCCGAGAAACGCGGCGCGCTCGCCGTGCTCGGCGGCCTCCCGGCCCACGACGGCCCCGTGCTCGCCGCCGCCCCGGGAACGGTCGAGGCCCGGGAGACCCCCGCCCGCCCCGACCTCACCCGGACCGCCGCCTCCGGTGACTCGTTGCGCATGGACCGCCTGGTCGTCATGGGCATCGACACGACCCAGTACGCCCAGCTGAGCCGTGAACTGGCCGCCGGAGAGGTGTCCGTCACCCTGCGCGGCACCGACTCCACCGACGAGATCGCCTCGTTCTCGTCGCGCGGACCCGGCACCGCCTTCGGACTCAAACCCGACCTGGTCGCACCCGGTGTGGAGATCCGCTCCGCGATCCCCACCTCGATGTACGAGCCCGGTGTCTACCGCATGTCGGGCACCTCGATGGCGAGCCCGCACGTCGCCGGAGCCGCCGCCCTGCTGCGCCAACTGCGCCCGGACCAGGACCCCGACGGGATCAGGTCCGCACTGGTCGGCACCGCGAAGGAGCTCGCCGGCACGGGCCCCACCGTCCAGGGCAACGGACGGCTCGACGTGGCCGCCGCGGCGTCGGCCACCCTCACCGCCTTCCCGACGAGCGTATCGTTCGGCCTCGCCGACCTGGCGGACCGGACCGTCGGCGGCACCGCGAAGGTACGTCTGGCCAACCCCGGCGAGAAGCCGCTGGCCGTCACCCTCGGCAGTACCGGCCCCACCGCCGTGTCTCCGTCGCGGGTGACCGTCCCTGCCGGGGGGTCGGCAACCGTCACCGTGACCCTGCGGGCCGACCGCCCGGCCACCGACACGGAGATCAGCGGCCGGATCACGGCCACCCCCGCGCACGGCCCGGCCCTCCGGGTGCCGTACCTGCTTGTCGTCCGGCACTTGGTCGTCCAGGCGTCCCCCGACCCGAGCGACGGCCGCTCCACCGTGCACATCGCCGCCCCGGCCGCCCTGAACGCGCCGCCGGAGATCAGGGTCACGCCACCGCACGGCAAGGCCTTCACACTGCCCACTACCATGAACGGCGCCGGGTACTACCAGGCCGACGTGACCGGGAAGGCGGCCGGCGCCTACCGGTTGGCCGTGCGGGCCACGACCACCGACGGCCGGCGGATCACCGGAACCAGCGCCTTCGAGGTCACCCCCGCCCGCAGCCGCGGCGACCGCTGGGAGCCCATCGGCCCGAACAGCGAGGCCGGTCACGTCGCGCTCTCGCCCGCCCGGCCCAAGCAGGCCGTCGTGACCCAGTTCCGGAAGGCCGCCCCCTGGCTGACCACCGACGGCGGCGTCAACTGGCGCCAGGTGGGCAGGCTGCCGATCGCCGACGGCAACGGCACCGGAGCGGTCGTGGTCGACGCCCACCGCCCCGATCGCTGGTGGTACGCCGTGAACACGGCCGCCGACCCGACCCGCCGGGGCACGATCCTGCGTACGGATGACAACGGCCGCACCTGGCGCAAGCTCGACGTGCCCGACGCGCACATCGACGAGTTCGTCGCCGACGAGCAGACCCGTACCCTCGCCGCGATCGTCGACGGCACACTGCTGGTCAGCACGGACGCGGGCGACAGCTGGGCGACGTACCCCACCGGCGTGACCGACGTCCGCGACGCCACCCTCACCGGCGACACCCTGTACTTGGCGACCTTCGACAGCGTCTGGCGCATCGACGGAGTCGGCAAGGGCGACCCTGGTACGGCGCACCTCGTCCTCGACGAGCCGGTGAACACCATCCGCGGCATGGCGGCCGACTCCACCGTGGTGGCGGCGTACGTCCCTGGTACGGGCGTCCGCGGCTCCTACGACAAGGGCCGCACCTGGTCCACCCTGCTGCCCCTGGCGCAGGGCGGCAACGGACTGTCCGCCTCCGGCGGCGACGTGTACCTGCGCGCGCTGTTCGGCGCCGGGCAGGTGAGCCGCGACCATGGCAAGACCTGGAAGCCCGTGCCCGCGCCCTCGAAGGCGGCCATCGCGATGGACTACGACCGCTGGGCCGACGGCTCGGTGACGGTGTCCAGCGAACAGGACGGCCTGTACCGCGGCTCGGCCGACGGCACCGGATACCGGAGGATCGGCGTCCAGGGCCTGACCACCCTCGCCCTCGCGGTCGGCGGGGACCAGCTGCTCGCCGGAACGGTGAGCGGCACCTACCGCACCACCATGCCCGTCGCCGGCCCCGAGTGGGGCCAGTCCGGGGCGGAGGGCATGACCGGTCGTCTCACCTCGCACATCGCCGTCTCGCCCGAGGACACCAAGGTGGTGTGGCAGGTCCGGCGCACCGCGACCGGCCTCTTCGAGGTCTCCCGCAGCGGCGACGCCGGCCGGACCTGGCAGGTGAAGGGCACGTCGTCGGAGATACCGACCTCGCTCCTGGTCCACCCGGCCGACCCGGACCGGGTGGCGATCAGCTTCAGGAGCATCTTCGGCGACGGACTCTTCTCGACCTCCGACGGCGGCAGGACGTGGAAGAACCTCTTCCACGAGAGGTCCTTCGATGCCATGGCCGGTGACCCGCGCGACCCGCGGCGCCTCTGGCTGGGCAACGCCTCGGGCCTCTACCGCTCGGACGACGGCGGCGTCACCAAGACCAAGGTCGCCGAGGGCCCCGTCTCCGCGATCGTGATGGACGGCCGACGCCTGGTCGTCGGCGGATCGTCCGTCCGGGTCAGCACCGATGACGGCAGGACCTTCCGCACCGCCGACACCGCCCCGCTCGCGGTCCACGTCTCGGACCTGCTGCGGGTGAACGGAGCGCTCTACGCGGCCACCGCCCGCTCGACCGCGTCCGGACTCGTCCAGGGCGGCCGGGGCGTACTGCGCAGCACCGACAACGGCCTCACCTGGGAGAACATCTCGAGCGGTCTGCAGAACACCGACACCACCAAGCTGGCCGCCGCCCCCGACGGCCGTACGCTCTACGTCGGCGCGGTCGACGGCGGGGTACACCGCCTGAAGCTACGCCGCTGACCCATCCCGCACATGACGAGTACGACCACATGACCGGCGCGAAAGGCCCTGGGTCGGTCGATGCTCGTGCGCGTGGCCGGCGGGAGAATCGCCCGCCGGCCCCTCTCCTTCCGTGGGTAGGGAGTGTCTGTTCGCCGTCCCGTGCTCAGGCTCCCTTCGAGGAAGGGGCCCGGGGAGAGGCGCCTGCTGGGTGAAATCCCGGCTCAGGCGCCTCTTTCTCTGACCCTGGAAGAAGCCGGGCTTCTTCGGCGAGTAACTGACCAGCAGGTTGCTGTCCACTGATAGTGCTCCAGCATCATCTTGTGGACCAGGTGTGATGGCGGCGGCGGAGTGGGTTGATCACTGGTTGCAACAGGCTCCGGCCTTCTCAGGGGAGACGCTGGAACGACTCAGGGAGCACCTGACGGAGAGCGAGGACGACTGACCACCAGGTCTGTGCGGCCAACCCGAGCTGGCGAGGCTCGAAGCCGGCTCGGGCATCAGGCCACGGAGGAATCCACTGCGGGTCGCCTACCGAGGAGACTCCTGCTGGCTGCTTCCCGCGCCCCCCAGCCCGCACCACGCCACGACAGAGCGGTGGCCCGGGCGAGGGTGTGGAGCACGTCCCAGAGGGTCACTTCGAACTGCCGGGGCAGCTCTGTCGGCAGGATCGGGACGAGGGCGGGCTTCCGGCGGAGCGGCTCGTCCTCGTTCTCCTTCCGCTTCTCGTCGTCCTCCGCGATGGCGGCCTTCACCTTTCCGACGAGCGCGTCATCGGAGTGCACGGAGACGTTCGAGGGCTGAGTCAGGTCCTGGAGTACTTCCTCGGTCGGCTTCAACAGGTCTCCTTCACGGTGTGCGCGGGCGGTTCGCCATCGGCTGGAACGTACGGAAGGGAGGAGCGGCGCACGCAAGTGCGCAGAGGCGCGTGACCTGGGCTTTGGCCTGGGCGGGCCGGCGTCGGCGCCTTGGCCCCGCCTCGCTCGCGAGTTCCGCGCTGCCGAGGGGCCTCGGGCGGGTGGCAGACAGCGAGCTGGCTTCCGAGGCGGCCGAGCGTCGACCGGCTGATGGCCGAAGGAGCCGTGTTCCGTGAACCGGAGCGATGCCGTGCCCGACAGGTCGGTGGTGGGCGGGCGTACGTCGTCCGCGTGTGCAGAGGGGTCTCCCGTATACATGATGGTTCATCAGGTAAGTCAGCATCCGGTCAGCATGAGTCCCCGGGCGTTCCGGGACGGTCGTCCCAACAGACGCCGGCGCTAAGGGAAAGCCCAGGTGGGAAGCCGTCCAGCCTGACCGGAGCGATGTTCCTCACAAACATCGGGCGGGGGTGTCGGTGTAAGCTCGAGACCGCCCTTGACCTGCACAAAGCAGGCAGGGAGCCGTCTTAGAGGAGTCCACAGTGCTGCGCACTCTGTTCAAGTCCAAGATCCACCGTGCGACCGTGACCCAGGCCGATCTGCACTACGTCGGGTCCGTCACCGTCGATGCCGCCTTGATGGAGGCGGCCGATCTGCTGCCCGGCGAGCTCGTGCACATCGTCGACATCGACAACGGGGCCCGGCTGGAGACCTATGTCATCGAGGGTGAGCGCGGCTCCGGTGTCATCGGGATCAACGGCGCCGCCGCGCACCTCGTGCACCCCGGCGACCTCGTGATCCTCATCAGTTACGCGCAGGTCGAGGACGCCGAGGCGCGGGCGTTCACCCCACGCGTCGTGCACGTCGACGCCGACAACCGCATCGTGGAGCTCGGGGAGGACGCCTCCGCGCCCGTTCCCGGGAGCGACACGGTCCGCGCCCCGCACGCCGTGCCCGTACAGATCTGAGCCGAGGGAGAGCCGCCGCATGGCCGAGCTGAAGATCCGCGACGACCGGACGAACGGGCGCCTGGAGGCGTTCGAGGAGGACACCTTCGTCGGTGTGATCGTCTACTTCGTCCTCGACGCCGACCCTCACTCCCTGGTGGCGGTCCACACCGTCGTCGAGGACGGGCACGAGGGGAAGGGCATCGCCGGAGCGTTGGTGCGCGAGTTCTACACCATCGCCGCCGGAGAGGGCGTGCCCGTCGTGCCGCTCTGCCCGTACGCCGCCAAGTGGGCCGAACGCCACCCGGACGAGGCCCCCGTCCCCCCGGCGGACGTCGTCCGCGCCGCGAAGCTCCAGCTCAAGGCCACCCCTGGCCTCTGGTGACCCGAAGGAGGGGATCCGGCGGGCGCGAGTCCGTCCGCCGGGTCACCCTGGGGAGGGAGGATCCCGACCACCGAGAGGTCCGTGATGACACAGCCCGTGCCCGATCCGCAGCCCTCACCCGTCCCGCCCCCGGTGCCCACCCCGCCGCCGGTACCCCCGCCCAACCCCGTACCGGTGCCGCCCGACCCCGTGCCCAGCCCGGTGCCCCAGCCCGGCGGACCCGTACCGGAACCCGAGCCTCAGCCCCAGCCTGGCCCTGCGGGACTCCGCCCGCCGTCAACAGGAAGGTGACGGAAGGCGCTTGATGTTCCGCGCCGCCCCTTGTCACGGAGCGTGCGCCACCCCTAACTTGGACGGCTGTCGCTGTGTTCCAAGGGGGGCCCATGGGCGTACGCGGACGTCACCGCCGTCACCAGCCGAGCCGGATCAACCGTGCCTCGCTCACCTTCACCGCGGGAGGCGCCGGAATGGCGCTGCCGCTGATCGGTGCGGGAGCCGTACAGGCCGCCTCGCTGGATGTCTGGGAGAAGGTCGCGGCCTGCGAGTCCTCCTCCAATTGGCGCATCAACACCGGAAACGGCTACTTCGGCGGACTCCAGTTCAGCCAGTCCACCTGGGAGAGCTACGGCGGCACGCACTACGCCCCGCGTGCCGACCTGGCCTCCAAGGACCAGCAGATCGTGATCGCCGAGCGCGTCCTCAAGGGACAGGGGCCCGGCGCATGGCCCTCGTGCGGGCCGCGCGCCGGCCTCGCCCGGGGCGGCGAGGCGCCTGACACCGCAGGGGGCAACGCGCCGAGGACCACGTCCCTGCCCGGGCAGCGCGCCTTACCCGAGCAGGTCACCCGGCGCGCCGGTCCGACCGCCGTGCCCACCATCCGCGAGATGTACACGGTCGCGACCGGCGACTCCCTCTCGAAGATCGCCCGCGAGGAGCGGGTCCAGGGCGGCTGGAAGGGGCTGTACGAGTCGAACCGGCCGGTGGTCGGCGACGACCCCGACCTGATCCACCCCGGCCAGCGGCTGACCCTGCGCATCGCCGCCCCCAGGAAGCCGGCGGAGACGAAGACACCTCAGCGGGCCGTGACACCCCCACCCGTGAAGGCTGCTCCTCCTGTGAAGGCCTCCCCACCGGCGAAGGCCGCCCCACCCGTGAAGGCTGCTCCTCCGGTGAAGGCCACCCCTCCGGTCAAGGCCGCCTCCGCCAAGCCCCCGGCCACGAAGGCGCCATCCACCAAGGCCCCGGCCCCCCGGGCCACTCCCGCCGCCAAGCCCTCCGCGAAGCCGAAGCCGAAGGCGAAGACGAAACCCGTCAGCCGGCCCGCGGCCAAGCCCCGTCCGGCCGCCGCGCCGGACGAGGACCGCTACTCCGCTCCCATCGCCGCCGGCATCGGCACCCGCTACGGCACCCGCGGCTCCTCCTGGTCCAGCGGCTACCACACCGGCGTCGACTTCCCCGTCCCCACCGGCACCTCGGTCAAGGCCGTCGCCGATGCCCGGGTCGTCTCCGCGGGGTGGGGCGGTGCGTACGGCTACCAGGTCGTCCTGCGCCACGACGACGGCCGCTACAGCCAGTACGCGCACCTCTCCGCCCTCACCGTCCGCGAGGGCCAGCGGGTCCAGGGAGGTCAGCGCATCGGACGCTCAGGGTCGACCGGCAACAGCTCGGGACCGCATCTCCACTTCGAGGTACGGACGGGTCCCGGGTACGGCTCCGACATCGACCCGCTGGCCTACCTCAGGGCGCGGGGCGTCTCGATCTGACGCCGGTGACGCCGGTGACACCTGTGACGCTGATGACTTCGATGACTCCGATGACTCCGACGGGCGCGCCGGCCGGGCTTCCCCGGCCGGATCTGACACCGACAGGGCCTCCGGCGGGACCGTCATGCGGTCCAGGGTGAGCTGGACCAGGCCGCCCGCCGCGACCGCGCCGCAGATCAGCGCGGCGACGGTGCCCGCCGTGCCGTAACGGAAGCTCTCGCCGAAGAGCGTGAGGCCCACGGCCGCCGCGACCACCGGGTTCACCACGGTGACCGTGGCGAGCGGGGCGGCGAGCCCCGCGCCCCGGTACGAGGCCTGCGAGAGGAGCAGCCCGGTCACGGCGAGCGCCGACAGGACGAGCAGCCCGGTCCACTCGGCGAGCGGGGCGCCGGAGGTCCATTCCTCGGCCACGGACTTGGTGAAGACCGAGGCCATGCCGAAGGAGACGCCGGCCGCGGCGGCCAGGATCACGCTGCGCAGCACGGACCGGCCCACCAGGTGCGCCACCGTGAACAGGACGGCCACCACGGCGGACGTGCCGGCCGCGAGCAGCCACCGCTCCCCGTCGGCGAGCGACTGCGCGTCGGAGCCGTTCGTGAGGCTCAGCAGGCCGGCGAGGCCGACCGTCGCCATGAGGGCGCCGCGCCAGGCCCGCCGCCCGACCCGGCGGCCGACGAAGAGGGCCGCCATGGGCAGCGCGAACACGATCGTGAGCGCGCCCAGCGGCTGGACCAGGCTGAGCGGGCCGAACGCGAGGGCGATCACGTGCAGGGTCGCGCCGAGACCGTTGAGCAGGACGGACACCCACCACGCAGGGCTGCGCAACGGCGCGTAGCGCGGACCGGCGGCGGAGGCCGCGACCCGCTCCTGCACGATCGCCGCTGCCGCGTAGGCGACCGCCGAGACCAGGGACAGGAGCACGGACAGCAGGAGGGGGCTCATACCCTCCACGATCTCTCTTCCGGGCGATTTCGGCGTCGTACCAGGGAACGTCTTGGCGGCTACCGCCGTCGCAGTACGCGGCCCGCGCGTACGACCGGAGATGTACACCCGCGCAGGTCGGAAGGGGTGGAACGGGATCTTTCCGGCGCCCGCTGCCGGTGCGGAAGAATCATGGCGGTACGGAAGTCTTCGCCGCAGGACCGAGGGACGTGGGGGCAGGCGCGTGGAACCCGAGCTGGATGGCGTGGCGAGCGGAGCGAGACGGGGGTACCCCCGGCCGGAGGCTGGGGGAGGAGCGGTCGGCGGGTTCTTCGCGCTGCGGACCACCGCACCGGAGACCGGAGGGGCGCACCGCCCCCTCGCCCTGCTGTACGCGGGGGAGGACGGCCCCCTCACCGCGCGCGTGGACCGGGTCACCGCCCGGCTCCGCGCTCCCGAGCGGCGGGTCGGAGCCTCGGTCGCCCACCTCGGGCTCGCGGCCAGGCTCTGGTCGACCGCGCTCGGACCGGCCGCGCTGTACGGCGCCTTCCCCGACCTCGCCCCCGGCGAGCTGCACTGGGACGGGGCGCTGACCTCTCCCGACGACCTGTGGTGGTCCGGCTCCGCGACCCGGCCCGCCACCGTCGACGCCCTCCGCGCGGCCGTCCAGGAGGCCCACCTCGTCCCGCTGCACGCGGCGCTGCGCCGCGACGGCCGGATCTCGCCCCGGCTGCTCTGGGGAAACGCGGGCTCCGCCCTCGCAGGCGCCCTTCGCGAGCTCACCCGCTGGGCCCGTGCGCAGGGCCGGCCGGAGGTCGCCGAGCGGGCCGCCGCCCTCGTCTCCGGGCTCCTCGACCACCCCGACCTCGCCGGTACGGTACGGGGCCCCCGGCTGCGCCGCGCCAGCTGCTGCCTCTACTACCGCTGCCCCGGCGGCGGCCTCTGCGGGGACTGTGTCTTCGACCACGCTCCCCGAACGGGTTTGGAGGGGCGGCCCCCCGCTCCGTAAAGTTGCCTATTCGAGCGCCCGCGAGCGGCGGCGACGACGACGTACGAGCGAACGAGGAACCCGAAGGCCATGACGGTGACCGAAGAAAACCAGGACTGCGGGCCGGGCGTCGACCCCGAGCGCCTGGCCGTCTGCCTGAGCGTCCTCGACGAGCTCGACAAGCTGGACGTCGACCACCCGGACGCGATCGTCGTCCGGCGCGCCACCGCCGGCATCTACCGGACCGTGAAGCAGCGCCGCCGCCAGGAGCGCAGGGCCGCCAAGACCGCCAACGACAAGGCGGTCACCGAGGCCACGGCCACCGGCTCCGCGCAGCGCATCGACGACGAGACCGAGGGCATCCTGCCCTCCTCGGTCACGGAAGAGGGCAGGATCGCCGGGATACTCCAGCGTCCGCGCTCCTGCTACGTCTGCAAGACGCGGTTCGTCGAGGTCGACTACTTCTACCACCAGCTCTGCCAGCCGTGCGCGGCGCTGAACCGCGCCAAGCGCGACGCCAGTGCCGACCTCACCGGCAAGCGCGCGCTGCTCACCGGCGGCCGGGCCAAGATCGGCATGTACATCGCGCTGCGGCTGCTCCGTGACGGCGCCCACACGACCATCACCACGCGCTTCCCCAAGGACGCCATCCGCCGCTTCAAGGCCATGGACGACTCCGCGGAGTGGATGCACCGCCTGGAGGTCGTCGGCATCGACCTGCGCGACCCGGCCCAGGCCGTGGCCCTCGCCGACCAGATGGCCGAGGCCGGGCCGCTGGACATCCTCATCAACAACGCGACGCAGACCGTGCGCCGTCTGCCCTCCGCCTACGCCGCCCTGGTCGACGGCGAGAGCGCCCCGCTGCCCGCGGGCGAGCTCCCGGCCCACCACGTCATCGGCGCCTTCAACTCCGGTGCGGTCGGTGAGCTCGGGACGGCCGCCGCGCTGCCCGTCGGTGTCAGCGGTCTGGAGGCGCAGCAGGTCGCCGACCTCGCCCTGGTCGCGGGGAACGCCAGCATCGCCCGGCACCTCGACGGCACCGCCATCGACGCGGGCGGCCTGGTGCCGGACGTCGTCGAGAGCAACACCTGGGTGCAGAGCATCGAGCAGATCTCCCCTGTGGAGCTCCTCGAAACCCAGCTGTGCAACTACACGGCGCCGTTCATCCTGATCAGCAAGCTGCGTCCGGCGATGGCCGACGCCGCCAAGAAGGCGGCCAGCGGGCGCGCCTACGTCGTCAACGTCTCGGCGATGGAGGGTGTCTTCAGTCGCGGCTACAAGGGCGCCGGGCACCCGAACACCAACGCCGCGAAGGCCGCGATGAACATGGTGACGCGAACCAGCGGCCAGGAGATGTTCGAGACCGACGGCATTCTCATGACCTCGGTCGACACCGGCTGGATCACCGACGAGCGTCCGCACTTCGACAAGCTGCGCCTCGCCGAGGAGGGCTTCCACGCCCCGCTCGACCTGGTTGACGGCGCGGCCCGCGTCTACGACCCGGTCGTGCGCGGCGAGGCCGGCGAGGACCTCTACGGCTGCTTCCTGAAGGACTACGCCCCGGCCAACTGGTAAGCGGCGGATCCGCGGCCCGGAACCTCGGGAACCCGGGCAACCCTGGGCCACCGGGAACCCTGGGCCACCGAGCACCCCGGGAACACAACCTGGAAAGAGCGCTCTACCTGCTGGTAGAGCGCTCTTTCGGCTTCATTCACTCGATCGCATCACACTTCTGAGCCCGGTAGAGCGCGGATGCGCTCATTTGGTTACTCTGATGTCCACGGTCGGCCACCGAGGAGACACACCATCCTCACGGCTGGTCCGGGGACTGGCCTGCCACCAAGGCCGCGGTCCCGCCCGATGAACGGCGCCACCGCGACCGACGGCACCAAGGCCCCATTGGTACGCGACACAAAGGAGTGCGCGGTGACACCCGAACTGACGAAGCAGGAACCGAGACCGGCCGAGACCCAGGACCGGCCCCGCCGGAACGGCGAGCTCGGAAGCCTCGAAGTGTGGGCCCACGCGGCCCCGATCCGGCTGGCGGGCTACGAGGACGACCTCGCGGAGCCCCACATCCTGCCCGGCATCGACTGAGTCATCGACCGAGTCATCGACCGATCCGGTGCCCTGACGTAACCCTTGCTTCACTCCGCTGCCCCCGTCCCCTTCCGGCCGGGGGCAGCGGTACGTCCTTGCCCGAGTACGTCCCTACCTGAGCCGGATCGGCGGCAGGTATTCCCGCAGCAGCGTGCGGTGCCACCAAGCCCCGGTCTCGCGCAGCTCGCGCCAGGTCGTGTACCGGTACCGGTACAGCCGGGCGCGGACGTGCGTCGGCGGTGCGTCGGGGAACGGATTGTGGGCGAGCAGCCGCAGCGTGTCGCGGTCGCCGTCGAGCAGCCGCTCCACGAAGGGCCCGAACCACTCGCGCGCGTACCCGGGGGAGAGCGCGGCGAACCACATCAGCCAGTCCAGGCGGAGGTGGTACGGGGCGAACTGGCGCGGCAGCCGCCGGGGATCGCCGGGCTTGCCCCGGAAGCCGTACTCCCGCCACACCGTGCCCGCGTGCGGTGCCGGATCGTCGGTGCCCTCGACGACGATCTCGTCCCGTACCCGGCCGACCGTGCCGAACGCGCCGTACGTGTTGACCAGGTGGAACGGGTCGTACGAGCGGTTCATCGCCTGGTTGCGGGAGAGCAGGTTGCGCACCGGGCGGTAGCTCCGGAACAGGACGAAGGCGGTCACCGCGACGACCACCACCACGTACCAGAGCGGCGGGTCCGGCCGCGGGTGCTCACCGGTGAGCGCGGAGGCGTCCACGACCGAGACGGCGAGCACGATGGTGAGCCAGTTCAGCCAGGCGAAGTTCCCGGAGAGCACCAGCCACAGCTGCGTCGCGATCATGAGGCAGGCGGCGACCGTGGCCACCGGCTGCGGGGTGAAGAGCAGGAACGGCACGAACAGCTGGACGACGTGGTTGGCCGCGACCTCGACCCGGTGCAGCGGGCGCGGCAGGTGGTGGAAGAACCAGCTCAGCGGGCCGGGCATCGGCTGTGTCTCGTGGTGGTGGTAGAGACAGGTGAGGTTCCGCCAGCAGCGGTCGCCCCGGATCTTGATGAGACCGGCGCCGAACTCGACCCGGAAGAGCAGCCAGCGCAGCAGGAAGAGGACGAGGACAGGCGGTGCCGTGTCGTCGTTGCCGAGGAAGACCGCGAGGAACCCGGTCTCCAGGAGCAGCGACTCCCAACCGAAGGCGTACCAGGTCTGGCCCACGTTCACGATCGACAGGTACAGGGCCCAGAGCACGAACCAGAGGAGCATCGACACCGGCAGCGGCACCGCGTCACCGGCGCCCGCCACGAGGGCCAGGGCGATCGCGGCCCCGGTCCACGCGACGGCGGCGAACAGCCGGTCGGAGTAGCGCCAGTGGAAGAGCGAGGGAGTGCGGCGTGGCCGGGTCACGCGCAGGTACTCCGGTACGGGGAGCATGCCGCGCTCGCCGATCAGCGCCCTGAACTGGAGGGCGGCCGACAGGAACGCCACGCAGTACAGCCCGGCGAGGCCCCGCTGGAACGCGATCCGGCTCAGCCAGAGGTCGGGCGCGGTGAACCACTCCATCCCTTCCAGTATCGGCCCGGGATCACCCCCTGACGAGGCGCCGGAGCGTCCGGCCGAGGTGCCGGGCGTACGCCCGCTGGAGGAGGGGGACCAGAGGGCCGGCGAGCCGGGTGTACCAGGCGGCGGGCCGGCTGAACGCGGTGACCGTGAACCGGACCGTGCCGTCGGGGGCCAGTTCGACGACGAAGGACTCCTCGCCCTGCTCCAGGTGGCCGGTGAGGGTGCCGTAGGCGAAGCCGGTGCGGTGCTCCTCGTATGCCGTCCAGATCACTTCGCAGGGGACGCCGACACGGAGGCGGCCGACGCTCGCCGACACCTCCAGACGGACGCCGGGCTCGGCGCGGACGGCCCCGCTGCGGACGGACGCCCCGGAGGCGCGGTGCGTCCGCCAGGTGGTGACGGCGGTGCCTGCGGCCTCGAAGGCGGCGCGGCCGTAGCCGACGACCGTGCTGTGCCGCAGGTGGTGGTAGCCCTCGGGGAGGTCCTCAGGGGAGCGGGTGGCGCCGACCTCGCGGTAGGTGAGGCTCGGGCGGGGGCGGGCGGTGCGGGAGTGGCTGTTCGTGAGGCGGGTCATGCCGGGAGCTCCGTTCGCGGGTGGGCCGAGCTGGCCGGGTGGGCCGAGTGGTGCGGGCGGGACGGGCGAAACGGGTGGGACGGGGGGGACGGGTGGGCCGGGGTGGGGAGGGGCGGCGGTGACGGCGGTGACGGTGTCGCTGCCCGGTCCGTCTGGAGGCGGCGCCGGGCGAGGAGGGCGCAGACGGCGAAGCCCAGGGCGTTGCCCAGGCCGTGCGTCGCGGCCATCCACGTCAGGCTGAGGTGGGGCAGGCCGGTGGCCTCGCCGAGGGCCCAGCTCAGGGCGAGCAGCATGGTGACGACGAGGACCAGGGCCGAGACGGCGAGCAGCGCGCGCGTGAGCCGGCCGGTCGCGAGTTCGCGGCGTTCCCGCAGGGTCAGGACGGCGACCCCCGCCATGCCGGCCGTGAGGACGACGGCCCCGGCGAGCTCGGCCCAGTCGTCGACGAAGTAGCCGACCAGGACCAGCAGCGTGCCCGCCGGCACGCTGAGCGCGGCGAAGCGGGCGGTGGGGCCGTCGTCGGCGCGGCAGACGAGACCGGCGACCAGGGCGGCGGCGAAGCCCGCGAAGTGGAAGTGCGGGACGGTCAGCGCGAGGAGGTCCAGGTCGAAGCCGAAGAGCGGGTACGAGGCCCGTTCGGCGACGAGCGCCAGACCGGCGACGGAGGGGGCGGCCAGTGCGGTGAGCACGGCGATCTCCCTGGGCCGCAGGGAGCGGGTCAGCATGAGGCGGGCCGGGGCCTGGAGCGCGAGTGTCACCGTGGCGAGGGCGTAGACGGCGGCGAGCCCGGCCGAGAATCCGGAGCGGGGCAGCCACAGGGCCAGCGCTCCGGGGGCGGCGAGCAACGGCCAGGCGCGCCGGAGCGGGTCCAGGCCCGGTGGTCTGGGCCCGTCCAGGAGCGCGAGCCCCGTCGGTACGACCCAGAACATGCCGATCATCACGACCGGGTTCACCAGGATCGACAGCGCGGTCACGAGACACCCCCCGACTTGAACGTGTTCAACTGGCATGTTGAGCGTAGGGCCTTTCTTGAACGCGTTCAAGTGGGGTGTTCGTCCGGCCGGGTGTCGGCCGACCCGGTCGGCCTTCCTCCGCTTGCGGGGGCCCGTGCGCTGCGACAGACATGGGGGACAGGCCGGAACCGGGCGCCGGGCCCCGGAGAGAGAAAGTGGGAGTACCAGGTGCGCACACCTCTGCGCCGGACGCGGCGAACCCCCACCGCGATCACCGCGACGCTCGCCTCGGCTCTCCTCGTCGCCGGCTGCTCCTCCGAGGAACAGGGCGGCAGTCACGGCGAGCAGCCCGCGGCAGCCACCGCCCAGGACGTCCACCTCCAGCCGCTCGCCGCGCGGGGCCCCGACCCCTTCACCGCGTCCAGCGCCAGGATCACCGGCCGGACGGTCGCCCCGGAACGGGACCCGGACGCCGCCTCCGTCCAGCCGGTCCGCGAGATCACCGGCTCCACCCCCGGCCTCTACGGCGGTACCCGGTCGGAGGCCAGCTGCGACGTCGAGCAGCAGGTCTCCCTCCTCTCCGCCGACCACGGGAGGACGCGCGCCTTCGCCGAGGCCGCAGGCATCCCCGAGACGAACGTCTCCGGCTGGCTGCGCGGGCTGACCCCGGTCGTCCTGCGCGCCGACACCAGGGTCACCAACCACGGCTACCGCGGCGGCCGCGCCACCGCCTTCCAGTCCGTCCTCCAGTCCGGTACGGCGGTCCTCGTCGACCAGTACGGCACCCCGCGCGTCCGCTGCGCCTGCGGCAACCCGCTCCGCAGCCCGGTCGCGGCCCAGGGAGGTGTCCATCAGGGCGAGCCCTGGGACGGCTTCGACCCGGAGCACGTGATCGCCGTCCGGCCGACCACCACCGTCGTGACCAGCCTCGTCATCGTGAACGCCGCGGACAGCAGCTGGATCGAGCGGCGGACCGGCAGTGATGGGGCCGAGGACCGGAAGCCCGCCGTCGAGCCGGACTGCGACCCGGACGAGTGTCACCTGACCGGGACCGTCGCACCGGCCCCCGCGACCCCCGACCCCGTGACACCGGCCCCCATGACACCGGCCCCCACGACCCCGGCCCCAACGACCCCGGCCCCCGTGACACCCGACCCCTCCCGTCCCGACGCGGCCACTCCCTCCTCGCCGGATCCGACGGGCCCCGCTCCCGCGAACCCCGACCCGTACGAGGAGCCGCCCGCCGATCCGTACGCGGACCCGTCTACCGAGCCGTCTACCGACCCGTACTCCGACCCGTACTCCGACCCGTACGCCGACCCGTACGCCGACCCGTACGAGGAGCCGGCCCCCGACCCGTACGAGGATCCCTACAGCGACCCGTTCGCCGACCCGTCCGCCGAGCCGCCCGTCTACCCGCCCGATGTCCCCGAGGGGGAGCTGCCGCCCGAGGGGCTCTTCCCGCCCGACACGGAGCAGGAGCAGCCCGAGACCTTCGAGGGATGAGAGGGCCGCGAGGTGAAAGGGATCTTCGTGGTGCGCAGGGGCGGGGCTGCGCCTAGCGTGGCCCCATGAACGCGGGCAGAGCGGGCGGGGAGGCGGCCGAGCGGCTCCGCCATGGGCCGGGGGAGCCGAGGGAGCCGGGCGAGCCGGGGGAGCCGGCGGAACCAGCGCCGGCGGAGCAGCCCCGCGCCGGAGCGCGGATCCTGCACGACTACGGCTCGGTCTTCCGGATGGGCGGTTTCGACTGGGACCTGCTCACCGGGACGATGATCATGGACGACGCCGCCCTCGGGGTCTTCGACCTGGACCGCGCGGAGTACGACGACCGGCCCGAGAGCCTCGGCCCCCGCGTCCTGCCCGACGAGGGCCGCCGGCTCGACACGCTGGTGGCCCAGGCGCTCAAGGAAGGCAGCGACGAGTACGGCGCGTACTTCCGTATCCGGCGCCGCGACGGCAGCCATCAGTGGACCCACACCCAGGGCCTCGTCGAGCGCGACCACACGGGCCGTCCGGTGCGCATCGTGGGCATCCTCCGTGACGCCACCCACGAGCTGACCGAGTCCGCGGCCCGGCTCGGCCTCGACGAGGGGCGCCGGCAGCGCGCCGGTGTCGTCGAGGGCACGACGGCCGCCCTCGCCTACGCCCGGACCGTGCAGGACGTCATCGACCTGCTCAACGACTCGCACGCCCTCGAACACTTCGGCGCCGCCAGCCTCGTCATGGGCCTCCTCGACGCCGGCCGCATCCATCTGGTCGCCGAGGGGCCCGACGGCGCCTTCGTGCCGGGCACCCGCTTCACCCGGGTGGACGAGCCGTACCCGATGAGCGAGGTGATCCGGACCCTGCGGCCCCGGTTCATCGACTCGGCCCGTGACTTCGCCGACTCCTTCCCGGTGCTCTGGCCGCACATCAGCGGACTCGGCATCACCGCCGCCGCCTATCTGCCGCTCATCGCCCAGGCCCGGCCCATCGGCGCGCTCGGCCTGCTCTACAGCGACAAGACCGGCTTCAGCGAGGACGAGCGGACGCTGCTCGTCGCCCTCGGCAGCAGCATCGCCCAGAGCCTCCAGCGGGCGATGCTGTACGAGCAGGAGCACGACCTCGCCGAAGGGCTCCAGCAGGCGATGCTGCCCCGCCGGATCCCCGAGGTGCCCGGCGCGCAGACGGCCGTCCGCTACCGCTCGGCCCGCCTCGGCCGGGACATCGGCGGCGACTGGTACGACATCATCCCGCTCCCCGGGGGACGGGTCGGCGCCGTCATCGGCGACGTCCAGGGCCATGACACCCACGCGGCCGCCGTCATGGGCCAGCTGCGGATCGTGCTGCGCGCGTACGCCGCCGAGGGGCACCCTCCGGCCACCGTCATGGCCAGGGCCTCGGTCTTCCTGCACGAGCTCGACACGGAACGCTTCGCCACCTGCACCTACGCCGAGGTCGACCTCGGCACCGGGGTCGTCCAGATCGTCCGCGCCGGCCATGTCGACCCGCTGGTCAGGGAGATCGACGGCAGCTGCCGCAGGCTCCCGGTGGAGGGCGGGCTGCCGCTCGGGCTCTCCGCGGAGTTCGGCCGGCTCGACTACCCCGTGACCGCTCTGGAACTCGACCCCGGGCAGAGCCTGATGCTCTACACCGACGGTCTTGTGGAGAAGCCGGGCTCCGACCTCGACGAGGGCTTCCAGTGGCTGACGTCCCTCGTCCGGCGCGGTCCCGCCGACCTCCAGCAGCTCGCCGACCACCTGTGCGACGTGGTCGCCGACCGCGGCGGCGAGGACGACGTGGCGATCCTGCTGCTGCGCCGTGAGGCCGCCTTCGCTCCCCCCGGGGCCGGCCGGTTCCAGCAGCACGTGGCCCAGAGCGACCCGGAGGCGCTCAGCTCGGCCCGGCACATGATCAGGGCCGCGGTACGGGCCTGGGGCGCGGGGGAGCGCGCCGACGAGATCGAGCTGGCCGCCGACGAGCTGATGACCAACGCGCTGATGCACACCGACGGCGGTGCGATCGTGACCCTGCGGGTGCTGAGCGGGCCCGAGCGGCGGATGCGCGTGGAGGTCGAGGACCGGTCCAGCGCGCTGCCCCGGCGCCGCGAGGCGGGGGAGGCGGGCGTCTCCGGACGGGGACTGCTCCTGGTCGAACAGATCTCCGACACGTGGGGCGTCGAGTCGCGGGGCGGTGGCAAGTGTGTCTGGTGTGAGTTCACCGTGGCGAATTGACACCTGTTAACTGAGCGTGAACTGATCGTACTTGACCGTAACTGTCGGTACGCGATTGACTGCGCTCTCCCGCCTCTCCGCGCAGGACGTGAGGACACCCGTGAGCAGCGAGCTACTGGCACCCGACCCACCGGCACCCGACCTACCAGCATCCGAGCCACCGGCACCCGAGCTACCGGCACCCGAACTACTGGCACCTCTGGATCTGGCCTTCTGGCACCTGGAATCCCCCACCCACCCCCTCCACCTCGGGGCCCTCGTCCACTTCGGACCCGTCCCCGCCGCTCCGGGCCACGAGCCGCCGGTGGACGTCCTGGAACTGCTCGCCCGCCGCGCCGCCGCCGTCCCCAGGCTCCGGATGCGCGTGCGCGACGTCCTGCTCCCCGTCGGCGGCGCCGCCTGGAGCGCCGACCCGGACTTCGACGTACGCCACCACGTCCGCGAGATCACCCTCCCCGGCGCCGACTTCCCCGCCGAGACCACCCGGCTCGCCGCCGAACTCATGGAACGCCCCGTCGAGCGCGGCCTGCCGCCCTGGGAGATGTACCTGCTCACCGGCGCCGCCGACGGCTCCTTCGCCGTCCTCGTCAAGCTCCACCACGCCCTCGCCGACGGCATGCGGGCCGTCGCCATCGGCGCCGGGATCTTCGACGAGATCGCCGCCGGCCGCCGCCCCGCACGCCGCCCCCGCCCCGTCCCCCCGCGCTCGTGGCTCCCCGGACCCGGCCGTCTCCTCGACCTCGCCCGGGACCGGCTCGGCGACCTCGGAAGGGCCGTCGAGGTCGGTGCCTCGGTCGTCGGCGCCTCCGTCGTCCGCGCCGGCCGCCTCGACGGCCCCGCCGCCGCTCTCGCCGCCGAATCCAGCGGTACGCGCCGGCTCGCGACCGCGACCCTGTCCCTCGACCGCGTCCACCGGATCCGCCGCACCACGGGCGGCACCGCCAACGACGTCCTCCTCGCGGTCGCCGCCGGAGCCCTGCGCCGCTGGTTCGACGGGCGCGGCCTGCCGCTCCCCGGCGCCGACCCCCGGGCCCTCGTCCCCGTCTCGCGACGCCGCCCCGGGGCCGCACCCGGCCCCGGGAACAGCCTGTCCGGCTACCTCCTCGACCTGCCGGTCACCGAACCCGACCCGGCGGCCCGACTCGCCGCCGTACGGCACGCGATGGACCGGAACAAGGCCGCCGGCCCCTTCCGGGGCGCGGGCGCCGTGGCCCTCCTGGCCGACCGGCTCCCCCCGCTCGCCCACCGCTTCGGCGCGCCCTTCGCCTCCGGCGCCGCCCGGCTCCTCTTCGACCTCCTCGTCACGCAGGTGCCACTGCCCCGCTCCGCGCTCTCGCTCGGCGGCGCCCCGCTGCGCGCGCTCTTCCCCATGGCGCCGCTCGCCCGCGGCCAGTCCCTCGCCGTCGCGATGTCCCCCTACGGGGGCCGGGTCCACATCGGTCTCGTCGCCGACGGCGAGGCGGTCCCCGACCTCGACGCGCTCGCCGCCGCGTTCACCGCCGAACTCGACCTGCTTGACCCGCCGGACGCCCCGTAGACGTGGGGATCCTTCCGTCACGTCGTGCACGTCGTGCCGGGGCGCACCTTCGTGAGGGAGATCAGGTACGCCTCGACCTTCCTGTCGACGCAGGTGCTGCGGCCGTAGCCGGTGTGGCCGGGGGCGTCGAACGACAGCAGCATCCCGCCGGGGAACTGGCGCGCCAGGCTCACGGCCTCGCCGTACGGCGTGGCCGGGTCACCCGCCGTCCCCACGACGAGCACCGGCGGAACGCCCTTGGCCGTCACCCGGTGCGGGCGCTGGGGACCGGCCGGCAGGTCCTTGCAGACCAGTTCGTTGATCACGCCGGTGGTGCCGTAGGCACCCGCGGCCTTCTCCGCGGGGGCGAGGGCGTCCCAGTAGGCCTGGGCGTCGCGCGGGTGGGGGACGTCGAGGCAGTTGATCGCGATCAGGGCGGCGTCGGCGTTGTCCTCGGGCAAGCCGGACGGCTCGCCCGCCGCGGGACCCTCGGAGACGGCGGCTTCCGAGGAGCCCTCCGAGCCCTCGTCCGAGGACTCATCAGAGGACGCATCAGAGGCGTCCGCGTCGGGGTCCGCAGGCTCTTCCTCCCCCGCCGCCAGGGCCGCCAGGCTCGTTCCGTCCCCGCCGTCCGCCGCGACCAGCGCCTCGGACAGCTGCTTCCACTGCGCCTCCGGTGTGTACATGGACAGACTGAGCACCGAGACCAGGGCCGGGGCGTCGAGACCGTACGCGGAGTCGTCGACCGGCAGCGGCTCGCGCTCGGTCCGCTCCAGGAGCCGGTCGATCAGGGCCCGTATCTCCTCGGGCGTCGCGCCCGGGCAGGCGTCGCCGACCGCGTCGGCGCAGGAGTCGGCGTACTCCTCCACCGCCTTCCTGAACCCGGTGGACTGGCTGAGCACGCGCTGCCGCCAGTCGAGCGACGGGTCGACGGCCCCGTCCAGGACCATGGCCCGTACGCGGCGCGGGAACTGCTCGGCGTACGAGGTGCCCAGGCTCGTACCGTACGACCAGCCGACGTACGTGAGCCGTCGCTCGCCGAGGGCCGCCCGCAGCACGTCCAGGTCACGGGCGGCGTCGTCCGTTCCGACATGGGGGAGCAGCGGACCGCTGGCGGCCCGGCAGTCGGCGGCCGTGGCCCGGGCGCTCGCGAGGGCGTCGGCGCGCTCGGAGGCGGTCCGGGGGTGGAGCGGCACGTCGGCGACCTCGCCCGGGGACTCCTCCTCGCCTGCGGCCGGTTCCGCCGAGCGGGCGGTCGTGCAGGTCAGGGCCGGCTTGCTCCCGCCGACTCCGCGCGGGTCGAAGGACACGATGTCGAACCGCTCGCGCACGCCCCGGCCGAGGTCGTCGGCGACGCCGTCCCTGACCAGCCGCACCCCCTGCTCGCCCGGGCCACCGGGGTTGAGCACGAGCGATCCGACACGCTTCCCCGGGATCGCGGTGACGGCCTTCGCCACCGGCAGGACGAAGGTCTTGCCGTTGCCGGGGCGGGAGTAGTCCCTCGGGACGGTGAGCGAGGCGCACCGGTGGTCGCCGCAGGGCCGCCAGTCGAGCTTCTGGCCGTAGAAGCGCCGCAGGTCGGGGCGGGCGGCGGGGTCGGCGGGGGCGGCCGAGGTCCCCGGCCGGTTCCCGTCCGAGGACGTTCCGGCCGTACAGGCCGCCAGCGACGTGGCGCCGAGGACGGCGAGGGCGAGGACGAGGGCCCGGCGGCGGGTGGGGGCGGTGATCACGGCGTACTCCCATGGGTGGTCGGTCCAGGGAAGGATCACGCGCGGATGCTGAGGATTTGCTGAGGGGCGGCTCAGCCCGGCCCGGGTAGCCGCAGCACGAACCTGGCACCGCCGCGTTCCCCGCGCCCCGCCGTGAGCGTGCCTCCGTGGGCGTGGGCGACCCAGGAGGCGATGGACAGGCCGAGGCCGGTGGATCCGGATCCGCTGCGGAACCGCTCGAACAGGGCGTCCGCGACCTCCGGCGGCAGGCCGGGACCCGCGTCCTCGACCGTCAGCGTGCCGTCCCGGGTCACCGTGATCAGGACGTCCGCCGGAAGGCCCGGCGCGTGACCGTGCGCGAGCGCGTTTCCCAGCAGGTTCCCCACCGCCCGGCGTACGAGATCCGGATCGGCGACGACGATCGTGTCCTCGGCCTCGATCCGGACGCGGTGGCCCTCCGTGGGCGCCTCGGCGGCTTCCTGGACGACTGCCTCCACCAACTGGTCCAGACGCAGCGGCTGCCGTGCCACCGTCGCCGTACCGGACATGAGCCGGGCGCGGGTGAGCAGCCCGTCGACCAGCCGGCCCATGCCCTCCGCCAGGCGCAGCGTGCGCCGGTGCACGTCCGTGCTGTCCGTCTCGCCGCGCAGCGCCGTCTCCGCGAGCGTCCGGAGCGAGGCGGCCGGGGTCCGCAGATCGTGCGCCGCGTCCGCGAGGAACGCCTCCTGCTGGCCCAGCGCGGAGAGCGCCGGCCGGACCGCCCGCCCCGACAGCACGTGCCCGACGGCGGCGGACAGCAGCACGAGCACCGCGCAACCGCCCGCCACCATCCACACGAGCCGCCGGTGGTCGTCCCGCTGGGCCGTCGCGTCGGCCGTCGTCACCAGGACGCCCTGCGGGCCCTCGTCCTCCGCCGCTTCCTGCGCGGAGAAGGGCAACGCGAACACCCGTACCGGTGCGCCGTCCGTCGCACGCCGGTCGAAGCCCCGCGCCTCCCCGGTCCGCACTGCCGCACGCCCGGCCTCCAGGACCACCCCGGGACTCACCGACAGGCACGGCGCGGGCGGCGCGTGCTGGACGGTCAGGTCATCTGGGTCGCCCGGGCCGCCGACGTCGCCCGGGCCGTCCGGCTCGCCGACGTCGTCCGGGCCGCCGACGTCATCCGGGCCGTCGCGGTCGTCGCCGGTCACGAGGAGCACGGTCAGCGGCGGGCAGCCGGTGTTCACCGTGTCCGCCAGGACGTCCGTGGCCAGCTGCCCGCTCTCGTCGGTCTCCAGGAGACCGAGGGCCCAGCTGGCGTCCGCGTCCATCGCGTGGTCGAGCTGCTCCCGCCAGCGGGCACTGTCGCTCCGGACGGCGAGCACGGCCATCGCGATCAGCCCCACCGCGCTGGTCAGCGCGAACAGCAGGCTGATCCGCCGGCGCAGCCGCAGCACCCGCGCGGTCGGCGTGAGCGTCCGCGTCCGGCGGGGGAGCAGGGGCCTCACCGGGCGTCGTCGGGCGCGAGCCGGTAGCCGACACCGCGCACGGTGTGGATCAGCGGCGGGACCCCGAGCTTGCGGCGGAGCTGGGAGACGAGCACCTCCAGGACGTTGGACTGCGGCTCGGCCATCTCGTCCCAGCAGCTCTCGATCAGCTCGGCGCGGGAGACCGCCTGGTCGGCGCGGGCCGCGAGGACCTCAAGGACGGCGAACTCCCGGGTGGTGAGGGAGAGCAGCACGCCGGCCCGGCGGACGTGCCGGCGGGCGGTGTCGACCTCCAGGTCGCCGACGCGGTGCACCGGCGGGCGTACGACGGCGGAGCGGCGGCACAGGCTGCGCACCCGGGCGACCAGCTCGGGCACGGCGAACGGCTTGACGAGGTAGTCGTCGCCGCCGCTCGCGAAGCCCTCCACCCGGTCCGCGACGGTGTCGCGCGCGGTGAGGAACAGAACGGGCACGCCGCGGCCGCCGCGCCGCAGCTCGTCGACGTAGGCGGCGGCGTCCCCCGACGGCAGCATCCGGTCGAAGACCGCGCAGTCGTACGCGGTGACGAACAGGGCCTCGTCGGCCCCGGGCAGGTCGGCCGCTTCGTCGACGGCGAGCCCGGCGGCCCGCAGAGCGGCGGCCACCCCGAACCGGAGGTCTTCGTCGTCCTCGACGAGCAGTACGCGCACGTCACACAGCCTAAGGCGTCCCGGCGCGCGGCCCCGCCGACCCTGCGGCAGGGTGGAGCCATGCCCGAACTGCCCGAGGTGGAAGCGCTGCGCGAGTTCCTCGACGCACATCTGGTGGGCAAGGAGATCGCCCGCGTCCTCCCCGTCGCCATCAGCGTCCTCAAGACGTACGACCCGCCCCTCACCGCCGTCGAGGGCGCCGAGGTCACCGCGGTCGGCCGGCACGGGAAGTTCCTCGACCTCACCACCACCGGCGCGGCGGGCGAACTCCACCTCCTGATCCACCTGGCCCGCGCGGGCTGGCTCCGCTGGCAGGACCCGCTGCCCTCCGGGCCGCCGAAGCCCGGCAAGGGCCCGCTGGCCCTGCGTACCGCGCTCACCGGAGGCGACGGCTTCGACCTCACCGAGGCCGGCACCACCAAACGCCTCGCCGTCCACCTGGTCCACGACCCGCAGGAGGTGCCGGGCGTCGCCCGGCTCGGCCCCGACCCGCTCGCCGAGGAGTTCGGCCCCGAGGCCTTCGCCGCCCTGCTCGCGGGCGAACGGCGGCAGATCAAGGGCGCCCTGCGGGACCAGAGTCTCATCGCGGGCATCGGCAACGCCTACAGCGACGAGATCCTCCACGCCGCGAGGATGTCGCCCTTCAAACCCACCCAGAACCTCACCCCGGAGGAGACCACCGCCCTCTGGACGGCGATGCGGACCACCCTCCGCGAGGCCGTCGAGCGCTCCCACGGTCTCGCCGCGGGCAAGCTCAAGGCCGAGAAGAAGAGCGGCCTGCGCGTCCACGGCCGCACGGGAGAGCCCTGCACGGTCTGCGGCGACACCATCCGCGAGGTCTCCTTCCACGACTCCTCCCTCCAGTACTGCCCCACCTGTCAGACCGGCGGCAAACCGCTCGCCGATCGGCGGATGTCGAAGCTGCTCAAATAGCCGCGCGGGGCATCGCACTACACTCCGCCGCATGCTGCGCGTACTGGCCGTCGACGACGAGGAGCCCGCCCTCGGGGAGCTGCTCTACCTGCTCCGCGCCGACCCCCGGGTGCACACCGCCGAGGGCGCGGGCGACGCGACCGCCGCCCTGCGCAGGATCGGGCGCGCGCTGGAGACCGGGCCCGACGGGGACGACGGCATCGACGTCGTCTTCCTCGACATCCACATGCCCGGTCTCACCGGACTCGACGTCGCCCGGCTGCTCGCCGGCTTCGCCCGCCCGCCGCTCGTCGTCTTCGTCACCGCCCACGAGGGGTTCGCCCTCCAGGCCTTCGACCTCAAGGCGGTCGACTACGTCCTCAAGCCCGTCCGCCGCGAACGTCTCGCCGAGGCCGTCCGGCGCGTCCACGACCTGGTCCACGCCACCGCCCCGGCCGTGACCTCCGGGCCCTCCGCGCCCGAGCAGGTCCCCGTCGAACTCGGCGGGGTCACCCGCTTCGTCTCCGTCGACGACATCGCGTACGTGGAGGCCCACGGCGACTACGCCCGCCTCCACACCGACCACGGCAGCCATCTCGTCCGCATCCCGCTCTCCACCCTCGAAGAGCGGTGGGCCGCCCGGGGCTTCGTCCGCATCCACCGCAGCCATCTCGTGGCCCTGGACCGCATCGACGAACTCCGCCTCGACGGAGGCGCCACCTCGGTACGGCTCGGCGACACCGACCTCGCCGTCAGCCGCCGGCACGCCCGCCACCTCCGTGACCTGCTGATGCGCCGGGCCGGGGGCTGATCACCCGCGGGACTGTCGTGGCCGGGGAGTGCTGCGTAGACTCCACGCGTCCCGGGCCCCACGGCCCGCCTGCCCGTCCGGGCAGCCGCCGAGAGATGCCGGAGCGGACGCCGATGTCCGACCACCACCCGCCGCGCAGACCCCGGCGCGAGACCGTCACGTACGCCTCCGCCCACGGCGCCGGCGCCGTCCCCGGACCCGCCCGGCGGCCCCCCGCGCACGCCCCGGCCCGCTCCGAGATCGACGAGCAGACCACCCTCGGGCACACCTACGTCCGCTCTCTGATGCGCAGCCAGCTGCGCGCCGCGCTCACCGCCCTCGGCGCGCTCGCCCTGCTCGTCGGCTCGCTGCCCCTGGTGCTCGCGCTGCCCGCGCCCGAAGCCCTCGTCTGGGCCGCGCTCGGCGCCGGGGTGTACCCCGTGGTCTGGGGCATAGCCCACTGGTACGTCCGCCGCGCCGAGCGCAACGAGCGCGACTTCACCGGCCTCGTCGAACGGTGAGCGGAACGGTGGGCGGAACGGTGACCGATGCGGTGGGTGGAACGGTGACCGAAGCGATGCGCGGAACGGTGACCGATGCCGCGACCAATGCGGTGAAGCACCCCGCGTGAACCAGACCTACGCCGTCGCGGCCGTCACCGCCGTCGTCCTCGCGACCGTCCTCATCGGCGCCCTCGGCCTGCGGATCTCCCGCACCACCTCCGACTTCTACGTCGCCTCGCGGACCGTCCGGCCGGGCCTCAACGCCGCCGCCATCAGCGGCGAGTACCTCTCCGCCGCCTCCTTCCTCGGCATCGCCGGACTCGTCCTCGTCCAGGGCCCCGCGATGCTCTGGTACCCCGTCGGCTACACCGCCGGATACCTCGTCCTGCTCGTGCTCGTCGCCGCCCCGCTGCGCCGCTCCGGCGCGTACACCCTCTCCGACTTCGCCGAGGCCCGCCTCGAATCCCCGCAGGCCCGCCGCCTCGCCAGCCTCTTCGTCGTCGGCATCGGCTGGCTCTACCTGCTGCCGCAGCTCCAGGGCGCCGGGCTCACCCTGGAGATCCTCACCGGCGCCCCCGACTGGGTCGGCGGGCTGCTCGTCGCCCTCGTCGTCACCGGCACCGTCGCCGCCGGAGGCATGCGCAGCATCACCTTCGTCCAGGCCTTCCAGTACTGGCTGAAACTGACCGCCCTGCTCGTCCCCGCCCTCTTCCTCCTCGCCGCCTGGTACGGGGACGGCGCGCCCCGCGCCCGCTTCGACGCCCCCGCCGTCCTCCGCGAGCACACCGTCGTCCGCGTCGCCGACACGGTACGGATCCGCCTCGACGCCCCGCTCACCCTCACCGTGACCGGCCGCGTCGACGCCGTCCCGTACGAGCACCGGACCGTCACCCTCGCGCCCGGCACCCACCACGTCCTGGCGGGCACCGAACTCGCCTTCGCCCCGGGCGCGGTCCTGCCCGAGCGCAGCGAGATGGGGGTCCCCCCGGCCGAAGGCCGGGGGAGGGCCGCCGGCGGCACCGACCCCCTCGGGTGGTCGCAGCCGCTCGCCGGGGGACACGACGGACACCAGCTGTACGCCACGTACGGGCTGATCCTCGCGACCTTCCTCGGGACCATGGGCCTGCCGCACGTCGCCGTCCGCTTCTACACGAGCCCCCACGGCCGCGCGGCCCGCCGGACCACGCTCGTCGTCCTCGGTCTCGTCGGCGCCTTCTACCTGCTGCCGCCGCTCTACGGAGCCCTCGGCCGGATCTACGCCCCCGAGCTGGCCCTCACGGGTTCCGCCGACGCAGCCGTGCTCGTCCTGCCCGAGCGGATCCTCGGCGGAGTCGCCGGCGACCTCCTCGGCGCGCTCCTGGCGGGCGGGGCGTTCGCCGCCTTCCTCTCCACCGCCTCCGGGCTCACCATGTCCGTCGCCGGTGTCCTCACCCAAGACGTGCTGCCTTCCCGGGGCGTACGCCACTTCCGCCTCGGGACCCTGCTGGCCACCGCCGTCCCCCTCGGCGTCGGCGTGGTCGCCTCCAAGGTGCCGGTCGCCGACGCCGTCGGCCTCGCGTTCGCGGTCTCCGCCTCCTCCTTCTGTCCGCTGCTCGTCCTCGGCATCTGGTGGCGGCGGCTCACCCCGCCCGGGGCGATGGCCGGGCTCCTGCTCGGCGGCGGCTCGGCCCTCGCGGCCGTGATGGCGACCCGGGCCGGGCTCGCGCCCGAGGGCTGGCCGCACACCCTGATGGCCTGGCCCGCCGTCTGGTCGGTCCCCCTCGGCTTCCTGACGATGGTCCTCGTCTCGCTCGCGACCCCCGGCCGGATCCCGCCGAGCACCCCGGCGCTCCTCGCCCGGCTCCACCTGCCGGAGGAGTTCACCGGCTCCGTCCCCTCCCAGGAGGTACGCCGATGACCGGCATCGCGCTCGCCGCGGCGGCCGCCGCCGGGGCGGTGCTGCTCGCGGTGGGCTTCGTCCTCGGGCGGTTCGCCGCACGGCGCGGGGGCCGCACCGCCGACCCCGACCTCGGCACCCCCGTCGAACGGGCCACCTTCCACACCCTGCACACGGCCTCGCTCGCCGCGCCGCCGCTGCGCGCCGGGCTCACCGAGGAGACCGCCCGCAAGGCGGCGAGCACGCTGCGCTCGCTGCTCGGCACCGAGGCGCTCTGCCTCACCGACCGGGGCGCGGTCCTCGCCTGGGACGGTCCTGGCGAGGACCACCACCGGGCACACGTCCCCGCGCTGGCCGCCGACACCCTCGACACGGGCCGCAGCCGGTCCGCGCACACCGACTGCGACGACCCGGCGTGCCCCCTGCGCTGGGCGGTGATCGCCCCGCTCACCGGCGAGGACGGGGTCCTCGGCGCGCTCGTCGCCTACGGCTCACGCGAGTCGGCCGTCCTGGTGCGGGCCGCGACCGAGGTGGCCCGCTGGGTCTCCGTCCAGCTGGAGCTGGCCGAGCTAGACCGCTCGCGGACCAGGATCGTGGAGGCCGAGATCAGGGCGCTGCGCGCGCAGATCTCCCCGCACTTCATCTTCAACTCCCTCGCCGCCATAGCATCGTTCGTCCGCACGGACCCCGAGCGGGCCAGGGAACTCCTCCTGGAGTTCGCCGACTTCACCCGGTACTCCTTCCGCAGACACGGCGACTTCGCCCAGCTCGCCGACGAACTGCGCTCCATCGAGCAGTACTTGGCCCTCGCGGGAGCGCGCTTCGGGAACCGGCTGAAGGTGACGCTGCAGATCGCCCCGGAGGTGCTGCCGGTGACCCTGCCCTTCCTCTGCCTCCAGCCCCTCGTGGAGAACGCCGTCAAGCACGGCCTCCAGGAGCGGGAGCGGGGCTGCCGGGTGACGATCGCCGCCCGGGACGCGGGCGCCGAGGCCGTGGTGACCGTCGAGGACGACGGCGTCGGCATGGACCCGGAGCTGCTGCGGGCCGTCCTGCGCGGGGAACACCCGGCGGGGTCCGGCATCGGTCTGTCCAATGTGGACGAGCGGCTGCGGCAGGTGTACGGGGCGGAGCACGGTCTCGTCATCGAGACCGGTGTCGGCGCGGGCATGAAGGTGACGGTACGCATTCCCAAGTACCGGCCCGGCGTGCACCGTTCAGCGTAGGTAGAGGGACAGATGGGCGAGCGGCAGGCCCAGCTTCCAGGCGGGCAGCCACACCTGGACCTTCTCGTCCACCGGTGATCCGGGAGCGTCCGCCGCCGAGCCGGCCTCGTCGGCCGACGGGCCGTCCAGATCGGCGGCACGCACCCAGGTGTCGCGCAGGCCGCGCCAGGCGGTGCGGGCGAGGGCCAGGTCGGGCCCGTCCCCCTCCGCGGCGAGGCGCCCGGCGAGCCGCTCCTCGACCCAGGACGGCCAGGGCCGGTCGTACGCCGTGTGGCGCAGCAACGCCTCGACCGGTACGGGGTTCGGGGCCTCCGACAGGTGGACGGTGAGGGCCAGGGCCTGGAGGCCGGCCCGGTACTCCAGCGAGCCGGGCGCCACGAGCGCGGCGGCCCGCAGCACCTCGTCGGCCTGGAACTCGGCGCACAGCCAGGCCATCGGGACGGCGAGTCCGCCGCCACTCGTGCCGCCGGTGCCGTTCGTGCTCTCGGGCAGCAACGCTCCCACCTTCTTCTCCCGGACATGAGGACCCGTACGTCAGGGACCCGTACGCGAGGGGCCCGGATGTCGGGGGCCCGGGGGAGAGCCTCCACCGTGAAGGGCCTCCGCGGGTCCCGCTTTGCTCAACTCGCCCGTGTGGTTTCGGATACGTTTTCCGGCCGGATAGGTGCCGGTGGGGCGCGTGTTGCCAGGCGTGGCGTACGGGGCGGGAGCGGCGGGGAGCCGTGGCCGGATCAGCCGAGGAGCGCGTACACGGCGGTCGCGTGGGCGGCGGTCTCGTCCGTGCCGTCGGCCGTCATCGTGATGTCGGCGAAGGCCATCCGCTTGCCCGTCTTGGTGAGCCGGGCCCGCACCAGGACGTCGCTGCCGACGACCGCCCGCTGGAAGGTGATGGACTGCTGGACGGTGGTCATCGGGACGAAGCCGCCGCGTGCCGCGGCGACCGCGATGACCGTCGCCGTGTCGGCCGCGGCCATCAGGGCCTGGCCGCAGAGGCCGCCGCCCTCCCGGGCGAGCCGGTCGGACCAGGGGAGCCGGAGCACGGCCCCGGATCCGTCGACGGAGGCGACGGATTCGATGGTGAGTCCCAGGTCGAGCACCCAGGGGGCGAAGTTGTCGGCGAGGATCTTTTCGGCGGCGGTGGGCGTCAGAGCCACGGCGTCGGGAGTCGTCACGGCGTCATTGTGGGGCCGCGGCGCGCGGCCGGGCAACGCCCGCGCGGTGCGGACGGTAGCCGGGCAGGGACCGGCCGAGCTGCCGCAGGGCGTAGTGCGAGCGGGATTTGACGGTCCCGGCGGGGATGCCGAGGTCCACGGCGGCCTCGTTGACGGTCAGACCGTGGAAATAGATGCGGACGAGCACCTCCCGGTGCTCGGGGCTCAGTTCGCGGACGGCGGCCCGTACGTCGAGCGCGGCCTCGGCGGAGGCGGTGGCGTCGGCCGGGTCGGGCGTCACCGCGAGGACGCCGTCGCCGATCTCGGCGGGCCGGGCGAGGCGCGAGCGGCGCGCGTCGATGGCCAGTCGGCGGGCCACGGTGAAGAGCCAGGGCCGCATGGACTCGTAGGGCCCTTCGAAGGCCTCGGGGTGGAGCCAGGCCCGTACGAGGGTCTCCTGGGCGAGGTCCTCGGCGCGCTGCCGGTCGCCGTAGGTCAGCCCGAGCAGGAAGGAGAGCAGTGCCGGGCCGTGGTCCCGCTGCAACTGCTCCAGGTTCCGTTCGTCGGTCGTCGCCGTCGTCATGCTCCCCGCCTCTCCCTCGGCTCGTCGTCCCGGCGGTATACGAACGCATCCGGAAGAGGAGTGACAGGGAAGGGACATCGGTCTGCGACGAACGGTCGCACAGAGCGGCGAATGGTACGGCGAACGGTCAGGCGGAGCTGTTGCGTCCGTTTCAGCGGGGTTCGTGTGCTTGTACGGCCTTGACCCTTGACTGCGGCTTTCCTGCGCGATCAATTCTTCAGAACAGGTGTTCATAGCAAGAGCTGAGCGGAGTGCCGTAGATGACCTCACGCACCAGACCGGCGGCGATGGCGGTCGCCGCCCTCCTCGTCGCTGCGGCCACCGGCTGCACCGAAGGCAGTGCCCCGGGCGGCGGCGCCCCTGCCCCCGGGCTGACGGCCGGGCAGCCCGCCACCGGTCGGACCGCGGCACCGCCCGCCGCGCCGTCCGCCGCCCCGGGCGGAGCCTCCGCACCCGCCGGATTCACCCTCGTCGCCTCCGGTGACGTCCTCCCGCACGACTCCATCATCCGTCGCGCGGCCCAGGACGCCGGCGGCGACGGCTACGACTTCGGTCCCATGCTCTCGGGGGTCAAGAGCGTCGTCTCCCCCGCCGACCTGGCCATCTGCCACATGGAGACCGTGTACGGGAAGGAGGGCGGCCCCTACACCGGCTACCCCGCCTTCAAGTCGCCGCCCGAGGTCGCCACCGCCCTCAAGGCCACCGGGTACGACTCCTGTTCCACCGCGTCCAACCACACGCTCGACGACGGCGCGGCCGGGCTCCGCCGCACCCTGGACGCCCTGGACGCGGCCGGGATCCGGCACGCCGGCTCCGCCCGTACCGCCGAGGAGGCGGCGCGGCCCACGCTGATGACGGCGGGCGGCGCCACGGTCGCGCAGCTCGCCTACACCTACGACACCAACGGGTACCCGCTGCCCGAGGGGCAGCCCTGGGCGGTCCAGCTGCTCGACGAGCGCAAGGTGATCGCCGACGCGCGCGCGGCCCGCGCGGCCGGCGCCGACGTCGTCGTGGTCAGCGTCCACTGGGGCACCGAGTGGCAGACCGACGCCGACGAACGGCAGCTCTCCCTCGGCCGCGCGCTCACCGCCTCCACGAGCGACGGCCGCCCCGACATCGATTTGATCATCGGCACGCATGCCCATGTTCCCCAGGCGTACGAGAAGGTCAACGGCACCTGGATCGTCTACGGGATGGGCGACCAGATCGCCGGGGACATGATCAACCACGAGGGCGCCTTCGACCCCCGGGGCAACCAGGGCACTCTGGGCCGCTTCACCTTCGCCCCGCCCAAGGAGCCCGGAGCGCGCTGGGAGGTCACCAAGGCCGAGTTCGTCCCGCAGTGGTTCGACACCGGCCGAGGCCGGGTCGTCAACCTCGGCGCGGCGGGTGACGGCGACCCGCGCCACTCCTCGATCCGCGAGACGATCCGGCAGGTCGTGCTCAGCAGGGGAGCGGACAAGGACGGCCTGACCATGGGGAAGTAGGACGTTCTCCGGTACGGGGGCCGGTCACGGCACGACGGTGAGGCTATCGGCTCATCGGGTGTTTTCGGACAGGGGGCCGGTGTCGATGAGCCGGCTGGACCCTCGCCCGTACGAACCATTGGTCATGAAAAAGGATCAGATGCCCAGTGGGCGTCGGGCGGTGCTGCGCCTCGCCGCGGCGCTCGGCGCCACGGCCACCGTCGGATACCTCGCGGCGGACCGGCTCGCCGCGCCCGAGCGGCCCACGGGCGCCGCCCCCGCACCCCAGGGCGCACCGGGCGCGGGACCCGCGGCGGGGCCGGCCGCCGGTCCGCAGGCCGCGCGGGCGGCCCGGCTGCGCCCGTCCTCGTACCGGCTCCAGCCGATGACCGCGTACGCGCCCCCGGCCTTCCGGCGCGCGGTGCCGCCGGTGCGGCAGCGGCCCTTCCTCAGCATGTCCGGGGTCGGCCGCTCGATGGTGCTGTCCTTCGACGACGGCCCCGACCCCCGCTACACCCCCGCCATCCTGGAGACCCTGCGCCGGTACGACTGCCGGGCGATGTTCTTCGTATGCGGCGAGATGGCCGTCGAGAACCCGGACCTGCTGCGGGAGATGGCCGCCGACGGGCACGTCGTCGGCAATCACTCGTGGTCCCACCCCCTCATCCCCAAGCTCCGGCCCTCCCTGATCCGTGACGAGCTCGGCTCCACCAGCGAGGTCGTCGAGCGGACCCTCGGTGCCGCCCCGCTCTGGTACCGCGCCCCCTACGGAGCCTGGAACCGGCACTCCTTCGAGATCGGCGCCGAGCTGGGGATGGAGCCGCTCGCCTGGACGGTCGACACCCTCGACTGGAAGGAGCCGGGCACGGGCACGATCGTCCGCCGCGTCATCGACGGCGCCGCCCCCGGCGCCGTCGTCCTCTCCCACGACGCGGGCGGCGACCGCTCCCAGAGCGTGGTCGCGCTCCGCCGCTATCTGCCCGAACTCCTCGACGCCGGCTACCACATCACCGTGCCGAGGCGCTGACGGCGGTCGTACGAGAAGGCCCCGGCACTGTGGGTGCCGGGGCCCTTCGCCGTGTCGTGACCGTCAGCGGGAGCCGACCATGCGGGCGTACACGACGACGTTCCCGTCATAGCCGCGCGCCCGTGTGTAGCCGCCTCCGCAGGTGATCACCCGGAGTTCGGGGTGCCCGGTGTCCGCGTAGACCTGCACGCCGGGGAAGTCGTTCTTGGAGTAGACCTCGACCCCGTAGATCTCGAAGACCGCGACCCGGCCGTCGTACCGCTCGACCTCGACGTGCTGGCCCTTCTCCAGTGAACCCAGGCCGTAGAAGACCGCCGGGCCCCGCTCGTTGTCGACGTGGCCGACGACGACCGAAGTCCCGCGCTGCCCGGGGGAGATGCCGTTCTGGTACCACCCGGCGAGGTTGGCGTCCTGCGGGGGCGGCGCCGCCACCCAGCCGTCCGCGTCCAGGCCCACGTCCATGATCGGCGCGGCGACCCGGATCGCGGGGATCTTGATCCGGGAGGCCGGCGCGAAGGGCAGCGGCTCCAGACCGGCGGTCTCCTCGGCCGGCGGCGGGACGACCGGCCGCGCCACGGGCCGTGCGGCCGCGGCGGGTTGGGGCGGCCCGAGGGCGACGTCGACCCCGTTGCGCATCATGGCGAGTCCGGACAGCATGGCGAGGGCCAGGACGCCCCAGGGTTGGCGTCTCCTGCGCTCGAAGACGCGGAAGTCCTTCGGGGGCATGGTTCTCCCTTCGTGGCGTCGTCAGAACGGTAAGGGCGGCGGGAGGGGCCGTCGCCCCGGACGCGGCGAACGGGTGGGGGCCGCCGCCGGACGGGTGCAGGGCGGGGGAGAGCGGCCCGGAGACCGGCCTGGAGATCGGCGAGCGCGGAGTGCCGGACGCGCGCCGAGGGGTCGCCCGCCTCCCCGTGGGGTCGCCCGCCTCCCCGTGGGGACAGCCGGGTGACATGGGGCTGGACCATCCGAGTATTCGTCAGATAAGCACCCCGGACCGCTGTGACCTGCGGTTCCGACCGGTGCACGGGGCGAATTCCGGGCGTGTCGCCTCACTGGGGTGGACCAGTGCCGACGTGCACGGCTCGCCCCGACTTGTGATGGTTCGTCATGGAAGGCGTACTCGTCGAATTTCCCGGAGCACCGCTTTGGGGCGTCTTCCACTGGAGGTTCAACCATGCGTGCTGCACGCACTCTGGCGGTGGCCGCCACCGCGTTCGCGGCGGTCGGGCTCGCTGCCCCTCTCGCCGCCGCCACCAACGGGCCGAGCAACGTTCAGGTCAACCCGTTCGACGTCCACGCGGGGTCGACGATCACGATCACCGCCAAGGGTTGCGGCCACGGCGGCACGGTCACGTCCAACGCCTTCCCGGAGACCAACCTCTCCGTCAACTCCAACGGGCTCTCCAGCGCCATCGCCCGTGTCCACAACAACGCCACCCCGGGCAGCTACAACCTGGCCGTGAAGTGCAGCGACAGCTCCCGGATCGTCACGCATCCGTTCCGCGTCCTCGCGGGCCGCGGTGCGCAGGGCGGTCTGGGCGGTTCGCTGGCTCCCAGCTCCACCGAGATGGCCATCGGCGGCAGCCTGGTCGCCGCCGCCGCGCTCGGCGGTGGACTCTTCATCGTCCGCCGTCGCCGTATGACCGGCGCGGGAGTCTGACCGGCCGAACCTCCCGGTCGGCCTGCTGTGCCCGTCGCCCCCGAGTCCGTGCCAGGACCCGGGGGCGACGGGCGTCCGCAGACGCCCCGCCCCCGCTCCCCGTTCAGTGGCGGCGGGAGTCGCCGGAGCGGCGACGGACCACGTACACGACACCGGTCGCGGCGGCCAGCACCAGAGCCGTGCCGGCCGCGAGCATTCCCCCGTCCACCTCGTCCACCGAGCCGCCGAGACCGCCCTGGACCCCGCGCGGGGGAGTGAGCAGCGTGGAGCTGATGGTCGGGGTGGCCGTGGGCGTACCGCTGATCGTCAGATCCACGGTGTCCTGCACACCACCGGTGCAGTTGAAGGACACCGTGTACACCGCACCACGCCGGGCGTCCCAGTCCACGACGGCGGTCGCCGCCGAGTTCGGTGCGATGGTGACGGTGTCGAAGATGCCGGCCGAGGCCGTCGCCGTACTGGCGCAGCCGGGGGCGCTCAGCGTCACCCGGCCGCCCGGGGCGACGACCGACGGCGACACGACGAAGTCGCCCGGTGCCTTGGCTCCCGGTGCCCGCGGATTGGTGGCGGGGGCACCCTCCGCCGCGAAGGCGACGGTGGCGGGGGCGGCCAGGGCGAGGGCGGCCGCCCCCAGCAGGGCAGTGGTCGCGGCACGTATCGCGCGCATGGTGAATCCTCCGGGTTCCGAGGGGCAGCCGCGAAACGGGATTTCCGCGAAGGGCCTGCGTGCACCTCGATGCCCGAAACGCTAGGAGCGCACTACCACAGCCGCGATCCCAGGCGTGCGAATGGGGCACCCTTGTCCCTCGTGCGGCCCAATCGGACGCCTGGGCTCACCCTGTGACCTGCGGGAACAGATCGGTGAACGGCGTGGCGGTGGCGGAGATGCCCCGGCCGAACGGCGCGTCGAAGTCCCAGATGAGGAACAACAGGAACGCGATCAGCACGCTGAAGAGCCCGGCGAGCAGCAACTCCCGTCCCGTCCTGCGGATCTGGAGCGTGAAGATCAGGCCGACGGTGACCAGGGCGCCGATGATCAGGCCGAACCAGACCACCCCCGGCATCGTCGCCCCCGCGCTCTGCCCGCGTGCGCCCCGGGCGTCGTCGGCCGCGGCGACCTGGTCGACCAGCGGCTGGTAGGCCTGGCCCTCGAAGTCGTTGGCGGGCTGGTAGTCGGTGACGCTCCGGCGCACCTTCTCCAGGAGCGCGGTGCCCTCCTCGCTCAGCTCGCCTTCATCGGACATGTACGTCCACTCCTTGTCGACCACGTACGCGACGTACGCGTCGACATCGGCGCGGATTTCGGTGCGGACGTCCAGGGGGTAGACCTCGACGCGGGCCGAGATCTCGTGCATCGCCTGGGCCTCCTGCCGCACGGTCTCCTGTGCGGCGCCCCGGGCCTCCCAGACGCCGGCGATGGCGAGACCGAGGACGATCGCGTAGATCACGCCGATCATCATCGTCATGTACTCGATGACGTCGGGGGTCTCGCTGGGGTCGTCGTCCTCCGGGATACGACGGTGGTTGATGACGACGATGGTCAGGACGACGGCGACGGCGGCGGCCATCGCGAGGGTGAGTACGAGCCATTCGGACATGGGTGAACCTCCGGCGGAGCTCAGCGGGAGCGGGGGCGCAGGATCGCGGTCGCGAGCACTGCGGGAGCGATGATCACCAGCGTCATCGTGACGACGGACGTGCCGCCCTTCGGCTGGGGCCGCGCGGTGCGGCGGTAGTGCGGGAGGGCGACGGGCCCCTGGGCCGGGGGCCGGGGCCCCGCGGTGGGCGCGGGCGCGGGCGCGGGGGCGGGCGCGGGGGTGGGAGGTGACGACGGCGGCGTGGGCGCCGGAGTGCGCTCCGGTGGGACCGGGGTGGCCGGTGCGGGGGAGGCGGGCTCCGGGCGCGGTGCGGGGGTGGTCACCGGGGGAGGCGGCGGCGTCGTCGTCCGTACGGGAGGCGGGGGTGGCGCCGGGACGGTCGGGGGCTGGGGCTGGGGCTGCGGCTTCGGCGTCGTGGGCCGGGGCACGGACGTCGTGGGCGGCGGAGGCGGCGGTGGAGCGGGGGTGGGTGAGCACGCGCCCGGCCCGATGACCGCCACCGAGGTGTGCGAACCGTCGGGGCCGGTCGTGGCGTAGGCGCAGGAGTCGGCGGCGGCGGGGACGGGTGTGGCGAGCAGCCACACGAGTCCGAGGGCCGCCAGCGACCGCGCGAGGGGTGATCCGTACAGAGACACGCCGTCGAGCTTGATCACAGACGCGGCGAACCGGGGCGGAAACGGCGGGGATTCGCCGGATGGAGGGGTTCTCACGACGCGTGGTTTGACGTTTCGCCGATCCGGAGGCGGATTCGGCGGAATGCCCGGGTACCGCCGAGCCGTGTGATTCGCCGCCGGGGCTCCGCTCCGCTTCGGCCGTCCTCCGACCTGACTTAGTCAGGGTCCCGTCAGGACTTCACCGGAACTCCGGGGGAGTCCCTCGGGGCTCCGGTGCGAGAACTGTCCGGTTGTCGCCCTGTCATGGGCGTCGGACGGCACGGCACCCCGCGTCGTCGACGGCTCGTCGTCGGAGGCAACGACCGAGGTGCGCCAAGGGCATGCGCCCCCGTAGGGTGCGGCTGAGGGCGGCCGGGGAGTCGACGCACACTCATATGCACGTGAATTTGCACGACCTGAAGGCGTGAAATCTGCGCTCCATGAGCATGTGCCTATGACGTGTGACCAAGAACGGACCGCGAATTTCCGTTTCTACTCGCTCTCCCGGCGGGCGGTCAGTAGCCTCACCTCGAACACCGGCCGCGAACACATGGCCGCATCCCCCATGGCGACTTGTTGGAGACATTGATGGAGCGTCCCGCCTGGGCTCCGCCGGGTATCGACATTTCGGTGCCGAGCGTGTCCCGTATGTACGACTTCTATCTGGGCGGCTCGCACAATTTCGAAGTGGACCGGGAAGCGGCGCGCAAGGCCATGGAGTTCATGCCTGGCCTGCCCAAGATCATGCAGGCGAACCGTGCCTTCATGCGGCGCGCCGTCCGCCACGCCGTTGACAACGACGTCACCCAGTTCCTCGACATCGGCTCCGGCATACCCACCTTCGGCAACGTGCACGAGGTCGCCCGGGCCGCGGACCCCGCCGCGCGGGTCGTCTACGTCGACCACGACCCGGTCGCCGTCGCCCACAGCCGCGCCGTCCTGGAGGGGGACGAGGCAGCCTCGGTCGTCGCCGCCGACCTGCGCAAGCCGGCCGACATCCTGCGCAGCCCCGAGGTGTCCCGACTCATCGACCTGGACCGGCCGGTGGCCCTGCTCCTCGTCGCCGTCCTCCACTTCCTGGAGGACGAGGACCGGCCCTACGAGGCCGTCGCCGAGCTGATCGACGCCCTCGCGCCCGGCAGCCTCCTCGTCGTCACCCACGCCTCGTACGAGGGCATCCCGCTCACCGAGGAGCAGGCCGGCGGCACCGTCGGCGTCTACCGGAACATCCGCAACCCCCTGGTGATGCGGTCGGGCGAGGAGATCACCCGCTTCTTCGCGGGCACCCAGCTGGTCGAGCCCGGGCTGGTCCCGATGCCCGCCTGGCGACCGGACAGTCCGGTCGAGGAGGAGGATCCCTACGCCTTCTCCGGCTTCGCAGGGGTGGGGCGCAAGGCGTGAAGGTCCCGTCGCAGCCCACCGGTACCGTCGCCGAGGCGGACGGTCCGGAGGACAGACTCAGGCGGTTCGTCACCATCTGGAGCCGCGCGATCTTCCCGGTGACGGCCACCTCGCTGACCCGCGCCGAGTTCGAGGGGCACCTGCTGCCGCTGGCCCGCACCCTGTGCGACGCGCTGCACGCCCGGCCCTTCGACACGGCCCCCGCCCAGCGCGCCGGCGCGGCCCTCGTCGCCGCCCACTGCACCGACCCCGACGCGCTCGGCCGCAGCCTCGGCGTGGTCGACTCGTACCTGGTGCTGTACTGCGGTACGGAGTCGGACCTCCCGGCCGAGGAGCTCCGTGCCCGCTGCGCCCGGCTCCAGCACGCCATGGCCGCCGGCTACGCGCAGGCCCTGCGCGAGCGGACCCGCGCCGAACAGGAGGCGATCGCCCGCTCCGCGCTCGCCGCCCGCAGCGCCGCCGAGATCGCCCTCCACGCCACCGAGAGCCGCTTCCGCGCGGTCTTCGACGGAGCCGCCGTCGGCATCGGCATCGCCGACCTCGACGGCAACGTCCTGGAGGTCAACGAGACCCTCACCCGCATGTTCGGCGGGATGGAGGGCCAGGTGCGCAGCCGGAACGTCAGCGAGTGGGCCCACCCCGAGGACGGCCCGCACGTCTGGAAGCTGTACGAGGAGCTCGTCCGCGGCGAGCGGGAGTCCTACCGGGTGGAGAAGCCCTACTACCGCGGTGACGGAACGGTTCTCTGGACCAACCTCACCGTCTCGCTCCTCCGCGACGCCGAGGGACGGCCCCAGTACCAGCTCGCCCTGATGGAGGACACCACCGAACGGCGGCTGCTCCACCTGCGCCTGCGGTACGAGGCCACCCACGACGCGCTCACCGGCCTGCCGAACCGGACCCTTTTCTTCGAACGCCTGGAGAAGGCGCTCGTTTCCGGCGAGAACTCCCGCTTCGGCCTCTGCTACCTCGACCTCGACGGCTTCAAGGTCATCAACGACAGCCTCGGCCACTCCACCGGCGACCGGCTGCTCGTCGAGGTCGCCGACCGGCTGCAGAGCTGCGTCACCGGCTCGGGCGAGATGGTGGCCCGGCTCGGCGGGGACGAGTTCGTCGCCCTCACCACCGGCTGCGCCGGCGAACAGGACGTCACCGAACTCGCCGACCGCATCCTCGGCGCCCTCTCCACCCCCCTGCGCATCGACGGCCGCGAACTGACTGTCCGCGGCAGCCTCGGCGTGGTCGAGGGACCGGCGGGGGAGCGGACCCCGGCCGAGGTGCTGCGCAGCGCCGACATCACCATGTACCGGGCCAAGTCCGCGGGCGGCAACCGCTTCGAGCTCGCCGACCCCGAGGCCGACGCCCGCGCCATCACCCGGCACAGCCTGACGACGGCGCTGCCCACGGCCCTGGAGCGCGGCGAGTTCTTCATCGAGTACCAGCCGCTCGTCCACCTCGGCGACGGCAGCGTGCACGGCGCCGAGGCGCTGGTCCGCTGGTGCCACCCGCAGCACGGGGTGCTCGGCCCCGACCGGTTCATCCCGCTCGCCGAGGACACCGGCCTCATCGTGCCGCTCGGCCGCTGGGTGCTCCAGGAGGCCGTGCGCCAGGCCCGCTTCTGGCAGACCCGGCACTCCGACGGCGGCCCGCTGCGTATCAACGTCAACCTGTCCCCGACCCAGCTGCACCACCCGCGGCTGGTCGCCGACACCGTCGACGTCCTGGAACGGTCGGGGCTCGAACCGGGCGCGCTCTGCCTGGAGGTGACCGAGTCGGCGCTGATCGGCGCCGACGAGGACCTGCTGAAGCCGCTGCGGCAGCTCGCCGAGATGGGCGTGGACATCGCGCTCGACGACTTCGGCACCGGCTACTCGAACCTCGCCAACCTGCGCCGTCTGCCGGTGAGCGTCCTGAAGCTCGACCGGTCCTTCACCCGGGGCATGCAGCAGCACCCGGTGGACCCGGTCGACCTCAAGATCGTCGAGGGCATCGTCTCCCTGGCCCACAGCCTGGAGCTCGCCGTCACGGTCGAGGGCGTGGAGACCGGCGCCCAGGCCCGCCAGCTCCGCGAACTCGGCTGCGACACCGCCCAGGGCTGGTACTACGCCCGCCCCGGAGCCCCGGACCGCATCCACTCGCTGCTCCTGGCGGACGCGGTCTGAGACCCGAGCGTACGAATCCGGCCTCCCCGCGCGGAGCGGGGAGGCCGGGAAGAGGTATGGGGGAGGAAAGCGGAGAGACTATTCAAGGAGTGGGTAGAAGGAAGCCTCTCCATGGCCTCGCCCCGGAACGACCGTAACACTCAGGCGGGCAGCAGGTCGCGCAGATTTTCCGGGGTGACCACACGCGAGCCCGGCGCCAGGCCGTCCGGGCGCTCCAGGCCGATGTACGTGACCGGGGCGTCCGGCAGCGTACGACCGTCCCAGAGTGTCGTCGGCGCCCCCGACTCCTCCATCAACGCCACCAGATGGCGAACCGTCAGGGGAGTTCGGCCGAGCAGACCGCGCAGCAGGAGCGCGATCGACACCCGGTGCTCCTCGACCCGGTTCGCCGACGGCCGCCCCCGCAGGTACAGATGCAGCCAGTGCGCGTGCCAGCGGCCCTCGTCGTCCCGCCGGAACGCGAGCGGCAGCGCGGCCCGGCCGGGCCCCCGCAGGTCCGACTTCATCCGGACGGTACGCGGCTCGAACGGCCGGCCCCGCTGCGCGGACTCGCGCAGCATGAAGCCGAAGAAGCACTCCGCCGCCTCGTCGAAGTCCTCGCCCGAGAAGACGTGCACCTGCGGAACGATGAAGGTGCCGCGCACCGCGCCGAGCCGCAGATCGATGAACTCCGATGCCCCGTCCGGCGCTTGGGTGATGTCACCGGAGTGACTGCCCTCGACGTCGGTGAGCGCCGTGTACGAAAGCCAGGTGACCGTCGCGTAGTTCTCGTCCAGGACGAGCGCCGACAGATCGTGGTCCGTGGTGCGCCCGGCCTCCCTCCAGTACGTGAAGAAGCGCAGCAGCTCGCCCTCGACCGGTGAGACGGAGCCGCGCGGCAGGACGCCGAACCCCGCCGAGGCCGCCCGGCCGCTCAACGGCAGCGCCACGTCGAGGACTTCGGGGTCGATCAGGAGCTGTCCGGGGACCGGAAGCCGGCGCCGGGTCTCCGCGTCGAGCACCTCGACGAGCCGCTCGCGGACGGCGTCCGCCAGCGGCGGGCGCGTGTCGGCGGTGACCCAGGCCTTGCCCTCCCGGTTCACGAACACGCGGCGCCCGTGACTCCCGCCCACGCGATTCTGGACGTGCTCGCGCACCGACAGGACGACCCGGCCCGACACCTCAGGCGCGACCCGCTCCGCGGCCGCGAGGACGGCGTCCCGCTCCTTGCCCTCCGCCGCGCCGCGAAGGAGCCGGTCCAGGGCGCGGAACAGGCGCCCCGGGGCCGCCGAGGCCAGCAGCTCGGCAGCGGCCGTGACATCACCCCGCCCGAGCATCTCCTCCACACGGCTGTCGACCGACGGTGCCTTCCGCTCGCCCCGGGCCACGGCGAACACCTCGGCGGCGTGCGGAAAGTGCGGGTACTCGTGGGGGTGCAGCCGCTCCCCGAGCCGCTTCCACGCCTCCGCGTGCGCGGACACGTCCGCGAGCTTGGCCGGGGACGCCGCCACGACCGCGTCGAGCCCCGCGAGCAGACGGCGGCGGTAGGGGCGGGACAGAGCGCGGAATCGGGTGGGCTCGCGCAGGGTGACATCGCCCTCCGCGAGGGCGCAGGCCAGCCGCAGGACATCCGTCACGGTGTCGAGCAGCGGGGCGGCGCCCGCCCGCAGCCGGGCGCGGTTGACCACGGCGCGGTTCTCCCGGACGGTGATCGTCTCGGGCTGGGGGCCGTCCGCGCAGTGCTCGGCGAGCAGGGCCAGATCACGCAGATGCTCGTCGCCGAGCGGGGTCGTGCTGCCGGCCAGGGCCAGGTAGAGCCCGCTGACCTCGGCGTCCCCTTCCGCGCCCAGGTGCAGCACCGTCAGCCGGTCACCGGCCGCCGCGATCAGCTCGTCGTGCACGGCGAGCATCTCCTCGTACGTGTGGCGGTATCGGCCGTACGAGGGGAGGGTCAGCAGGTCGAGGACGCCCGCGCGCAGCTGGTCGAGCACTCCGGCGCGGGCGTCGACGTCGTCGAGCGCCTCGATCACGCACGCCGTCCAGAAGTCGAGCGTGTCCGGCACGTTGGCCGGGAAGTCGACGAAGTAGACGTTGTGCCGCACGTGGTCGCCGACGAGTTCGCGGACCGTGGCCAGGGTCCGGACGGCGGTGTCGACGACGGTCGGCTCCGCGCATCCCGACAGGCGCTCGATCAGCTCGGTCGAGAGCGTGAACCCGGCGGTCATCAGGGCCGCGTCGAACCTGCGAACGGCGGCGGCCCCGTCTCCGGCCGGACCGGTGGGGCAGGGGAGACGCAGGGTGTGCCGGACGACCAGGTGTTCGAGAGCGTGGACCATGGACGCATGCTCGCAGCCGCGCGCTGCCTGTCGCACGCGGATTTCGGGGCCTCGGACTCTGCTGCCTCAGACCGTGGTTCCGGCCTCGGCCCGTCGCGCCCCAGGCCGTGGTTCCGGCCTCCACCCCTCGCGCCTCAGACCGTGGCTCCTGCCAGGTCCGGGCCGCCCCTGCGCGAGGCGAGCAGTATCCGCTGGAGCTCCCGTGCCGCCCGGGGCGGCGCCACGTCGCTGCGGTGGGCCAGGGCGATGGTGCGGCGCAGGCCCGGCCGGGCGAGCGCCGTCACCCGCAGGTCGCGGCCCGCCCGCGCCGCGACCATCGCCGGGACGACGGCGAGCCCGAGCCCCGCCCGGACGAAACCGAGCACCGCGTCCAGCTCCCCGCCCTCGACGGTGAACGTCGGCTCGAAGCCCTCCGCCCGGCAGGCCGCCACGGTCAGTTCCCGCAGGTCGTAGCCGTGCCGGAACATCACGAGCGGCTGGTCCCGCAGGTCCTCGATCCGCACCGGACGCCCCGGCGCCGGAGCCGAGGCGGAGGAGACCACCACCAGGTCCTCCCGCAGCAGCTCGACCGTCGTCAGCGCCGGCGACGGGGACGGCAGCGGCAGCACCACCAGGGCCAGGTCGAGCGCCCCGCGCGCCAGCTCCCGTACGAGATCGTGCGAGCCGCCCTCCTCGATGAGCAGCTCGATCCCCGGGTGCAGGTCGTGGAAGGCGCGCAGCACGTCCGGAAGGAGCCCCGTGCACAGGCTCGGCGTCGCGCCGAGCCGCACCCGGCCCCGCTTGAGCTGCGCCAGCTCCTGCACCTCCAGCCGGGCCGTCTCGGTGTCGGCGAGGATCCGGCGCGCGAGTGGCAGCAGCGCCTCGCCCGCGTCCGTGAGCGCGATGTTCCCCCTGGCCCGGCTGAACAGCTCCGCGCCCAACTCCCCTTCCAGGGCCTTGATCTGCTGGGAGAGCGAGGGCTGTGAGACGTGGACGCGCTCGGCCGCCCGCGTGAAGTGACGGGTCTCGGCCACGGCGACGAAGTAGAGGAGCTGCTGGAACTGCATGCCCCCAGCGTAGGGGACCTGGATAGGAGACGCCTATCGAGATCAGCCGGACCATGTCTTGGACCTCTCGGGTCGTTCGGCCCTAGCGTCGTGGACATGGCTCTGGCACCCACGAGGGACCGGACGACGGGCCGCCCGCCGTCCCCCACACCGTCACGCGGATTCCTGTCATCGACCCTCGGCAAGAAGACGGTCATGGCCGTCAGCGGGCTGCTCATGCTCGGCTATCTCGTCGCCCATGTCGCCGGCAACCTGAAGGTCTTCTTCGGCCCCGAGGAGTTCAACGCCTACGGCCACTGGCTGCGGGTGATGGGAGCCCCCGTCCTGCACCACGAGTGGGCCCTCTGGCTCGTCCGGATCGTGCTCCTCGCCGCCGTCGGCGCCCACGCCGTCTCCGCGTACCAGCTCAGCCGGCGCGACGTGAAGGCCCGCCCCACCGCGTACGTCCACCGCCGCAAGCGCGCCTCGTACGCCACCCGCACCATGCGCTGGGGCGGGATCATCCTCGCCCTCTTCATCGTCTGGCACGTCCTCGACCTCACCACCGGCACCGTCCACCCCGGCGGCTTCGAGGAGGGCAAGCCCTACCAGAACGTCGTCGACACCTTCTCCACCTGGTACGGCAACGTCATCTACATCGTCGCCATGCTCGCCGTCGGCCTCCACGTCCGCCACGGCTTCTGGAGCGCCGCCCAGACCCTGGGCGTCGGCAACGCCCGCCGCGAGCGCCTCCTCAGGGCCACGGCCGACACCCTCGCGCTCGTCCTGACCGCGGGCTTCGTCTCCGTACCCGTCGCCGTCATGACCGGATTGGTGAGCTGAATGACCTACCTCGACTTCCGCGTCGGCGAGCCGCTCGCCGACACCACCGCCCCGGCAGGCCCCATCGCCGAACGCTGGGACACCCGCCGCTTCCAGGCCAGGCTGGTCAACCCCGCGAACCGCCGGAAGCACCGGATCATCGTCGTCGGCACCGGCCTCGCCGGTGGCTCCGCCGGTGCCACCCTCGCCGAACAGGGCTACCACGTCGTCCAGTTCTGCTTCCAGGACTCCCCGCGCCGCGCCCATTCGATCGCCGCCCAGGGCGGCATTAACGCCGCCAAGAACTACCGCAACGACGGCGACTCGATCCACCGCCTCTTCTACGACACCGTCAAGGGCGGCGACTTCCGCGCCCGCGAGTCCAACGTGCACCGCCTCGCCCAGATCTCCGTCGAGATCATCGACCAGTGCGTCGCCCAGGGCGTGCCCTTCGCCCGCGAGTACGGCGGACTCCTCGACACCCGCTCCTTCGGCGGCGTCCAGGTCTCCCGCACCTTCTACGCCCGCGGCCAGACCGGCCAGCAACTCCTGCTCGGCGCCTACCAGGCGCTGTCCCGGCAGATCGCCGCCGGCAACGTCGAGATGCACGCCCGTACGGAGATGCTCGACCTGATCGTCGTCGACGGCCGGGCCCGCGGCATCGTCGCCCGCGACCTCATCACGGGCGAGGTCTCCACCCACTACGCCGACGCGGTCGTCCTCGCCAGCGGCGGCTACGGAAACGTCTTCTACCTGTCCACCAACGCGATGAACTCCAACGCCACCGCCGTCTGGCGGGCCCACCGGCGCGGCGCGTACTTCGCCAACCCCTGCTTCACCCAGATCCACCCGACCTGCGTCCCGCGCACCGGCGACCACCAGTCCAAGCTGACCCTGATGAGCGAGTCCCTCCGCAACGACGGCCGCATCTGGGTCCCGAAGGCTCACGGGGACCGACGGCCGGCGGCCGACATCCCCGAGGACGAGCGCGACTACTACCTGGAGCGGATCTACCCCTCCTTCGGCAACCTCGTCCCCCGCGACATCGCCTCGCGCGCCGCGAAGAACGTCTGCGACGAGGGTCGCGGCGTCGGCCCCGGCGGCCAGGGCGTCTACCTCGACTTCGCCGACGCGATCCGGCGGCTCGGCCGCAGGGCCGTCGAGGAGAAGTACGGCAACCTCTTCGACATGTACGCGCGGATCACCGCGGAGAACCCGTACGAGGTCCCCATGCGGATCTACCCCGCCGTGCACTACACGATGGGCGGACTCTGGGTCGACTACGACCTCCAGACCACCGTCCCCGGCCTCTTCGCGATCGGCGAGGCCAACTTCTCCGACCACGGGGCCAACCGGCTCGGCGCCTCCGCCCTCATGCAGGGCCTCGCCGACGGCTACTTCGTCCTCCCCGCCACCATCAACGACTACCTCGCCCGCCACCCGCACACCGAGCCGGTCACCGACGACCACCCGGCGGTACGCGACGTCCTCGCCGAGACCGAGGACCGACTGAACCTCCTCCTCTCCGTCGACGGCGACCGCACCCCCGACTCCTTCCACCGCGAACTCGGCGAACTCATGTGGGAGTTCTGCGGCATGGCCCGGACGGAGGAGGGCCTGCGCAAGGCCCTCGCCCGGATCCCCGAGATCCGGGAGGAGTTCTGGCGCCGGATCAAGGTCCCCGGCACCGGCCAGGAGTTCAACCAGTCCCTGGAGAAGGCGAACCGCATCGTCGACTACCTGGAACTGGCCGAGCTGATGTGCCTCGACGCGCTCCACCGGGCGGAGTCCTGCGGCGGCCACTTCCGCGAGGAGTCCCAGACGCCGGACGGCGAAGCGGCCCGCCGCGACGAGGAGTTCGCGTACGTGGCGGCCTGGGAGTTCCGGGGGCCCGGGGGCCGCCCCCCAGGAGAGCACGGCACGGCGCCGGGCACCTCCCCCGTCCTCCACAAGGAGGACCTCACCTTCGAGTACGTCCACCCCACCCAGCGGAGTTACGCATGAGGCTCACCCTGCGCGTCTGGCGCCAGCGGAACGCCGACGCCCCCGGCGCCATGTCCACCTACGACGTCGACGGCATCTCCGCGGACATGTCGTTCCTGGAGATGCTCGACACCCTCAACGAGGACCTCATCCTGCGTGGCGAGGACCCCGTCGCCTTCGACCACGACTGCCGCGAGGGCATCTGCGGCGCGTGCAGCCTCGTCATCAACGGCGACGCGCACGGCCCCGAGCGCACCACCACCTGCCAGCTCCACATGCGCTCCTTCCACGACGGCGACACGATCGACATCGAGCCCTGGCGTGCGGCGGCCTTCCCCGTCGTCAAGGACCTGGTGGTCGACCGCTCCGCCTTCGACCGCGTCATCCAGTCCGGCGGCTACATCAGCGCCCCCACGGGCTCGGCGCCCGAGGCCCACGCGACCCCCGTCCCGAAGGCCGACGCGGACTCCGCCTTCGAGCACGCGGAGTGCATCGGCTGCGGCGCCTGTGTGGCGGCCTGCCCCAACGGCTCGGCGATGCTCTTCACCTCGGCGAAGATCAACCACCTGAACGTCCTCCCGCAGGGCTCCCCGGAACGCGAGACCAGGGTCCTCGACATGGTGGCCCGGATGGACGCGGAGGGCTTCGGCGGCTGCACGCTGACGGGCGAGTGCGCGACGGCGTGCCCGAAGGGGATCCCGCTGCCGTCGATCGCGGCGATGAACAGGGAGTGGCTGCGGGCACGGAGGAAGGTGAAGGGGTAGCCGCTGCCTCCGGCGCCCGGCCGGTCGGGCGAGAACGTACCGGGTCAGTCGGCGAGTGCCCGGGCCAGATACGGGGCCGTCCGGCTCACGGGGGAGGCGGCCACCTCGGCCGGCGCTCCGGCCGCCACCACCCGGCCGCCCTCGTCGCCACCGCCCGGGCCCAGGTCGAGGACCCAGTCGGCGGTGGCGACCACGTCCATGTCGTGCTCGACGACGATCACGGAGTGGCCCGCGTCCACGAGGCCGTGGAGCTGACGCATCAGGACCTCGACATCCGCCGGATGCAGCCCCGTCGTCGGCTCGTCCAGCACGTACAGCGTGGCGGAGCGGCGCGGACGCTGAAGCTCGGAGGCGAGCTTGATGCGCTGGGCCTCGCCGCCGGACAGCTCCGTCGCCGGCTGCCCGAGCCGCAGATAGCCGAGGCCCACGTCCAGCAGGGTCCGCAGGCTCCGGGCGGCGGCCGGGACGTCGTCGAAGAACTCCGCCGCCGACTCGACGGTGAGGTCCAGGACTTCGGCGATGGTGAGCCCGCGCAACCGCACCCGGAGCGTCTCGGGGTTGTACCGGGCGCCGTGGCAGTCGGGGCACGGCGCGTAGGTGCTCGGCAGGAAGAGGAGCTCCACCGAGACGAAACCCTCGCCCTGGCACGTCTCGCAGCGCCCGCCGGAGACGTTGAAGGAGAAGCGGCCCGCCTTGTAGCCGAGCGCCTGCGCCTCCTCCGTCTCGGTGAACAGCTTCCGCACGACGTCGAACAGGCCCGTGTACGTGGCGAGGTTGGAGCGCGGAGTCCGCCCGATCGGGCGCTGGTCCACCGTCACCAGACGCCCCACCCCGGGCAGCTCCTCGGTCAGCGCGCCGACGAGGGTCGACTTGCCCGAACCCGACACACCCGTCACGGCGGTGAGGACACCCAGCGGGAAGGCCGCGTCGACCGCCCGCAGATTGTGCCGGGTCACCGGCCCCGTACGCAGCCAGCCCGACGGAGCGCGCACCGTCCGCGCGGGCGCCGGTCGCCGGTCGAAGAGGAAACGCCGGGTCGCGGACGCCTCGACGGCCGCCAGTTCCTCCGGCGGACCGCTGTGCAGGACGTGCCCGCCGTGCACCCCGGCACGCGGCCCGACGTCGACGAGCCAGTCGGCGTGGCGCACGACGTCGAGATGGTGCTCGACGACGAAGACCGAGTTCCCGGCCGCCTTCAGCCGGTCGAGGACCACGAGGAGCGCCTCGGTGTCGACCGGGTGCAGACCGGCGGACGGCTCGTCGAGCACGTACACGACACCGAAGAGCCCCGCCCGCAGCTGGGTGGCGAGCCGCAGCCGCTGGAGCTCCCCGCTGGAGAGCGTGGGCGTCGCACGGTCCAGACTGAGGTAGCCGAGACCGAGCTCGGTGACCGTCGCGATCCGGGCGACGAGGTCCTCGGTGAGGACGCGCGCCGACTCCGCACCGTCCGTCGGCGTCGCCGACAGGAGCCCGGCCAGGACCGTCAGCGGCAGCGCGGCCAGCTCGGCGATCGTCCGCCCCGCGAAGGTCACCGCGAGGGCCTCCGGGCGCAGCCGGCTGCCGTCGCACACCGGACAGGGCGCACTCGACAGGAACCGCTCCGCCTTCGCCCGCAGCGTCGTGCTCTTCGAGTCCGCGAACGTCCGCAGAACGTACCGTCGGGCACTCATGTACGTGCCCTGATAAGGGCGTTGGATGCGACCCGCCTCCCGCACCGGGTGCACCGTGACCACCGGCTGCTCCTCGGTGAAGAGGATCCACTCCCGGTCCTTCGCGGCCAGCTCGTGCCACGGCCGGTCGACGTCGTACCCGAGGGTGTCCAGGACGTCCCGCAGGTTCTTCCCTTGCCAGGCGCCCGGCCAGGCGGCGATGGCGCCCTGTCGGATCGACAGAGCCCGATCGGGGACGAGGAGTTCCTCGCTCGTCTCGTGGATCCGGCCGATGCCGTGACACGAAGGGCACGCGCCTGTCGCCGTGTTGGGGGAGAAGGCGTCGGAGTCGAGCCGCGCCGCACCCTCCGGGTAGCGGCCGGCCCGCGAGAACAGCATCCGCAACGAGTTGGAGAGCGTCGTCACCGTACCGACCGAGGAGCGGGCGTTCGGCGAGGACCGGCGCTGCTCCAGGGAGACCGCCGGGGGCAGCCCGCTGATCTCGCGGACCGCGGGCGCCCCCACCTGATGGATCAGCCGCCGCGCGTACGGCGCGACCGATTCGAAGTAGCGCCGCTGCGCCTCCGCGTAGATCGTCCCGAAGGCGAGCGACGACTTGCCCGAACCGGATACCCCGGTGAAGGCGACGAGCGCGTCGCGCGGGATGTCGACGTCGACCCCGGCGAGGTTGTGCTCGCGGGCGCCGCGGACACGGACGTACGGATCGTGGGGCCTGTCACGCATGCGTCGATATTAGCCACTGTTCCCTGTTTGCCCTGATGGCGAGGTGGTCTCCGGTCAGGCGACCGCGACCCCCGCACCCCCGACAGCAGCCAGGTAGGGTCTGCGGACACAGCGCGTCGACCAAGGCAGGCCGATGGAGGCCGCCGCCGCATCCCCGTGGCGGACCCGCTCACACTTGGAGGAGTCCCTCTGGTGACAGGGTGTGCGGACGTGTACCGTCCTCGTTAGCTGTCGTGGTTCGGAAGTTCCCTCTGCCCATGCCTCCGGCGTGGGCTTTTTGCTGTGCTGTGCCGCAGGAACCAGGGCGATCACCTCCGCCTTCCGCATGGAGCGGGAGGCGTTCATCGACTGGAAGGCATGAGACATGGCTACGGGAACTGTGAAGTGGTTCAACGCGGAGAAGGGCTTCGGCTTCATCGCCCAGGACGGCGGCGGCCCGGACGTCTTCGCCCACTACTCCGCCATCAACTCCTCGGGCTTCCGTGAGCTCCAGGAGGGCCAGACCGTGACGTTCGACGTCACCCAGGGCCAGAAGGGCCCCCAGGCGGAGAACATCAACCTCGCCTGACCTTTTCGCACACCGTCGGCGGAACTGGGGGCACTGAAGTCAAGGCGCGCGGCTCCTCGCGCGCCCCGACTGGTTGTCCCCAGGCCCGCTGACGGGCGTTGTCGGCACTGTGGAACGGGTGGTCCACAGTCCGTTCGCTGTTCTGCCGGTCGAGAGAGGTCCAGCGGTCGGGAGATCGCGGGCCGTGCGGGCTCAGGTGTCGTCGTGGTTGAGGGTGCCGGCGATGCGTTCGGCGACGGCGCGGCGCAGTTGGGTGGGCAGCCGTTCGGCGGTGAGGGATTCGTACAGCCACAGGCCGTCGGCGGCCAGGCGGGCGATGAATTGGTCAAGCGCGTCCGGGTCGTCGGCGTCGGTGAGGGTCAGGGGCGGGGCCCATCGTTCCAGGACCGCGTCCCACGGTGCCGCGTGTCCGGGATGAGTGGAGCCTTCGAGCATGAAGAGGAGCTCGGCCCGTGTGGAGCTCTGGGTGGCGACGCGGGTGTAGGCGGTAAGCCGCTCTGAGGGCGTTGCCTCGTGGGCCGGTTTTCCCGCCGCCGCGTTCATCTGCGCCTCCCATCGGTCGGCGAGGTGCTGGTGGATGGCCTGGACGAGGTCGTCGCGGGAAGCGAAGTGGTAGAGGAGCCCGCCCTTGGTCAGGCCGGCCTCGGCGGCGACGGAGTCGAAGGTGACGCTCTTGACGCCTTCGCGCTCTACGACGCGGGTGGCCGCTTCGAGGATCTGGGTTCGCTTGCTGGTCCGCATGGGGGCTCCCGGGGTGGGGTGTCAGTGGTGTGTGGGGGCGGACAGGGTCGATCCGGGGCCGTGGTGGCGCAGGAGGAGGCCGGTGACGACCGCGCCGGCGGCGATGACGGTGGTGACCACGATCATGACGGTGAGATAGGCGCCGTCGAAGGCGTGGGACGCGGCGGTGACCAACGAGGGGTCGTCTCCCGCCAGTGCGAGCGCGCTGTCGAGGCTGTCGCGTGCGGAGTCCGGGGCTCCGGGTGGCAGGTCGATGGTCGCGGTGTAGACGGCGGTCAGGAGGCTGCCGAGCAGCGCGACCGCGATGAGGCTGCCGAACTCGTAGGAAACCTCCTCCACGGAGGAGGCCATGCCCGCGCGGCGGGCCGGGACATTGCCCATGATCGCGCTGGAGGCGACGGACATGGCCGCTCCGAGGCCGGCGCCCGTGATGAGCAGTCCGGTGATGAGCAGTCCCATGCTGGTGTCGAAGTTCAGCAGGATCAGCACGGAGCCGACCGTACTGAGGGCCAGACCACCGGCGACGATGGGCAGCAGGCCGACCCGGTGCAGGCTGGCGCCGCCGGCCACGGCTGTCGGGAGTGCCCCCACGGCGACGGCGGCGACCAGGAGTCCGGCGCGTAGCGGGGTGAAGCCCTCCACGAGCTGGAACCGCTGTGTGGTGATCAGCTGGACACCGGCGATGGCGAACATGGCGAACCCGGCGGCCAGGACTCCGGCGACGAAGGCCCGGTTGCGGAAGATCGCGAAGTCCAGCAAGGGATAGGGAAGACGACGCTGCCTCCGAGCGAACGCCCACCCGCCGAGGACGGCGGCGAGGACGGCGGCACCGATGAACAGGGGCGCGGGTTCCGTCTTGGCGGTTTCCTTGATCGCGATCACGAGGCCGACCAGGGCGACGAGCGCGAGAAGCGACGAGGCCAGGTCCCACCGCTTGGTGGAGTCCGCGTCGTTGGGCGGCGCGAGGACCAGCGTGGCGACCAAGGCCACGATGACGACGGGGACGTTGACGAGGAACACCGACCCCCACCAGAAGCTCTGCAACAGAAGTCCGCTGACGATCGGGCCCAGTGCGCTGCCCACGATAGCCAGAGTTCCCCAGATGGCGATGGCCATGTTGCGCTCGCGCTCGTCCTCGAACGTGATGCGGATCAGGGCGAGCGTCGCGGGCATCATCGCCGCCGCGCCGACGGCCAGGAATGCCCGAGCCGCGATCAGGGACTCCGGAGTCGGCGAGAACGCGGCGGCGAGCGAGGCGGCGCCGAAGACCACCAGGCCGATCAGGAACATCCTCCGGTGCCCCACCCGGTCCCCCAGAGTGCCGCTGCCCAGCAGCAGCCCGGCCATCACCACCGGATAGGCGTTGATGATCCACAGGCCTTCGGAACTGCTCGCACCGAGTTCCTTCACCAGCGTCGGCAGTGCCGCGTACAGGATCGAGTTGTCCAGCGTGATGAGCAGAAGCCCCGCACTGACAACCGTCAGCAGCAGCCAACGCCGCCGCGTACTCGGGACCATTCCGCGCACCTCTTCATCAACACAACCGACCCTGATAACTGTACCTTTCGAAAGGTACAGTTATGGCGGGTGGTCGGGTCTGCCGGGGGCATGGCAGCCGGTGGCCGGGAGGGCCTGGCAGGTGATCAACGGTGTGCCGTGGCGTCCGACGGGTGCTGTGGCAGCGCGGTATCGGGGAGGAACTGGGTCGGTGCGGCTATGCGCCGGGGTGCATGGCGTCGCGGACCAGGGCGGTGTCGACGAACTGCTCGAAGCGGACGATGCGGCCGCCGCGGACGATGAAGTGGTGGGCGACGCGTGCGTCGAGGTCCTTGCCGGTGGCCTTGTTGGTGGCGGTGTAGCGGGCGAGGACGACGACGTTCTCACCGTCGACGACGTACGTGTCGTCGTGGGCGGCCCAGTCGTCCCAGTCCTTGCCGAGCTGTTCCATGACGGCGGAGGTGACGCCGGTGGGGGTGCGGTAGGTGCCGGCCAGCGGGAAGCCTGCCATCTCGGTCCATTCCACGTCGTCGGCCAGCGTGGCCCGCAGGGCTTCGAGGTCGCCGTTGGCGGAGGCGATGTACTGGCGGCGCACCACGTCGGCGGGGGCGGCGGAGGTGGGGAAGTCGGTGGTCTCATGCATGGGGCACGGCCTTTCTCCGGTGGGGTCGGGGTGCTGGCGGGGCGACGGCGAGGGAGAGCGGCGGCCGGCGGCTGCGTGTGGGATAGGCGAGGAAGAAGCCGATCAGCAGGGTGACGACGACCAGGCGCCCGGCTTCGGCGAGGATGACCGTGAAGGCGTTCCAGGCGTTCCAGGCGTTCCAGGGTTCCAGGCGTTCCAGGCGTTCCAGGCGGTGCTCGGCGGGCGCGGTCCGCCCGGGCCCGGGGCCTGGTCGGGGCGCCCGGGGCCGGCCTGTGGTCGGGGTGGGTCAGCCCCAGGTCATCTCGCCCTTGGCGACCTTCGCGCCGAGCTGGGCCGCGATGAGCATGCCGGACTCGGGGTAGCGGGCGACCAGCGCGTTCGTCAGGGCCTCGCCGCTGTCGGCCTTGGCCAGCTCGTCCTCGAAGGCGGTGAGGTAGTCGCGGGTGTAGGCGATCGGGCTCGCGTCGAGGGCGGCGGCGGTGGGCAGCCGGTGGCCGGGGACGGCGAAGGCGGGGTCGAGGGCCGTCATCTCGTCCAGCAGCTCGATCCACACGGCGCGGTCCTGGGGCTTGCCGGTGTCGGCGACCCAGACGTGCTCGTTCTGGAAGAGCAGGACCCCGGCGACGATCGCCCGGTGCTCGGCCTGCCACAGGTAGTGGCGGTCGGGCAGGCCGGGGTGGCCGCCCTTGAGCTGGAAGACGTGGCCTTCGACGGTGATGTCGCCGGTCAGCGGGGTCAACTCGACCAGGCGGGTGGGGCGGTTGACGCCGACCGGCTCCCACGCCTTGAGCTTGGCTTCGTACGTGGCCTTGATGTGCTCGATCACCAGCGGGGTGGCGACGAGCCGGGCCTCGGGGAACGCGTCGGCGACGACCTCGGCGCCCCAGTAGTAGTCCGGGTCGGCGTGGCTGACGAACACCGTGGTGAGGTTCTTGCCGGAGTCGAGGATCTCGGCGACCAGCCGGTGACCGTCCGCACGGGTGAACCCCGTGTCGATCAGGAACGCCTCCTTCTTGCCGGTGATGAGGGTGGCGGTCTTGTTCTTCGAGCCGACGGGGAAGTCCAGGTCGATGACCTTGAAGTCGAGCGTGCTCATCGTCGTGTCCTTTGCTGGGATCGATGGAAAGGGGGGTGAGGGGCGGTCAGCTGGTCGTGTGAGGTTCAGGTTCGCGCCGCCGCGGTGGGAAGACGCCGACCGTGCCGGTGTGTCGGCGAGGATTCAGCGGCCGGACGCAGCCGATCGGGTGCGGGCGGCGCCGAACTGCGCCAGGAGTGCGTCGATCCTGTCGGGACCGGCGTGGCCGACGGCAAGTACCGCCGTGCGGTCGCCGTCCTGGGCCAGGAGGGTCGGGTAGCCCTGCACGCCCAAGGCTGCCGCCCGCCGGAAGTCGGCCTCGGCCGCGAGCGAGGCAGTCGGTGCGGTGAGCGCGGCACCGGCTGCCCGCGTGTCCAGGCCGGCTGCCGCGGCGATCCGGGTGAAGGTGTCGGCGTCGGACAGGCTCAGGCCGTCCTGGTAGAACGCGGCCTGCACGGCCATGGCCAGTTCCACCACCCGCTCCGGGGCCGCCCGCCGCAGCACCGCCATGCCCCGGGCGGCGTCCAGGGAGTCCATGACGAACGAGCCGTCGGCGATCAGCCGCTCGTACCCGGCCCCGAACCCGACACCGGTCAGCTCGCTGATCTTGGCGTTGGCGCCCTGGACGTAACCGAACTCGCGGATCGGCACGGCCCGCTCCCCGGTGAACAAGCCGCCCGAGACGACCTCGACGGGCAGCTCCGGGTGACGCCGGGTGACCTCGGCCAGGGTGGGGGCGAAGCCATAGGACCAGCCGCAGTAGGCGTCGAAGACGTGGACGAGTTTCATGGGAAGGCCTTCGCAGAGGGAGTCGCTCCGCACCGAAGCGATGTACCTGCTTCAACAGTATCTGCCGCGTCAGGTATTCCCGCATGGTGAAGGGCCCCCTTCCCGCGGGGCTTCCGTCCCTAGCGCAGGCGGGGCAGGGCGTCGCGCGCCGAGTGGGACAGGATGTGCAGGCACTCCATGAACTGCTCCCGTGCCTCCTCGGGCAGTGGCGCCAGGAAGTAGCGGCGGACGTTCTCCACGTGCAGCCGACTGGCCCGCACCACGATGTCCTCACCCCGCCCGGTGAGCCGCACCAGTTTGCCCCTGCGGTCCGCGGGGTCGTCGGCACGCACCACCAGACCGGCCGCCTCCATCCGGTCCACCAGGCGGGTCATCCCGCCCGTGGTCAGGACCCGCTCCTGTGCGATCGCCCGCATCGGCATGCCCGGACCGCCCGCCCGGCCCACGATCAGCAGCACCTCGTACATCAGGTGGCTGATCCCGAACTCCTCCTCGATGGCACCGCCGAGCAGGTACTCCAGCCGCCCCGCGGCCCCCTGCAGCCGTCCGAACGCGAGCACCAGCTCGTCGTTCGCCGCCTCCCGCGCCGAAGTGATGCCCGCACCTTCGCCCACCCGCCACACCCTTCGCTCGTCAGGTCCGTATCCCGACACGGTCATCGCGCCGGGCTGTCGTCGCTCGGCGTCGCGGTCATCGCGGACACGGCGTACTCGTCCCGAGCGATCCGTCATTCCTGCGAGGGCGCAGGGGCATCCGTGCGGTGATCCCGGAGCGGGCGGACCGGAAGGCCAACCGCGTGCGAGCTTACAAGGCCCGCAACGTGGTCGAACGCTGCATCAGCCCCGTCGCCGTACGCCGGCGGAGAGCCGGTACGTCGTGCCGTCGACATCCCTGCTTCCAGGGTAGGTCCGCCCTTGGCGGTGACTTCCGGGGCGGGACAGTCCTACCGTGGAAGGACAGAGAACAGACCTGGGGATCGCGCCACGCTCGACAACACCCCACGGACCTGCCGTCCTTCCCGCGCTCTCAACGACCACGGCGCCCGTCCCGGCCCCGGGTGCGCTGTTCGGCTTGTTCCTGCAGACGGAGGTGTCAGGGATGGAGATCAGGAAGGACGTCGCCGCCCCGCCGAAGTCCCGGGGGAGGCGTGTGGCCGACAGCCGCGCGGTGGAACTCGCGTCCAGGGTCGGGCTCTGCGCCCGGGGAGTGATCTACGTACTGGTGGGGCTTCTGGCAGTGCGGATCGGCCTCGGCGGCGACAGCGGCCAGGAGGCCGACCGGTCCGGCGCGGTGGGGACCCTCGGCGAGCAGCCGTTCGGCCAGGCTTTGCTGTGGGCGCTCGTGGTGGGGCTGGCGGCGATGGCGCTGTGGCGGCTTGCCGAGGCGGCGTTCGGACAGACGGTGGAGGGCGGTGACAAGTGGAGCCGGCGTCTGGGCTCCTTGGGCATGGCCGTGTTCTACGCGGTGATCTGTGTCGGCGTCGTGCAGACGGCGCTGGTCGGCGGTTCCCCCGGCACCCGCCCCGGCGACGAGGCGTCGAAGGAGTACACCGCGAGGGTGCTGGAATGGCCGGGCGGGCGGGTACTCGTCGGCGTGTTCGGAGCCGTCCTGGTCATCGTGGGCGTGGTGATACTGGTGAGCGGCCTGATGCGGAAGTTCGAGAAGAATTTGCGGACGGGCGAGATGAGCCCGGCGACGCGGCGGGTCGTCGCGGTGCTGGGAACCGTCGGCAGCGCGGCGTGCGGAGTGATCGCGGCGGCGGCCGGCCTGTTCGTCCTGCTGGCCGCGGTGCGGTTCGACCCCAGCGAGGCCAAGGGCCTGGATGAGACGTTGCGTTCGTTCGCCGAAACCCCCGCAGGGCCGGCCCTGCTGATCGCCGCCGCTGTGGGCCTCGTGCTGTTCGGCCTGTACTCGTTCTGCGAAGCCCGCTGGCGCAAAGCCGCTGAGCACGGGGATCCGGCGGAGCGGCCGACCGAGGGGCAGGGCTCGGGGACTCGCCCACATGCGTCCTAGAAGGGGGAGCTCGTCCCGCACCGCCGCGGGCCGTTCGTCCCCGGTCGGACGGCTGCGCCGCGAGATCCGCCGCCTGCGGGCCGGGCGACGGTGGGTTCAGATCAGCGATCTCGAACTGTGGCAGCGTTCGCTGGGCTTCGCGGCGCTCGGTTTCCTGACCCTGGTGCCGCTGCTGATCGTCGTGTCCGCGGCGGATCCGGCGAGCGGGCGGGGGTTCGCGCAGTGGCTGGGGGACGGACTCGGCGTATCGGAGGCCGCCAGGGAGGACATCGAGGGGCTGTTCGCACTTCCGGGCCAGACGTTGCGGACCACGACGGCGTTCGGCCTCGCGGTGCTCGCCGTGTTCGGGGTGTCGTTCGGGGCGACGGTGCAGAGCGGCTACGAGAAGGTCTGGGATCTGCCCCCGGCCCGCTGGTGGGCCAGGTGGCGGCACGTGGTGTGGCTCGCCGTCCTCATCGGAGTCCTCTTCCTGTCCGCGATCACACCGCTGTGGCACGCGGCCCCGGCCCGGGGACTGGTGACGGTGCTGGTCGGCAGCCTGTTCTTCTGGTGGTCCCAGCGGATGCTGCTCGGCGGCCGGGTCCCCTGGACCGCGCTGCTGCCCGGGGCGGTGACCACCATGGCCGGGCTGCTCTGCCTCCGCGTCTTCTCCCGGCTCGTGTTCTCACCGCTGATCGCATCGAGCGCCGTCACCTACGGCCCGATCGGAACCGTCCTGGTCATCCAGTCCTGGCTGGTCGGGGTCGGCGTCGTCGTCTTCGGCGGTGCGCTGGCCGGCCGTCTCCTTCACGAGGAGCTGCCCCGCGTGGCACATGCCCTGAAACGGCGAAGATGAGGGCCGCCACGCTCCCACCGCCCGGGTTCCGTCGCGACGGACACCGTCGCTCCCTCCCTGCCGGATCGTGCTTGTCATCGCCGAGGCGGTTGGTGAACCCACCTGCTCCGCGATGACCTGGTCGATGACCGCGTGCAGGTCCCCCCGCCGCCCGGTGGTACTTCCGGTTGGCTGAGGTGGCCGGCTTCTCCCACACGAGGTCATCTGCCGGACGGCGCGGGGACGGGGGAACTCCGCGGTGCCCTCATGACCCTTCTCTCAGGTCATCGTGACGACGACCTTGCCGGCCTTGGCGCGGCCCTTCTCGACGTGCTCCATGGCTTCCCGGGTCTGATCGAACGGGAAGACTCGGTACGACGGGACGGATGTCGACGACGATGTCCGCGCCGAGTTCCCTCACCAGGTCGACCTTGGCCGTACTCGCGGTGGCGGCCACGTGCGCGCCCAGCGCCTTCGCCAGCTGGATGGCGATGGTGCCCAGGCCGCCGGAGCCCGCGTGGATCAGGACCTTCTGGCCTGGCTGCACATGCGCTCGTTCGACCAGGGCTTGCCAGGAGGTGAGGGCGACCAGGGGGGAAGTGACGCGGCTTCCTCCATGGTGAGGGTGGCCGGTTTGATCGCCACGTCGTCCTGGTGGACGGCGATGAGTTCGGCGAACGTGCCGATGCGGTCCTTGTCGGGCCGGGCGTAGACCTCGTCGCCCACCGCGAACCGTGTGACGGCCGATCCGACCTCCACCACCGTCCCGGCGAGGTCGTTGCCCAGGATGAGCGGGAGACCGTACGGCAGGATCGCCTTGAGGTCCCCGTCGCGGATCTTGAGGTCCAGCGGGTTGACGCTCGCCGCGTGGATCCGGACCAGGACGTCGTCGGCGCCCACCTGCGGGTCGGGCATCTCGGCGGCGCGCACACCGGCCTTGTCGCCGTACCGCTCGATCATGAAGGTCTTCATCGTCACCTCCGTTGCCCGTCCGCGGGGGGCGGGATCCCTGTCCCTCCTGGGCTTCTCCCAGTACGAGACACCTTGTGGCACTTACTTCGGTTCTTCGGGGCACCTCGCCGGAATCGGCCGAGTACGCGGCGTGCCTCGTCCGGCTCGGGCCCCGTACCAGCCGGGGCCGGCAGGGGAAGGGGGCGGGACGTGCCTCACGCCGCGTTCGGTGCAGCGGCCAGGCTCTGCTTGACGTACCGGGTGGTCTCGTCGGCGAGGATCTCGGGAAGTCCCGTCTCGATGCCGTGCAGGGCCTGTGCGGCGACATCGGCGGGGTCGGCCTTCTGGTCGGCGGGAACGCTTGCGGCCATGTCGGTGTCCATGTAGCCGACGTGCAGCGCCGAGACGGTGATGCCGCGGGGCGCCAGTTCCTCCCGGGCCGCGTCGGTCAGCGCCCATGCCGCGGCCTTGGCCGCGGCGTAGGACCCGAGCTCGGCCGGGTGCAGCCAGGACAGGACCGACAGGACGTTGAGCACGGCGCCGCCACCGTTGCCCTCGATGACGGGGGCGAAAGCCCTCGTCACGGCGAGCGGACCGAAGAAGTTCGTCTCCATCTCCAGGCGTACCGCGTCCAGGCCGCCCGTGATCAGGGGCGTGGCGGTGGAGATGCGTTGTTCACCAGCAGCGTCGCGTCGGCCGCGGTGCGGGCCGCGGCCCGGATCGACTCCTCGTCCGTCACGTCCAGTCGCAGCGGAATGACTCCGGGCAGGTCCACCGTCTCGGGGCGGCGGGCCGCCGCGTACACCGTCGCTCCGCGCTCCACGAGCTGGGCGGCCAGCTGGCGCCCGAGCCCCCGGTTGGCGCCGGTGACGACCGCGACCGCGTCCTTCAGTTCCATGGCTACTCCCAGTGTTGCGGGCGTCGAGAGACCCCGCTCGTTAGATGATGGTTGCAATCTAACCTCTGGTCTATGATAGATGTCAAACGACATTCAATCGGGAGGTGGCTGATGGGCCGCGTATCGCAGGCGCAAGCGGAGGAGAACCGCCGGCGGGTCGTGGAGACGGCCTCCCGGCTGTTCCGGGAGCAGGGCACCCACGTCAGCGTCGCCGACCTCATGAAGGCGTCCGGCCTGACCCACGGGGGCTTCTACAAGCAGTTCGCCTCCAAAGAGGCGCTCGTCGACGAAGCCACCGCCCACGCGTTCGGCGAACTCGCCCGGCTTCGGAACGACGGACTCGAGCAGCACGCAGGGCAGCGCGACGCCGCCCAGCGGGAACTGATCGACACCTATCTCTCCATCGAGCACCGCGACAGCGCGGCGGGCGGGTGCCCCGCCGCCGCACTCGCCACCGATATGGCGCGCACACCCGGCGATCGCGAGGCCCACCGCGTCTACACCGAGGGAGTGAGTGACTTCGCCGAGTGGCTCGCCACCGAGGGGGGCCGGGACGGCATCACGCGACTGTGCACCATGGTCGGCGCACTCGTCCTGGCCCGGGCCACCAAGGACTCCCCGCTCTCCGAGGAGATCCTCACCACCGCGCGCGCGGCATTGACGGAAACCAGCTGATCAGGGACACGATGCCCGGCGGCACCCCGCAGGGATTCCCTCGCGATTCGTGGAAGAGGTCTGACCTGCGGAGGGAGGGTTTCCTTGCGCGGGGTCCACGGTGAGGGCGTTTTCCCTGCGGCCGCAGCCGGGCGGGGCGTCCGGGCGGACGGGCGCGGGCGGGAAAGCGTGAGGCGGGTGCGTACGCCTGCTCCTACGCTGGGGCCGTGACGCGCGACACCCGGCCACTGGCCGTCTTCGACCTGGACAACACCCTCTCCGCCACCGCCCACCGCCAGCACTTCCTGGAGCGGCGGCCCAAGGACTGGAGCGGCTTCTTCGCGGCGGCGTCCGACGATCCGCCGCTGGCGGAGGGCGTCGAGCTGTGCCGGAAAGCGGCCGAGGAGTGTGAGGTGGTCTATCTGACCGGGCGGCCGGAGCGCTGCCGGCGGTCCACCGTGGCCTGGCTGGCGGCGCAGGGGCTGCCGGAGGGCCGGATCCACATGCGGGGAAACCGGGACTTCCGGCCGGCCAGGGTGACCAAGGTGGAGGTCCTGCGGCGGCTCGGCGCCGACCGCGAGATCAGGATGCTCGTCGACGACGACGCGCTGGTCTGCGACGCGGCGGAGGTGGCCGGGTTCCGCGTCGTGCGCGCCCACTGGGCGATCCCGTCGGAGGTGCTGACGGACGCCCAGGAGAAGGAGGGCCGGACCTGATCCTCGCGGCAGCCCGGCGCCTCGGCCGCGCCCGTCCTCGGCCCCGGCCGCCCGGCGCCTCGGCAGCCCGGCCTCGGTAGCCCGGTGTCTCGGGCCCGGCCTCGGCTGCCTGGTGCCTCGGCAGCCCGGCCTCGGTAGCCCGGTGTCTCGGGCCCGGCCTCGGCCGCCCGGTGCCTCGGCACCCGGCCTCGGTAGCCCGGTGTCTCGGGCCCGTCCTCGGCCGCCCGGTGTCTCGGGCCCGTCCTCGGACACCCGGCGCCTCGGCAGCCCGACCTCGGCTGCCGGTGCCTCAGCAGCCCGTCCTAGGCAGCCCGGCGCCTCGGCCGCCCGTCCTCGGACGCTCGTCGGGCGTCGCTCCTTCGCCGTCCGTCAGCTCTCGTCCTCCAGGCGGAAGCCGACCTTCAGCCCCACCTGGTAGTGCTCGATCGCGCCTTCGACGATATGGCCGCGGACCTGCGTGACCTCGAACCAGTCGAGGCCCCGCAGCGTCTGCGCGGCGCGGCTGATGCCGTTGCGGATGGCTTCGTCGACGCCTTCGGTGGACGTCCCGACGATCTCGGTGACGCGGTAGGTGTGATTCGACATGGGGGCCGAACTCCTCTCGGTGCGTCCCTCCACCGTGCCCCAGGCCGCGGCGGCGCGCGACAGGACGGCCTCCGTACGGCGTGCGGTCGATTACCGAAGGTAAGGATCCGGATCATCCGTCCGGAGGCTGAAACGAGATGGTCAAGGACTTGACCACTTCGTTGGTCCAGACCAGAATCCAGGCCACATACCCGCGCGAACACCCCGTTCGCTCCCCCCACGTCGGGTCAGCCCCCAATGCCGCACGAACCTGTGCAGAACCGCAGAAGGTGACCTACGTGAAGAACCGCCATCTCGCCTGTCCGTTGGCAGCCGCCACCGCGCTCGCGCTCGCCGGTTGCGGGATGTTGCCGGGCGGGGGCCAGACGAAGACCGTCACCATCTGGCTCATGCGGGACAGTGCCAGCGAGGACTTCCTCACGCGTTTCACCGAGGCCTACGAGGAGGAGCACGACGGCGTCGACCTCAAGATCACCATCCAGGACTGGACCGGCATCGGGAAGAAGGTCACCGAGGCCGTCAAGGGCTCCGGCGGACCCGACGTGATCGAGGTCGGCAATACCCAGGTCGCCCAGTACGCCGACACCGAGAAGCTCTACGACCTCACCCTCGAGTCCGTCCGCGACCTCGGCAGCGAGGACTGGCTGCCCGGTCTCGCCCAGCCGGGCAGCATCGGCGGCTCCCAGTACGGCATTCCCTGGTACGCGGCCAACCGCATCGTCATCTACAACAAGGACCTGTTCCGGGACGCGGGGATCGACAAGCCGCCGACCACCCGCGCCGAGTGGCTCGCCGACACCGAGAAGCTCAACCGCGGCGGCTCCCAGGGCATCTACCTCGCGGGCCAGGACTGGTACACCCTCTCCGGTTTCATCTGGGAGGAGGGCGGCGAACTCGCCGTCGACAAGGGCGGCGAGTGGACCGGCGCCCTCGGCAGCCCCGCGGCCCTGCGCGGCATGGCCTTCTACAAGGACCTCCAGTCCCTCGGCGCCGGCCCCAAGAACGCCGACGAGCAGAACCCGCCGCAGGCCGACGTCTTCGCCAAGGGCGACGTCGCCCAGATCATCGCCACGACCAGCGCCGTCGCGCCGATCCTGAAGGCGAACCCGGACCTCAAGGACAAGCTCGGCTTCTTCGCGATACCCGGCAAGAAGGCCGGCCGGCCCGGCGCCGTCTTCACCGGCGGCTCCGACCTCATCATCCCGGAGAACGCGCCCCAGCGCGGCGCCGCCCTCGACGTCGTGAAGGCGCTCGCCGGCGAGAAGTGGCAGACCGAACTCGCCCGGACCATGGGGTACGTGCCCAACAAGAAGGGCCTCGCCTCCGTCGTCTCCGGCCAGGAGGCGACCGCCGTCATGGCGGCGGCCGCCGCACGCGGCCGCGCGACCCCCAACTCCCCGCAGTGGGCCAATGTCGAGGCCGACAACCCCATCAAGCCGTACATGACGGCCGTCCTCCAGGGCGAGGACCCGGCGCAGGCCGCCGCGAAGGCCTCGGCGGAGATCTCGGACACCCTCGCCGAATAGCATTCAGCGTTCGCACATCCGCGAGCCCCCGGACGGTCATGTCGAATCCAGCCGGTGACGGAAGAAGTAAGGAGCCGGGCCACCGCTCACGCGGCCCGGTTCCGCCCCTTCACCTTCCGTCCGCCGGAGGAGCCCGACATGACCGCACCGTCGCCCACGCTCGCCGTCCCCGCCGGAGCCCAGGCCCTTCCCCTCGGGCCGGGGACCGGGTCCGTCCCCGCCGGGACCGGGTCCGTCCCCGCCCAGCCCCAGGCCGGGCCCCAGTCGCCCACACCTCGGTACGTGGTCGGCCTCGCCCGGGACCAGGAGGACGTACGGGCCGCCCAGCGGCTGCGCCACCAGGTCTTCGCCGGCGAACTCGGCGCCCTGCTCGACGGCCCCGAGCCCGGCCTCGACTCCGACGCCTTCGACGCGTACTGCGACCACCTGCTCGTACGGGACGAGGCCACCGGCGACGTCGTCGGCACCTACCGGATCCTGCCGCCCGAGCGGGCCGCCGTGGCCGGACGCCTCTACTCCGAGAGCGAGTTCGACCTCACCCGGCTCGCCCCCGTCCGCCACGACCTCGTGGAGGTCGGCCGGTCCTGCGTCCACCCCGCCCACCGCAACGGCGCCGTCATCTCCCTCATCTGGGCGGGCCTCGCCCGCTACATGACCCGGACCGGCCACAACTGGCTCGCCGGCTGCTGCTCGGTCCCCCTCACCGACGGCGGCACCCTCGCCGCCTCCACCTGGGACACCGTCAAGGCCAAGCACCTCGCCCCCGAGGAGTACTGGGTCACCCCGCACAAGCTCTGGAACTCCGACGGCATCGCCCGCCCCGAAGGCCGCACCGAACTCCCGCCGCTGCTGCGCGGCTACCTCCGCCTCGGCGCCTGGGTCTGCGGCGCCCCCGCCCACGACCCCGACTTCGGCGTGGCCGACCTGTACGTCCTGCTCTCCCTGCGTCGCACCAACCCGCGCTACCTCAACCACTTCCTGTCGCTCGCCCCCGCCCAGTGAACGGGACCACGGCACCCTCGCCGTGGCTCCCCACGGCGCCCTGCACCCCGGGCCGCTGCGCCGCCCACCCGGACCCGGGCGCCTGCCGCGGGGCCCGCGCGGCAGGCGCCGCCCTCGCCGCGGTGCGGCTGGCCGCCGGGATCGGCGCGGTCCTCCTCGGCATCCTGTGCATGCCGGCCGCCGGGCTCCTGCCGGCGCCGGTGCGGCTCGCCCTCGTCCGGTACTGGGTACGGGCCGTGGTCCGCGCCTTCGGCGTGCGGGTCCGCTTCGACGGCGTCGCCGCCCCGTTCGAGGGTCCGCTCCTCGTCGTCGCCAACCACGTCTCCTGGCTGGACATCCCGCTCCTCGCGGCCGTCCTCCCCGGCCGGATGGTCGCCAAGGCCGAGGTCCGCCGCTGGCCGGTCCTCGGCACGCTCGCCGCGCTCGGCGGGACCCTCTTCATCGACCGCGACCGGCTCGGGGCCCTGCCCGGCACCGTGCGCGCGATGGCCGCCGTGCTCGCCGGCGGCGGCCGGGTGATCGTCTTCCCCGAGGGGTCGACCTGGTGCGGCCGGGCCGGAGGCCGTTTCCGGCCCGCCGCCTTCCAGGCCGCGCTGGACGGCGGGGCCGACGTCCAGCCCGTACGGATCGACTACCGGCCCACCGGAGCCGCCGCGTACGTGGGCGACGACCCCCTGGGCGCCTCCTTGTGGCGGCTCGTCACCACACGCGGAGTCACCGCCGACGTACGGATACTGGATCCGCTATCGGGTACGCGCTTCCCGGACCGGAGATCCCTGGCCGCCGCGGCGCAGCGGGCCGTGACGGAGGCCGCTGCCACGCCGCACGTCCTCACACCGCACGTTCCCGATCCGTACGTCCTCAAGCCCCACGCCCCCAAGCCGTACGTCCTCAAGCCGTACGTCCTCAAGCCGCGCGTCCTCAAGCCGCGCGTCCTCGTATCGCGGGTCCTCACGCCGCGCGCCCACACAGCGCGCGCCCTCGGATCCCGCGTCGTCGCTCAGCGTGCCGTCGCGAGCGACAGCGCGAACCTGCCCTCGTCGTCCGTCCACCAGCGGGACAGGTCGAGCCCCGCCTCCGCCAGCTCGGCCCGCACTCCCGCCTGACGGAACTTCGCCGACACCTCCGTCCGTACCTCCTCGCCCGCCGCGAACGGCACCACGAGATCCAGCTCCGGGATCTTCACCGTGAGCGCGTGCCGCGCGCGCAGCCGCATCTCGATCCACTCCCGGTCCCTGTCCCAGACGGCCACGTGCTCGAAGTCGTCCGGATCCGCGTCGGCGCCGAGCTCCCGGTCGATCACGGACAGCACGTTCTTGTTGAACGCCGCCGTCACCCCGGCCGCGTCGTCGTAGGCGGCGACGAGCGTCTTCTCGTCCTTCACCAGATCCGTGCCGAGCAGCAGGGCGTCGCCTGGCGTGAGCATCGACCGGACCGAGCGCAGGAACGTCCGCCGCTCCTCGGGGAGCAGATTGCCGATCGTGCCCCCGAGGAAGGCCACCAGACGCGGACCGGGCGTCCCCGGCAGCGCGAGCCCCCGGGTGAAGTCGGCGACCAGCGCGTGCACCCGCAGCTCCGGCCGGTCGGCGAGCAGCGACTCGGCCGCCCCGGTCAGCGCGGACTCGCTCACGTCCACCGGCACGTAGGCGTCCAGACCGGGAAGGAGCGCGTCGATCAGGAACCGCGTCTTCTCGGAGGAACCGGAGCCCAGCTCGACCAGGGTCCTGGCCCCGGTGGCGGCGGCGATCTCCGGCGCCCGCGCGATCAGGATCTCCCGCTCCGCCCGCGTCGGGTAGTACTCGGGCAGCCGGGTGATCTCCTCGAACAGCTCGCTGCCCCGGGCGTCGTAGAACCACTTCGGCGGCAGCGCCTTGGGGGAGCGGGACAGCCCGTGGATGACGTCGGCGCGCAGATCGGCGCCCGCGGCGTCGGGGGCGAGGGTACGGGTCAGCTGGAACGGACTCACGCGGACGGCTCCTTGAGCGGGGTGAGGGTGACATCGCCGCGGTCGGCGGTCACGAGCGTGTGCTCGGGGACCTCGCGCCACCGCGGATCGTCGTCGTACGGTTCGGAGGCCACGACCACGCGGTCGGGGCCGGTCAGGTACCAGAGGCTGTTCCCCCAGGTCGTCGCGGCAATGGTGGTGCCGTCGGTGAGCAGCAGGTTCAGCGAGGAACCGGGGGCCGCGGCGGCGGCCTCCCGCACGGTGTCGGCCAGGGCCGTGCCCGGCGCGTCCCCGGCCCGCAGCCGGTGCAGCACGAGCGCCCACAACAGCGCCGAGTCGGTGCGCGCCTCCAGGCGCAGCAGCGCGTCGGCCGGGAGCGTGCCGGCCGTCTCGGCCAGGGAGCCGGGCCAGCCCTGGACGGCGCCGTTGTGGCTGAACAGCCAGGGCCCCGCGGTGAACGGAGTCGCCGCGGCCTCCCCGTCGGCGCCGGGCAGCGTGGCGCCCCGAACCGCCGCGAGCAGCGCCCCGGAGCGGATCACCCGGGCGAGGTCCGCGAAGGAGAGGTCGCCCCAGATCGGCCCCGCGCGCCGGTACCGCGCGGGCGCCGGATCCCCCTCCGCGTACCAGCCCACCCCGAATCCGTCGGCGTTCACGACACCGCTCGTCTGGGTACGCGGTTCCCAGGACTGGCGCAGCAGGGCGTGCTCCGGCCGGACCAGCAGCTCTCCCAGTGCCACCGGCTCGCCCACGTACGCGAGATGACGGCACATCAGTCGAGCTCCGCGGTCCGCGCCGTGCGGAAGCCGGAGAAGATCTGGCGCCGCACCGGCAGGTCCCAGTTGCGGAAGGTGCCCCGGCAGGCGACCGGGTCCACCGCGAACGACCCGCCCCGCAGCACCTTGTGCTCCGGTCCGAAGAACACCTCCGAGTACTCCTTGTACGGGAAGGCCGTGAAGCCCGGGTACGGCAGGAAGTCGCTCGCCGTCCACTCCCACACGTCGCCGATCAACTGCCGTACGCCGTGCGGCGAAGCACCCTCCGGGTAGCTTCCGGCGGCGGCCGGCCGCAGGTGCCGCTGCCCGAGGTTCGCGTGCTCGGGACCGGGATCGGCGTCGCCCCACGGATAGCGGCGCGAGCGCCCCGAGACCGGGTCGTACCGGGCGGCCTTCTCCCACTCGGCCTCGGTGGGAAGCCTCCGTCCGGCCCAGCGCGCGTACGCGTCCGCCTCGTACCAGCTCACGTGCAGGACCGGCTCGTCCGCCGGTACGGGTTCGGTCACCCCGAAGCGGCGGCGCAGCCACTGCCCGCCGTCCCGGCGCCAGAACAGTGGCGCCCCGATGTCGTGCGCCCGGATCTGCGCCCAGCCCTCGGGCCGCCACCAGCGCCGGTCCGTGTACCCGCCGTCCGCCATGAAGGCCAGATAGGCGCCGTTCGTGACGGGGGTGGTGTCGACGAAGAAGGCCGGAACGACCCGGGCGTGGGCCGGGCGTTCGTTGTCGAGGGCCCATGGCTCGTCCGAGGTTCCCATGGTGAACGGGCCGCCGGGGACGAGGACTTCGGCGGGCAGCGGACCGGACCCGGCGGCCGGTGGCGGGGGAGCGGTCAGCGCCGTGGCGCCCCTGCGCAACTGATGGGTGATCAGCATCGTCTCGTCGTGCTGCTGTTCGTGCTGGGCGATCATGCCGAACGCGAAACCGTCGTCGAGCAGCGGCCGTCCCTCCAGCGGGGCGCTCTCCAGCACGCCGAGGATCCGCAGGCGGACGTCCGCCGCGTAGGCGCGGGCCTCGCCGGGTGCGAGCAGGGGCAGTGAGGGGCGGGCGGCGCGCGGATGCTCGAAGGCGTCGTAGAGGGAGTCGATCTCCGGTCGCAGGGCGTCCCGCCCCGCGACGGCCCGCCACAGCCACTGCTCCTCCTGGTTGCCGATGTGCGCCAGGTCCCAGACCAGTGGTGACATCAAAGGCGAGTGCTGGGCGGTGAGTTCACCGTCCTCGACGCAGGAGGTGAGGAGGGCCGTGCGCTCCCGCGCGACGGTCAGCGCGTCCAGGGCCCGTGCGCGCAGCACCTCCGGATCGATCCCGGCGCTCTGTCGGGTCCCGGTCATGACGCCACCACCTGAAGCTCGTCGGCCGGACAGCTCCCGGGGATCACGTACCGCTCCTGGAAGGCGACGACGGCCCGCAGCACCTCCTCGCTCGCCCCGATCCGCGGTAGCGCCTCGACGGCGGCCTCAAAGACGGCGCGGGCGGCGGCGTGCAGTCCGGGATCGGCGAGGCCGTCGCGCGCCGCCGCGAGCCACAGCGGATTGCGCGGCGCCGGACCCGGACCGGCCTGCTCCGCGAGGGGTTCGACCGCCCGGTACACGGTCTCCGCCGCCTCGGGGTCCTCGAAGGCGGCCGTCGTCACGGCCACCGGCACCAGCCAGCCGTCCGGGCCGGGCTGCGCGTCGATCATCCGCAGTTCCAGATGGCCGCGCGGCCGGACCGGCGGGAAGAGCGTCGTCAGGTGGTAGCGCAGATCGTCGAGGTCGGCGGGGCGGGGGGCGCCGGTGCGCAGCCACTCGCGGAAGGTCAGCCCCTCCGGCACCGCCCACGGCCCCTCGGCGGCCCGTACGCACATCACCGGCGTGTCCAGGACGTGCGCGGTCCACTCGTCGCGGGGCTTCCCGTCCGCCCGGGGCGCGAGGGCCCGCCGCGGGTCGAGCTCCGTCCACAGTGCCTGGCGCGTCGAGCGCCAGCCGGTCCGACGGCCGCCGTGCTGCGGGGAGTTGGCGAAGACCGCCACGAGCACCGCGCCGAGGAGGTGGGCGAGCCGCCAGCGCCGGTGGTAGCCGAGCGGACCCGGCTCGTCGAGCCCGGCGTCGAGACAGACCTGCACGGAGGCCGAGTCGCACATCATCGCCCGCCCTGCCGGTCCCGTACGGTCGAGCACGATCTCCATGGCGTCGTACCGCGGCTCGTGCAGCACCCGCCCGCGCGGCGCGTGCCAGGGGTCCACCCCGTAGCCGCTCAGGGTGAGACCGAGCGGTCCGAGCGCTCCCCGTACCGCGCGCAGATCGGCGGCGAGCGAGTCGAGACACTCCATCAGCGAGCCCGCCGGACGCGAACTGAGCTCCAGCTGACCGCCCGGCTCGAAGGTGAGCGCCGAGACCAGCGGCAGGGATCGTACGGTGTCGAGCGCGGCGGCCAGTCTCGGCGGCCGGACCGGCAGCCGGGGGTCGCGCAGATCATGGACGAGCCACTCCAGCTCGGCCCCCACCGTGCGGGGTGGGCCTGTCTTGAAACAGATGCCGCGCAGCAGGTTCTCCGCCTCCGCCTCGGTGAGAGGGGGGCCGCCACGCGGTGTGCCGCTCGCTGCCATCCGTGCACCTCCTGATCCACGGGACGGGCCCTGTAAGGCCGGCCCCGGAAGCCGCTGCTTCCACCTAAAGCCACCGCCGACCCGCGTGCAAGAGCGCCCTGCGCGGGCCGCACGCGCCCCCTGTGCCCCTGTTGGCCCGAAACTTCCCGACCAGGCGGAAACCTCGGAAAATCCCTCTGCCGGGCCTCCCCTCCACGCTGCTGCGCGCCCCCGGCCACGACGCCCACCACCGCCCGGGTCTTCGACAGGCCCGTCTGACGTGCGGATCTGCTGAAATGCGGCTTTCGCGCCTCCATGCGAGGCTGAGGGGATACGGACCAAGTCCGAGACCTCTTCATGGGAGGCGCGATCGTGGGCAAGAAACAGACCCGGACGAACCGAGGTGCCCGTACCGGCGGTCATGAGCACCGCACGGAGACGGCCGCGAAGGAGAAGACCGTGGCGACGCCCACGAGAGAGCCACAGATGCCCCTCGTGGAGCACGCGTCCCACCGCAAGGAACGGAAGTTCGGCCACAACTGAGGCCAGGCCGGTACAGAGGCCAGGGGATCGCACGAACGGGCCCGGCGCCATCACGGCACCGGGCCCGTCGCGTCGGGCGGTTCTCGTTACTCCCCGTCGCCGACCGTGATCTCCACGCTCTCCTCCGATCGGGGAGCCGGCGGCACCCCGCCCAGCCGTTCCGGCGCCCCCGGGTTCATCGTGGCGAGCAGCTGCCGGGCCAGACCGAGACCGGTCCCGCCCATGGTCAGCGCCTTGGCGAAGACATCCGCCATCCCGTCGGCGCCGTTCAGCAGCACCATCTGGTCGACGTTCCCGAAGGCCGACGCGCCGGCGGACACGATCTCCGGCCACCTTTCGGCCAGCTGCTGGGCGACGACGGCCTCCTGGTTCTCGGCGAGCGCCGCCGCACGCGCCTTGATCGACTCGGCCTCCGCCAGGCCCTTCGCCCGGGTCGCCTCGGCGACCGCGAGCCCCTTCGCGTGCGCCGCCGCCGCTTCCGCCTCACCGGTGAGCCGGGTAGCCGTCGCCTTGGCCGCACTCGCCAGCTCGGTCTCCTTCGCGTCGGCCTCGGCCGCCGAGATCCGGGCGTCACGCTCGGCCATGGCCAGCGTCCGGGTCTCGTACGCCATGGCGTCGGCCGGCTTGCGGACCTCCGCCTGGAGCTGCTGCTCCTTGCGGTGGCCCTCCAGCTCGGCCACCCGGGTCTCCTGGACCACGACCTCCTGGCGCGAGGCCGCGTCGGCGAGCGGGCCGGCCTGTCGGGCCGTGGCCGAGGCCTGGTCCCGCTCGGCCTGGTAGCCCGCCTGGAGGATCTCGCTGTCGCGGGTCGCCTCCGACATGCGCGCCGCGGCCATCTGCTCGGCCTCGGTCGCCCGCCGGTTCGCCTCCGCCTGCGCGATCCGCGCGTCCCGCTGGACGGCGGCGGCGTGCGGGGCGGCCAGGTTCTTGATGTACCCGGTCGGGTCCTCGATCTCGTGGATCTGCAGCGAGTCGACGATCAGGCCGAGCTTCTCCATCTCCGTGCCACAGGCCGAACGGGCCTGCCCGGTCAGCTTCTCCCGGTCACGGATCATGTCCTCCACGGTCAACCCGCCGACGATGGCGCGGAGATGACCGGCGAAGACGATGTGCACCCGCTCCGACATCAGCTTCTGCTGGTCGAGGAAGCGGCGCGCGGCGTTGGCGATCGACACGAAGTCGTCACCGACCTTGAAGATCACCACACCGCGGACCTTGAGCGGAATGCCCTGGTGGGTGACGCACTCGACGGACAGCTGCGTCTCGTTGAGATCGAGCGAGAGTTTGCGCACCGCCTGGACGCCGGGCATCACGAGGGTGCCGCGACCGGTGACGATCCGGAACCCCATCCCCGCGCCGAGGCCCTCGTTCTTGTGGTTGGAACCGGAGATGATCAGCGCCTCGTTGGGCTCCGCGACGCGCCACATCATCTTGAACACGACGATCAGAAGAGCGAAGGCGCCGACGACGACGCCCGCCACAATGCCGATGCCCATGGGCAGTTCCCCCTTCACCGGAGCCGTGCGGACCCGGTGAAGGGAGTGTGCGCCTGTGATGCGCGCCACTCAACGGTTCGGTCAACTGTCGTACGCGGCTGTGACATAGACGGTGCGTGGAGGGAGATGTTCCATGACCATCACGACCGTCCCGGTCTCGATCCGTTCCTTCGGCGAGGCCGGATAGGCGAGGAAGTGCTCGGCGCCGCCCCGGATCCGGACGATCACCTCGCCGACGAGACCGGGCCCGACCGTGCCGGTCACCCGGCCCGGCAGTCCGACCATCGAGGAGTCCATCGAGGCTTCGTCCATAGGTGAACGGTACGTCAGATCCAGTCGCCCAGCGCGGACATGAACCCGTCGAAGTCGTCCCGGTGGATCGTGTGCCCGGCGCCCGCGACCGTCCGCAGGGTGAAGCCGCGCCCCTCCAGCATCCTGGCGTCGTCGGCGGAGATCAGCGGGCTCGGATCGGCGAGCGTGACGAGGGAGGGGACCGTGGGCCGGACCGGCCACATGTCCGTACCGGTGACGCCGACCAGACCGTACGCCGACCGCTCGTCCCAGACGCGTACCGACTCCATCTCGGTGTCGAGGTCGTCGTCCGACCAGCGCGGGTTGAACCCCTTCACCAGGTCCCGGGAAAGGGACTTGCCCCGGACGAAGAGCTCCGGCACGTACCCGTCGGGACCGCGCCTGAGGTGCCAGGCAGGATCCGCGTACACCGCGCGGGCGGGTGCGAGGCGTTCCACGGCCCGTACGAGGGCGAGCCCGCCGAGCGAGTGCCCGACGGCCAGCTCGGCTCCGCCCGGGAGGTTCTCGACGAGGTCGTCGGCGTAGTCCTCCGGCCGGTACGCCTCGGGTCCCGCCGCCCGGGCACTCGCCCCGTGCCCCCGCAGGTCCACGGCGATCACCCGGTAGCCCCGCGAGGCGAGGGCCGGTCCGACCCGCCGCCAGGTGCGGTGGTCGGCCATGAGGCCGTGGACGAGCAGGGCGATCCGGTCACCGGATCCCCACGCGGTGGTGTGCAGGCGCACGGTTCTGCCTCTCTGAGCGGTGCGACGGGTACGGGGGTGACCCGCGGACCAGGACATCGGCGGGCCCTGATCCGCAGGACACCCCCGGGCGGGCGCCGACCGGCCGGTCAGCGCACGCTGCGGATGGGGCGCACGGCGAGCGCGCCGAGCACCGACAGTACGGCCGCGACCAGGAAGAGGGTCGTGTATCCGCCACTCAGCGAGACGATGAGCGAGGCCACGAAAGGGGCGATGATCTGCGGGCCGGCGTTGGCGACGTTGAGGACGCCCATGTCCCGGGCCGCGTCCTCGGCCTTGGGCAGCACCATGGTCACCAGCGCGGTGTCGACGGCCATGTAGCAGCCGAAGCCGAGGCCGTTGACGACCGAGAAGGCGAGCATCGCGGTCCAGCTCGTCGAGACGGCCGGGATGACCAGCGCGACGGCGGCCAGTGCCGCCGAGGCGCCCACGAAGAGCTTGCGGCGGTCGTACCGGTCGGACAGCCAGCCGCCGAGCACGGTGGAGACCACCATGGCGACCGCGTTGAGCGGCATGAGGACGGCCACGGCCTCCTCGGGCTTCAGCCCGGCGGGCAGCTCGGTGTGGTCCTTGAGGATGTACAGCTGGAATCCGGCCACCGCGAAGTAACCGAGGACCAGCAGGGCCCGGCCGATGAACGCCCAGCGGAAGTCATGGTCCTTGAGGGCGCTGCCGAAGGCCGCGATCTGGTGCTTGACCGGCAGCGGCGCCTTCGGGGGCATGCGCTCCTCGCGGGCACAGGTGCTGAACAGCACGGCCGTGCCGGCGACGATCGCGCCGAAGACGAGGTAGCCGGTCCGGTAGTCGTCGGAGTAGGCCGCGCCGATGAGGGCGCCGACGGTCGAGCCGATCGGCAGGCCGAGGCCGACGGCCGCCGAGGCCTTCCCGCGCGCGGCCGTCGGGACCCGGTCGGGCACCACGGAGGTGATGGCCGCCTGGTAGATGTTCATGACCGCCTGGCCGAGGCACCAGGCGATCGTGACCAGCAGGATCGTGTGGACGCTGCCGAGGAGCAGCATCACCGGGAGGGCGAGCAGGCCGCCGCCGAGGATCCACGGGTTGCGCCGTCCTGACCGGTCCGAGAGCGCGCCCGCGACCGGGTTGAAGACGGTGGCGAAGATCGCGGATATCCCGGCGACGAGGCCGAAGTTCGCCACCTTGTTCGCGGGGTCGATGGACTCGACCTGGAGCGCGAGGAGCATGCCGCCGACGCCGATGTACAAGGCGTACATCGCCGAGTTGCCGGCGAGGAGCAGGGGCAGCAGGCCCCGCGTCGGCCGGCCGGCCGCGGGGGAGTCGGGGCCGGCCGTGGCGGCGTCGGGGCCGGAGCCGGTTCCGGTGCCGGAGCCGGTTCCGGGGGAGGAAAGGGCCACATTGCCCTCCTGGGAGAGATCGCCCGATGAGGGGGCGAGGAGCGGATGGAACGCGAGGGAGTTACACGTGTCAGTGACACGTGTGGGCACTGTGTAGCACCCGAATCAGGCCATCCGCCAGACCCTGTGCCGGATCGTTCTGGAAAGATGCCGGAGCGATGAGCCACTCAACCGAACAGTCCCCCGAACGCCCCGCCGGGCGCGCGGTCCCCACCAGTGCGGACGTCGCGCGCCTCGCGGGCGTCTCCCGGGCAACCGTCTCGTACGTGCTGAACAACACCTCGGCCGTCCGGATCAGCGAGCCCACTCGACAGCGGGTGCGCGAGGCGGCCGAGGAGCTGGGGTACGTACCCCACGCGGCGGCCCGCAGCCTGCGCGCCGGACACAGCCGGATGGTGCTGCTGCCGAGCGCCCACATCCCCGTGGGCCCGCTCTACAGCCAGTTCTTCAGCGATCTCCAGTGGGAGCTGCGGCGCCTCGACTACACGGTCGTGCAGTACGGCAGCGTCGGCCTGAAGTCCGACGAGGCGGCCCGGGCCTGGGCCGAGCTGCGGCCGGTCGCCGTGGTCTCGCTCGGCGAGGTCGAGCTCACGGAGCAGGCGGTCGAGCTCCTCAAGCGCTCCGGGGCCCGCGCGGTGATCACACTCGGCACCCAGCAGGTCGAGGGCACCCACTCCCTGGTCATGGACCAGGGCCGGGTCGGCGAGGTCGCCACCGCCCACCTGGTCGAGAGCGGCCGGCGCCGGATCGGCGTCGTCGTCCCGGAGGAACCGGGCCTCGGGATGTTCTCGCAGCCCCGCCTCGACGGTGCGCGGCGCGCGGCCGAGGGCACCGGTGCCACCGTCGTGCCCCTGCCCCTGCGGTACGACGAGGAGTCGGCCGAGGAGCTGGCCGGACGCTGGCGCGAGCTCGGGCTCGACGGCGTGTTCGCCTACAACGACGAGTACGCGATGCTCCTGATGCGGGCGCTCCAGGAGGCCGGGATCTCCGTCCCGGACGAGACGGCCGTCGTCGGCGCCGACGACCTGCTGCTCGGCCGGCTGCTGCGGCCGCGGCTGAGCACCGTCCACATCGACATGGTCCTCGGCCGGGAGCTGGCCGAGCTGGTCGACCGCGCCGTGCGGGACGAGGACGTCCCGCCGCGGCCCCGCCGCCTGCTGGAGTCGCGGGTCGTCCGGCGCGAGTCCAGCTGAGCGCTTAGCGTCGGGACATGAGCACAGTTCCGAAGCGCTTCGAGATCCTGCTGGTGCCCGAGCACGTCGAGGACCGCGGCGGCGCGTCCGTGGAGGACAGCGCCGTCCGCTCGGCCGTCGTCGAGGCCACCGGGCGGCACGGCGCCTCCGGCTATCCGATCTACGAGGGGCACGGCATCGTCGCCGACGTCGACCCGGAGACGCGGACGGTCGAGGCCCTGCTCGTCGACGGCCGTGAAATCGACTACGGACTCACGGCCCTCGTCCGCCCGGCGGCGCGCGGCTGACCCGGCGCGCTCCCCGTGGCCGGGCGTGGCGTACTGCCTGCGGCCGACCTGTGTTCTCCCCACGGCCGGGCTGGCGGTCTCCGCGCGGCCGGGCGTGGCGCTATGCGGCCGACCCGTGCTCTCCCCGTGGCCGCGCGTGGCGCACCGCCTGCGGCCGACCCGTGCTCTGCCCGTGGCCGGGCGTGGCGCACCGCCTGCGGCCGACCCGTGTTCTGCCCGCGGCTGACCTGGCACTCTCCCCTGCGGGCCGCCCCCGGTCCGGCCTGAAGAGGCCCGTTGACACCGCGCGGCGACGGGCACAGACTCGGCGGCGCACGCCCGGAGACGCACGTCTCCTCACCAGGCGAACAGAGTCGTTCCGAAGGTCACGTGGGAGAGAACCGATGAGCATCCGCGACGTCTACATCGTCGACGCCGTCCGCACACCGATCGGGAAGTTCGGAGGCGCGCTCGCCGGGGTGCGCCCCGACGACCTCGCCGCCCATGTGGTGCGGGCCCTCGTCGACCGCACGCCCGCGCTCGACCCGGCCCGCGTCGACGACGTCTACTTCGGCGACGCCAACGGCGCGGGCGAGGACAACCGCGACGTGGCCAGGATGGCCGTCCTGCTCGCCGGACTGCCCGTCTCCGTCCCCGGCGTCACCGTCAACCGCCTCTGCGGCTCCGGCATGGAGGCCGTCATCCAGGCGGCCCGCGCGATCGCGCTGGGCGACGCGTCGGTCGCCATCGCCGGCGGCGTCGAGTCCATGTCCCGCGCCCCGTGGGTCCTGCAGAAGCCCGAGCGGGCCTTCCCCGCCGGTCACCAGCAGCTCCACTCGACGACCCTCGGCTGGCGCATGACCAACCCCCGCATGCCGGCCGAGTGGACGGTCTCCCTCGGCGAGGGCGCGGAGCTCGTCGCCGACAAGCACGGCCTCACCCGCGACCGGCAGGACGCCTTCGCGCTCACCAGCCACCGCAAGGCCGCCGAGGCGTGGGCGAAGGGGCTGTACGACGACGAGGTCGTCCCGTACGCGGGAGTGGACCTCGCCCGGGACGAGTGCATCCGCGACACCACGTCCCTGGAGGCGCTCGCCAAGCTCAAGCCCTCCTTCCGCCCCACGGGCGGCACCGTCACGGCGGGCAACTGCTCGCCGCTCAACGACGGCGCGGCGGCCCTGCTCCTCGTGGACGAGGAGGGGCTGCGCGCGACGGGCCGCGAGCCGCTCGCCCGCATCGTCACGTCGGCGGTCACCGGCATCGAGCCCCAGCTCTTCGGCCTCGGCCCGGTGGCGGCGGTCCGGCGGGCGCTGGAGAAGGCGGGTCGCTCCTTCGCCGACCTGACGACCTTCGAGCTCAACGAGGCCTTCGCGGCACAGGCGCTCGGCTGCCTCGCCGAATGGCCGGAACTCGACCCGGAGATCGTGAACCCGCGCGGCGGCGCGGTCGCCATCGGCCACCCGCTGGGCGCCTCGGGCGCCCGTCTCGCCGGATCCGTGGCCCACCAGCTCGCCGCGGCCGGCTCGGGCACGGGCCTCGCGGCGCTCTGCATCGGCGTCGGCCAGGGCCTCGCACTGGTCCTGGAGCGCTGAGCACGGACGCGTACGCGAGAGGGGTACGGGAGGCTCTCCCGTACCCCTCTCGGCACGACGTCACGACGTCACAGCATCACAGCATCACAGCATCACGTTGTCACTGCTTCTGCGAGGCCTCGACCGACTTGCGGACCTCGTCCATGTCCAGCTGGCGGGCCTGCCCGATGACGTCCTCGAGCGCGGCCTCCGGCAGCGCACCCGGCTGCGCGAACACGGCCACGTTGTCCCGCACGATCATCAGCGTCGGGATCGAGCGGATCTCGAACGCGGCGGCCAGCTCCTGCTGCGCCTCGGTGTCCACCTTCGCGAAGACCAGGTCCTGGTGCCGCTCCGACGCGGCCTCGTAGACCGGACCGAACTGACGGCAGGGACCGCACCACGAAGCCCAGAAGTCGATCAGGACGAACTCGTTCCCGCTGACGATCTCGTCGAAGTTGTCCTTGGTGAGCTCTACGGTGCTCATGCTGCCTACCTTTCGGGGTCTCCTGGCGGTGTCCTCACGGTCCCCTGGGGACTCGACCGGCACAACGGCGTATCGAGCCGCGCTATTCCGGAGCCCTGCCAGCAGACTGGGATCATGACACGAACGGTGGAAGAGAGCGCGTACGACGTGGTGGTCCTCGGGGCGGGACCGGTCGGCGAGAACGTCGTCGACCGGGTGCGGGCGGCCGGGCTCACGGCCGCGATCGTCGAGAGCGAGCTGATCGGCGGCGAGTGCTCGTACTGGGCGTGCATGCCCAGCAAGGCCCTCCTGCGCCCCGCGCTCGCCCGTTCCGACGCCCGTAAGGTCGCCGGCCTGCGCGAGTCGGTCTACGGCCCGCTCGACGCCCTGGAGGTCTTCCGCCACCGGGACACCGTCGTCGGGCACTGGAAGGACGACGGCCAGGTCGACTGGCTGGATTCGATCGGGGTACGGGTCTTCCGCGGCCACGGCCGCCTCGCCGGACCCCGCCGGGTCGCCGTCGCCGGACCCGAGGGCGACGAGCACGTCCTCACCGCCCGGCACGCGGTCGCCGTCTGCACCGGCAGCCGCGCCGTCCTCCCCGAACTGCCCGGCCTGCCCGGGGCCAGGCCCTGGACCAGCCGTGAGGCGACCAGCGCCGGCCGGGTGCCCGCCCGGCTGACCGTGGTCGGCGGGGGAGTGGTCGGGGTCGAGATGGCCACCGCCTGGCAGGCCCTCGGCGCGAAGGTCACGCTGCTGGTACGGGGCGGGGGCCTGCTGCCCCGCATGGAGCCGTTCGTCGGCGAGCGCGTCGCCTCGGCCCTCGCGTCGCGCGGAGCGGACGTCCGCACGGGTGCCCGGGTCGCCGCGGTGGTACGCGACGGAGGCACAGGCCCGGTGACGGTGGTCCTGGAGGGCGGCGACCACGTCGAGGGCGACGAGGTGCTCTTCGCGACCGGCCGGGCCCCGCGCACCGAGGACCTCGGACTGGAGACGGTCGGCCTCGAACCGGGCAACTGGCTCGACGTCGACGACAGCCTCCGGGTCACCGGCAGCGACTGGCTCTACGCGGTCGGGGACGTCAACCACCGCGCGCTCGTGACCCACCAGGGCAAGTACCAGGCCCGGATCGCCGGTGCCGCGATCGCCGCCCGCGCGAAGGGCACCGCGCCTCTGGACGACGGGAGTTGGGGAGCGCACGCGGCCACCGCCGACCGCGCCGCCGTTCCGCAGGTGGTGTTCTGCGACCCCGAGGCGGCCGCCGTCGGCCTCACCCTGGCCGAGGCCGAGCGGGCGGGCCACCGGGTCCGGGCCGTCGACGTCGACATGGGGCAGGTCGCCGGGGCCGGGCTCTACGCCCAGGGCTACCGGGGACAGGCCCGGATGGTCGTCGACCTCGACCGGGAGGTCGTCCTCGGCGCCTCCTTCGTCGGCCCGGGGATCGGCGAACTCCTCCACTCGGCGACGGTCGCCGTCGTCGGCGAGGTCCCGATCGCCCGGCTCTGGCACGCCGTACCGTCGCACCCGACCCTGAGCGAGGCGTGGCTGCGCCTCCTCGAGGCCTATCGGGAAGACTGACGATTCAGCACCTGACGCTCCGTCACTTCTCTTGCGTTCGTGGCGCGTCGGAGGCATAGGGAGTGATCAGCAGCCGCGCCGCCGAGCGCGCCGCCTCCAGCGCCGGCCGCGCGTCCCGGCCGGACTCCTGGCCCAGGACGACCCGGGTGCTCAACCCGTCGAGCAGCGCCAGGAGTTCGGAGGCCCGTTCGGTGGCGTCCAGCGGTGCGAAACGCCGCCGGGCGACCCCCACCGCGAGCAGGGACTCCAAGTCCTCCTGCCAGCCCCGGTCCAGCGCCTCCTGCGCCTCGCGCAGCTCGGCGTTGCCGGGGGTGCGGGCCCAGAGCTCGATCCACAGCGTCCAGCGCGGGTCTCGCGGGCCGCGCGGCAGGTAGAGCCGCAGAAAGAGATCGAGCTTGCGCTCGGCCGTGATCCGCCGGGACAACAGGACCTCGCGCTCCTCGGTGAGCGCGGCCTCGCTCCACCGGAGGGCGGCGAGCAGCAGCAGGTCCTTGCTGCCGAAGTAGTACAGGATGTGGCCGCCACTCGTGCCGAGCCGCTCCGCGAGCGCCGACATCGTGAGCGAGCCGAGGCCGTCCTCGGCGATCGCCGCCATGGCCTCCTCCAGCATCCGCTCCTGGGTGACGTGCCCGTCCCGCCGTCGTGCCGCCCCTGCCACCGCAGCCGTCCCCTTTTCCGTCGTTCCGTCGTTCCGTCGTTCCGTGACCCTCTGTGCGCGACATCCGCGCGAACCGTGCGCGAGTCCTGGGAGATCGACCCTAACCGCAACCTCCGAAGGTCTTGACGTGGCCTGAACCTTTCGCACATCTTGAATGTCATTCAAAGACTTAGAACAGCATTCAAGACAGGAGGTGCGGTGTGCTCGGACACGAGACGGTGGCCGTGACCACGGGCGGCCGGGACGAGGTGTTCCAGGTCGAGGAGCACGGCATCGACCCCATCCCCGACGCCGAACGGCGCGGCAGCGCCAAGGACGTCTTCTGGCTCTGGTTCGGCTCGAACCTCACGTTCACCTACGTCATCAACGGCGCCCTCGCCGTCGCCTTCGGGCTCTCCTTCTGGCAGGCCACGCTCGTCGTCGTGCTCGGCGGCCTCTCCTTCCTCGCCATCGGCGCGGCCGGACTCAGCGGCGTGCGCACCGGCACCGCGACCCTCGTGATCTCCCGGGCCGCCTTCGGCGTCCGCGGGAACTGGCCCGCCGGTCTGCTCAACTGGATCGTCAGCATCGGCTACACCGTCGTGAACACCGTGGTCGGCACCCTCGCCCTCGAAGCCTTCTTCGCCGACCTCGGCTGGCACAGCGGCCATCTCTCCCGGGCACTCGCCCTCGCCGTCACCCTCGCGCTGACCTTCGCCGTCGCCCTCTGGGGCCACGCCACCGTGCAGTTCGCCGAGCGCTGGATGGCCTACGCCCTCGCCGTCGGCTTCGCCGCGCTCCTCGTCCTCGTCCTGCCCGGAGCCGACACCTCCGCCCCCTCCGCCGCGCCGGGCGCCGCCGGCTGGAGCCTCGCCTTCGTCGTCATGCTCGCGGGCCCCTTCTCGTACCTCCCCATGCCCGCCGATTACACCCGCTACCTGCCCCGCACGACCTCCCTCAAGGCCGTCACCCTCAGCGGCGCGCTCGGCGGCTTCCTCTCCTCCGTCGCCCTGGGCGTCGCCGGCGTCGCCGCCGCGACGCAGGCCGACATGACCGACGCGGTGGCGGGCACCGAGAGCCTGCTCCCCGGCTGGTTCCAGCCGCTCTTCCTCGCCCTCGTCCTCGGCGGCTCGGTCACCAACTCGATCATCACGCTCTACTCGTCGAGCCTGAACCTCCAGGTCCTCGGCATCCCGTGGAACCGGGCGCGGGCCATCGTCATCAGCGCGGCCGTCACCGCGGCGGGTTCCCTCGGCGCCCTCTTCCTCACCGACTTCACCACCTCGCTCCTCTCCTTCCTCTCCCTCCTGATCATCGTCTTCGCCCCCTGGGGCGGCGTCTTCCTCGCCGACATGGTGCTCCGGCGCTGCGCCTACGATTCCGCAGGCCTGCACACGCGCGAGCGCGGCGCCTACTGGTACCGCTCGGGCTGGCATCCGCCCGGCCTGATCGCGCTCCTCGCGGGCCTCGCCTTCTCCGCGCTCACCTGCGACTCCGCACTGTGGACCGGCCCCCTGGTCGCCCCGCTCGGCGGCGCGGACCTCACGCTCCTCGGCGCGGTCGTCTCCGCCCTCGTGTACGTGCTCCTCGCGCGCCGCACGGTCGCCCCCGCGCACTCCTGACCTCGCGTCTCCCCACCCCTCCGCACCACACTCGTACGTACATCACGGAGCCACCCGCATGAACAGCACCACCGCCGCGACCCCCGCCCCCGCCGACCTCGTCCTCCTCGGGGCCCGCATCCACACCGTCGACCCCGCGCTCCCCGAGGCGCAGGCCCTCGCCGTCCGTGCCGGCCGCATCGTCTGGATCGGTTCCGACGCCGGAGCCGCCGCCTGGACGGGGCCCGGCACCCGGGTGCTCGACGCCGGAGGCCGGCTCGTCCTGCCCGGCTTCGTCGACGCCCACAACCACGTCCGCCTCGGCTCGGACGACGCCTGCGTCCAGCTCGCGGGCGCCCGCACCCTCGACGCCATCCACGACCGCATCCGCTCCTGGCACCTGGCGCACCCCGACGCCGAGTGGATCGAGGCGGAGGCCTTCGACTACTCGGCCGTCCCCGGCGGACGCATGCCCACCGCCGCCGACCTCGACCCGGCCACCGGCGACACCCCCGCCGTCGTCCTCAGCTACGACGTGCACACCGCCTGGCTCAACACCGCCGCCCTCCGGCGACTCGGCGTCGACCGCGACCACACCGACCTGCCCTTCGGCCGGGCCGTCACCGATCCGGCCACCGGCGAACCCACCGGATTCGTCAAGGACTTCGCGATCAAGGGCCTCTCCCGCGACGGCCACCGCGCGCTGCGCGAGCTCGGCGTGCCCTGGGCCTCGCCCGACCGGCAGTACGGCCGGCTCGCCAAGAGCCTCGACGACGCCATCGGCTACGGCATCACCACCGTCGTCGAACCCCAGAACTCCCTCGACGACCTCGCCCTCTTCCAGCGCGCCCGCGCCGAGGGCCGGCTGCGCTCGCGGATCGTCGCCGCCCTCTTCCACCCGCGCGGCACCACCGACGCGGACCTCGACGCGTTCGAGGCCGCGGCGAAGGAGTTCGCGGACGACCGGCTGCGGGTCGGCCCGCTGAAGCTGTACATCGACGACGTCGTCGAACCCCGCACGGCCGCCCTCCTGGAACCGTACGCGGGCTGCGCCCACCACCGCGGCGACACCTTCTACCCGCCCGAGGAGTTCGCCGAGCTCCTCACCCGCCTCGACGCGCGCGGCTTCCAGTGTTTCGTCCACGCCACCGGCGACCGGGGCATCCGCACCGTCCTCGACGCCGTCGCCCGCGCCCGCGCCGCCAACGGGCCGCGCGACGCGCGCCACCAGATCGTCCACGTCGAGTGCCTCGACCCGGCCGACACCCCCCGCTTCGCCGAACTCGGCGTCGTCGCCTGCATGCAGCCCCGGCACGCCGCCCCCGACATCGCGGGACCCGGCAAGGACTGGGCCGAGAACGTCGGCCCGGACCGCTGGCACAAGGCCTGGCCGCTGCGCAGCCTGCGCGGGGCCGGGGCGGTCCTCGCGCTCTCCAGCGACTGGAACGTCGCCGAGATGGACCCCATGGTGGGCATCCACGCCGCCGTCACCCGCCGCCCGCCCGGCGGCGGGGAGAGCTGGACTGCGGGCGAGACGATCGACGTCGCCGCCGCCGTCGAGGGCTACACGATGGGCTCGGCCTACGCCAACTTCCTGGAGGACGAACGGGGTTCGCTGACGGTGGGCAAGCTCGCCGACTTCGTCGTCCTCTCCCGTGACATCCTCCGCGTCGCGCCCGAGGAGATCCCGGGCACGGTGGCGGAGACGGTCGTGGTGGGCGGCGAGGTGGTCGTGGAGCGCCGCGAGGGGTGAGGACCGGGCGGGGTATCCGCTGGGGTCAGTACCCGCCGGGGGCCAGTGGCCGTCCTTCCCCGAGGTCACCGTGACCCGCCGCTCGAAGGTCGGCCCGCCGTCCCGCGACTCGTACACCCCGTCCCGGGTGGCGGCGAGCAGCCGGCGGGCGGCCGGCCCCGGTGCGGGACCGGCCGCTCGCGGTCAGAGCCGGTCGAGGATCTTCCGCAGCTCGGCGATCTCGGCGGACTGGGTCCGGACGACGTCGTCGGCGAGCTTCTTCGCCGAGGCGTTCCGGCCGTTCTTCTGCTCGTCCTTCGCCATGTCGACGGCGCCGTCGTGGTGGGCGATCATCAGCTCGGCGAACTTCCGGTCGAAGGCCTCACCCTTGACGGCCGCCAGGTCCTTCATGTCCTGCTCGGACATCATCCCGGCCATGCCGTGGCCGCTCCCGCCCCCGGAACCGTGACCGGCACCGGCGGACTCGGGCTTGCCCCAGCCCTTGAGCCAGGCCTTCATCTTCCGGATCTCCGGGTCCTGCGCCTGCTCGATCGCGGCGACGAGCTTCTTGACCTCGGGGTCCTCGGCCCGGCCGGCGGCGAGCTTCGCCATCTCCAGGGCCTGCTCGTGGTGGGGGATCATCATCTGGGCGAACATGACGTCCGCGTCGTCGAAGGCCCCGGGCGCGGCGGCTTCGGTCCCGGCGGCGGACGCTTCGGCGGAAGCGGAGGCCGTGGCGGAGGCCGTGGCGGACGTCCCGCCGTGGTCCATGCCGCTCATCTTGTCGTCCGTTCCGCAGGCGGCGAGCAGGAGCCCGGTGGCGGTGACGACGCCGGCGAGGGCGAACTTCTTGGCGGTGCGACGTGTGAAGGTGCGCATGGGAGTGATACCTCGTGTGCTGTCCGTACGGAACGGGTGTCCGTACCGGCGGGAAAAGGGCAGGTCGAAGGCGTTCACGGGCAGCGCGAGGCGCCCGCGGTGGCGGTACGGCCTAGATCCGCAGGACGGACAGCAGGGCGAGGTCGGGAGGTCTGCGCGGCGGCGCGTGGGGTCCCAGGGCGGGGATGAGCCGCGCGAGGACGACGGTGAGCCATTCGGGGCGTCGGGCCAGGGCGGCCCGGACGAGCCCGGCGAGGAGCCAGGCACCGAGAACGGCCACGCACAGCGTGGTCATGTCCATCCCCGTACCGGGGTCGTGTCCCGCGTCGGAGCCGGCGCCGCCGGCGCCGTGCGCGCCGGGCTCCGGGGTGGAGTGGTGGGCGGCAGCGGTGGTCTCCGTCGTACCGCCGGAGCCCTCGGGGTGGCCGACGGCGTGCATCAGGAACACCCCGAGCGCGAGCACGACGACGAGCAGGAGGTGCGCCAGGGCACCTCCTGCTCGCATGCCGCGCTCTCCGCGGGCCGCCCGACGTGTACGCAAGACCAGGACCTCCTGGCGCGACCATACCGTGCGGGGGTATCAGAACGGCGTCAGGACGGGGTCTCGCCCGCCATCGCGGCGGCCATCCGCAGGTGCGGCGCGGCCTCGTCCGGGCGCCCCTGGCGCTCCAGCGTGCGCCCGAGCATCAGCCGCGCGTAGTCCTCGACGGGGTCGCGGTCCAGGATGGCCCGCAGCTCGGTCTCGGCCCGGGCGAGCTGCGCGGAGTGGTAGTAGGCGCGTGCGAGGAGGAGCCGCTGGGCCGTCTGCTCCGGGTGCTCGGCGACGAGGCCGCGCAGGATACGGACAGCGGTCCCGTACTCCTTCGCGTCGAAGAACAGCCGCGCGCGGTCCCAGCGTTCCCCGGCCGTTCCGAACTCGTAGTACGTGTCGCTCACTTGCTCTCCCCTTCCGGCTTCCCGGATCTGCCACTCTGTGTGACGGTCGACCAGGTCAACAAGCCTGGATGGTTGAACATTCCACTACGATAGGTTGAGCGTCATGAGCAATCTTGATCGTCAGGCCGCGTTGACGGTGTGCGGTGGCCGCGGCTTCGTCGTCGCCGAGCCCGTACGCGAGCTCCTCAGCCCGCGGCGCGTCCAGCTCGGGGAGTCGACCGAGGTTCGCCGGCTGCTCCCGAACCTCGGTCGGCGGATGGTCGGCGCCTGGGCGTTCGTCGACCACTACGGTCCCGACGACATCGCCGACGAGCCGGGCATGCAGGTCCCGCCCCACCCGCACATGGGGCTGCAGACCGTGAGCTGGCTTCACGAGGGCGAGGTCCTGCACCGCGACTCCACCGGCAGCCTCCAGACGATCCGCCCGCGCGAGCTGGGCCTGATGACCTCGGGCCGGGCGATCTCCCACTCGGAGGAGAGTCCCCGCCCGCACGCCCGCTTCCTGCACGGCGCACAGCTCTGGGTCGCGCTCCCCGACGCCCAGCGTCACGTGGAACCCCACTTCCAGCACCACGCCGACCTGCCCCGGGTCACGGCCCCCGGTCTCACGGCCACGGTGATCCTCGGCGCCCTCGACGGCGCCGCCTCGCCCGGCACCACGTACTCGCCGCTCGTCGGCGCCGACCTCACGCTGGCGGCGGGCACCGAGACGAGCCTCCCGCTGGAGCCCGACTTCGAGTACGCGGTCCTGTCCATGTCGGGCGAGGCCCACGTCGACGGCGTACCGGTCCTGCCCGGCTCCATGCTGTACCTCGGCTGCGGCCGCACCGAGCTGCCCCTGCGCGCCCTGTCGGACGCGGGCCTGATGCTTCTCGGCGGAGAGCCGTTCGAGGAGGAGATCGTCATGTGGTGGAACTTCATCGGCCGCACGGACGAGGAGATCCGCGAGGCCCGTGAGGCCTGGATGACCAGCGGACGCTTCGGCGAGGTGAAGGGCTACGACGGCGACCGCCTCCCTGCCCCGGAGGTCCCGGCGACACAGCTGAAGGCCCGCGGGCGCGTGCGCTGACCGGCGATCGAGGGCGCTCCTGCCCCGGCGGGCGTCACTACGTGCCCCTGGTCTCTGTGGCGTCCGCCTTTCGGGGCCTCGGTGGCGACTCGGCGCCCTGCGATGCGGGCTCCGCGGCGCCACCGGTGGTCTCGTACCGCCGTACCGCGTCACCCGTGACGTCGGACCGGCCGATGTGACGTCACTCGTCGTAGTGCAGGGTGCCGTCCTCGTCCATGCGCGGGTGCATCTTCGTCGGCTCGTACTCGTCGACGTCCGAGGGGCGCGGCCCCTCCGGCCCGTCGGGGCCGAACCGCACCATCCGCTCGACGCGGCAGATCCGGAACTCCCGGCCGTCCACCCATGCTTCGTCGGCGCGCCCGGCGGCCCTGAACAGCTCGCCGGCCCGTCGGTACCGCTCCCGTTGCTCGTCGCCCCACTCGTACACCCTGGCCCACAGGTCGGTGAGGTCGTCGTACAGCTCCCGCCGTGCTTCGTGCGGCGTCGGCGCCAGAGAGCCGTGCGGCCGCCAGCCGTCGCCGGCTCGCTCCACGCTGCCGAAGGTGGTGGGCAGCAGGGCGATGTCCGGATGCGTGGTGACCGCCTTCCGGGAGTCGGCCCGGACGTCGGCGGGGTAGCGCTCCCCGGTGTAGTGGAACTCCCGCAGCCCGATCCGCAGGGCCTCCGTCATCACCCCGCGCACCTTCTCGGGGTCGAGGACGACATCGGTGTCGGGGGAGCGGCGGGCACCGCGCTGCCGCTCCCAGACCCGGAACACCGGCTCCGGATCGGTGGGGCGCGGCGGTTCGAGAGTGTCGTCGCCCGCGCGCGCGAACTCGTCGGCGCGCACGATCCGGTACGTCGTGCCCAGCACGTCGACCTCGTCGACCGGCTCCCGTTCGAGGACGCGCACGGCCGCGAGGAGTGCGCGCCGCACCGTCGGGTCGTCGGTGTCGTCCTTGGCCCAGAAGAAGAACTTCGACTGCAAGCTGTCCCGCGACTCCTGTGGCATTCCGGCCCGTACCGGCACCACCACGCGCCACGCGCCCCCGGGTTCTCGTGCCGCCACCCCGAACAGCGAGCCGCGAACGGCGAGCTGGGGATACCGCGCGACAGCCTCGACGGCGTCGGCCTCGGTGACCCAGGCGACGGGGTCACCCCCCTGCATCAGCCGCGCGTGCGCATCGTCGAGCCGCTGCTTCCAGTGCTTGTCCATGCACACATGGTGACGCCCGGGTCCGGTGACCGGTGCGGGAATCGGCCAGGTGCGCTCAGTCGGGCGCTCCGTGCCGTGCGATCACCACGGGATCTTCGATGAGCTTCACGGTCGGCGGCGTACCGGGTACCGGCCGGACCCACGAGGTCGGGGTGTCCGCGACGTCGTCGAGGAGCCAGTCCCGGCAGGTGCCGTCGAGTGCCAGCGGGTAGAGCGTGAGGGTGCCGTCCGGTGCGATGTGCATCCGGATGAAGCCCGTGCTGTCGTCGATGGACTGGCCGGACATCTGCCAGTCGGCGACCAGGCCGTGGTTCGTCCAGAGCACCCACAGGGCGAAGACCTCGGAGCCGAGGAGGGCGCCCGTCACCGCGATGACGACCAGGGGGATCAGCAGCCAGAGTCCGAAACGCGAGGATGGCAGCGCCCAGACCACGGTGACGGTGATGGCCAGGACACCGACGGTGACCGCCAGCTGTAGCAGCGTGGCAACGATCGGACCGGCCATTCTCCGCGGCGGCCGTGCGCCCGCCGGTCGTCTTCCCCAGCCGAACAGGAAGGGCAGGGCGAAGAGAAGGGCGCACATGCCGACCATGCCGATCAGGTCGTGGGCGCCGGCACTCCGTACGGCGTCGACGGGATGCCTTCTCCCTTCGGCCAGCGCGAACGCGCCACTCGTCAGCAGGACGAGCACCAGCTGCACCACCCCGACCAGTACGCCGAACCAGGGATTGCGCCACACGAGCCAGTGCCGCGACAACGGGTTGGCGATCCCTCGGGCGAGCTTGCGGGACTCAGCCGCCGTGGGGTACGTGTGCGGGGCGAGGGCGAACGCCGCCGGAGGGTCGTCCCTCTCCCGCAGCCGCGAGGCGGTCGGCGGCAGCGACAGCGCGTCCGGGAGCCTGTGCGTGGAGGCCAGGAACGCGCCGCCCAGGCCGCACGTCACCAGCTGGCGCCGTCGGGGGTTCGTGGGCGGGGGACCGTCGGACGGGGGCGGGTCGTCGGGCAGCCGTTCCGCGTAGCGGGCGTAGTGGTGCTTGTCACCGGTCAGCCAGAGACGTATCGCCGCGCCCGTGTCCTCGCGTTGCCCGGTCGCCCGGTCGAGCCGGGTCCGGATGATGTTCCGGTCGAACCAGTGAAGGGTGTTGAAGGCGTCGGGATCCTCGTGGCTCTTGACCCAGGTGGGTGCGGCGGAGCAGACGATCACGCTGTCACCCGGCAGCAGCCGCGGCGAGAGGCAGGTCTCGAAGTAGCGCCGCTGCGGATCGTCGATGTAGGAGCCGAGCTGGCTGTCCAGGCCGACGAGCCACCAGCGGCGCGGCAGCCGCACCGCGAAGTAGCTCCGCGTCTGCCGGGTCTCCCAGCCGCCGATGGACCTCTCCTGGGCGAACATCCGCAGGAACGCGGTGAGTCCGTCGTACCAGTCGTGGTTTCCCGGCAGTGCCACCATGAGCGGCTGGTCGGGTGCCGACGGAAGCGCGGCGCGGTAGGGCCCCTTCAGCCGGTCCTCGTACGCCGTCGTCGATGCCACCGGATACACCTGGTCCCCGCCGAGGACGAGCAGCGAGCCCCGGGGACACGTGACGGCGGCGGAGACGGCGAGCTCGGGCGCTGCCAGCGCGGACGCCACCGAGTACGTCGCCTCGAAGCCGTCGCCGAGGTCGGCGACGAAGTCGATCCAGATCTCCTCGGCGTCGGGACGCGCCAGCGGCGCCTGGAGCAGCCCGGCCTGGAGCGCGCCCTGGATCTCGCGCTTGTCCGCGTAGCCGGCGAACACCGCGGCCAGCCCGACCTTGACCGCCGTACGTGCCAGTTCCGTCGGTGCCAGCCAGCGCACCGGGTCCCGCGGGGTGAAGCGGAGTTCCGCCGCGTGCCTGCGGAGCTTACGGACGTCCACGATGGCTCCTCGTTCACAGGGGCGACCAGGGCAGGACGTTCTGCGCGTACACGTCCCACAGCTTGCCGGAGAAGAAGCGTCCGAAGCGGCCCAGCGTGGTCACCCGGCCGGCGAGCGTCGGCGCTTCGACCCGGAAGGTGGTGAGCTGCTTCAGGAAGTCGGCCGGGCGGATGCGAAGGGTTCCCGTGGCCACCACCTGGGCTTCGGGCTCCTCGTCGATGCCGACGTGGCCACGGAGAACGCGGGTGTGGAGGACGGACGTGTCCTTCCAGATGCCTCGGCGGGAGTCCTCGTTGACGTCCTTGTGCCCGCTGAGGGTGAGGGGGTGACCGGCCCGGTCGCTGAAGAACAGGCGGTATCGCATTTCGAGGTGCTCGGGGTCGGACCGTTCCACGAAAAGCTGGAAAGTCCCTCGCGTGACCGGAAGGCGTCCGCCCAGAGCCTGGCAGACGATCTCTCCCCGCAGTGCGGCCTCATGCTCCGGGTCGACGAGGAAGCGGTCCATCCCCTGGATGGCGACGGTCACGTGCAGGGCCAGGTCGACGGCTGCTCCGTGCTCCGGCGACGGCATGTCCTGGACGTCGTGCTCGCCGAAGGCGACGCGTCCGACCATGCGTTCGGTGAAGCGCAGACTGGTGGGGTCGGGGCGGTCCGGAGGGGCGCCGGGCTTCCAGGGAATCTCCTGGTCGGTGCACCACTGGCGGGCGCGGTGGACACCGAGTTCCACGGCCTGGGCGAAACGGTCCCTGCTGAAGTTGACGAGGTAGTTCAGCGGGACCTCGGCGCTCAGGAGCCTGACGTCGATGAGACGTTCGAACTCACCGTGCTCGCCCGCGCGGATGGCCGCGTTGTTGGCCTCGATCCGGCGAAGCCAGTGCTTCAACTGGCCGTTGGCCGTCGTTTCGATGATGTGGAAGTAGTTGGCCACGAAGCCGTTCCGCCAGCGGTGCCGTCGGCTGACCGTCCAGATGATCCACAGTTCGTCGCAGCCTCTCCGGATCGCCTCCTCGACGTTTCCGTCCGTCAGGTAGACCGGGTCGATGTACGTCCTCCCGTCGATCACGACGGGAGGGAACCACATGGGCAGGGCCACCCCGGCACAGAAGCGGTCCTCGTCCATGCGGTCCGCGGTCACCGTCTCCAGCTCGTTGGAGGTGAAGTCGTAGAGGTTGAAGGTGGCTTCCCGGTCGGTGGCCCGGATCCTCTCCCAGTCCAGTCCCCAGTCCGGGAAGACACGACGCCGATAGCCGTCCAGGGTGAAGAGGGAACGCGCGTACGGTCCCTTCGGCAACTCGCGCCAGTTGGGGGTGACGCCCTTCAGGGGGGAGAGGGTGCGCCAGTTGTCCGCGATCTCGCGCCCGGACATCCCCTGGCAGTACATCGCGAGGTTGAACACGCCGCCGCTGGCGCCGTCGACGTGATCGAACCGCAACTCGGCCTCGTCGAGAAGGACTTGGAGGGCACCCGCCTGGAAGGCCACCTTCAGGCCGCCGCCGGCGAGGATGAGGGATCTGCGGGGGGACGCGTCGCGGCGCTCGCCGCCCTGGCCGGTCGTCATGAGGGCTCCGCGGAGTGCTGTCGGTGATCCTCGATGATGCGGTCGGCCGACCGGTCGGCCAGTGCCGCGATGGTGAGCGAGGGATTCGGGCCTACGGGACCGGGCATCACCGAGCCGTCGGCGATCGACAACCCCGGGTAGCCGTAGACGCGCCCGAAGGAGTCGACCACGCCTTCCTGCGCGTGGCGTCCCATCGGCGCGCCGCCCAGGGGATGCACGGTGATGAGGCGGTTGAGCCACCACAGGGGACTCGAGGCGTAGCGCCCGCCGATGGTGTGGGACACGCGCTTCATGGTCGTGTTCATCTGTTCGAAGTACGGACCCGAGGCGGTGAGGTCCCAGTCGAGGTCGAGATGCCCGTCCCGGAGGAACATCCGGCCGTTGGGGACGTCCCTTCCCATGCCGAGCAACGGCGCGGATGTCGCGGTGAACAGCCCCTTTCCCATGGCGTCGCCGAGCTGCCGCCCCACACGGCTCTTGGCCGTTCCCGTCAGCTGCGACCAGCCTCGCCGCAGCAGGAACCTCGCGACCCTGTTCGACATGGTGAGGACGTTGTGCTCGACGAGCCAGTTCAGGAATTCCGGGTAGCCGGCATCCTCGATGTAGAAGCCGCGGACGCTCTCGCCGTTCTCGTCGGCCTCCTCGCGGTCCACGCGCATCGCACTCGTGATGACCGGGCCGAAACTCGGCTCCAGCATGCGCGGCTCCGTCTCCCCGGGCCGGCCCTGGATCCTCTGCCGGGCTTTGAGGACCAGCCCGAGAAAGTCGCCGTTTCCGGAGAAATGCGTACCCAGCGCCGGACTGAGCGCGGGAAAGGCGCTGTGGTTTCTCAGCAGCAGATAGGTGGTGCCGAGGGTGCCGGCGGAGAGGACCAGCCGCTTGGCCCTGAGGGTGTGCCGCTCGGGGGACGCGTGCGGATCTCCGTCCCTGGCGGGGTCGTGCTTGATGTAGGAGACCAGGAACCCTTCCGGGACCGGTTCGAACGAGCGGACCTCGCAGCCGGTCCGGATGTCGGCCTGGAGCCGGTCCGCGGCGCTGAGGTAGGTGAAGTCGAGACTGTTCTTGCTGCCGAAGTTGCAGCCCAGGTCGCATTCGCCGACGAGCTTGCAGGTGAAGCGGGGGCTGTGATGGATGTTGTTTTCGCCGCCCGGAATGGGAGCGCCGGGTACGGCGGGGTCTCCGAACGAGACGGCCAGCTTCGGACGCTCCCACGGAAGGCCCAGCCGCGCCGCCGCCTGCTCCATGGCGAGGGTCTTGGGCGTGTCCTGATAGGGCTTCACATCGGACGGGTACCGCTGCGCACCGAGCATGGTCTCGACGCGCTTGTAGTACGGGTCGAGGTCCTTGCGTGTGACGGGCCAGTTCTCGTAGCCGCCGTCGAACGACTCGTGGACGAACCAGCTTTCCGGCTTGCGGATCAGTACGTTGGCGTAGATCAGCGAGCCCCCGCCGAGCCCGCTGGACACCAACGCGTCGAGCTTCGAGAAGCTCCACATGTCGTACATTCCGTACAAGTGGAAGTCCGGGTCCCAGAAGTTCTCGGCCGCGTCATGGGGGCTACGCGGAAAGGACCCGGGCGGGAACGGCTTTCCCCTTTCCAGCAGGCATACGCTCAGGCCGGCCTCGGCCAGCCGGAACGCGGTGACGGATCCGCCGAAACCGGATCCGACGACGACGGCATCGAAGACGTCCATGCTCGCCACCTCTAGAAGCGGAAGCTGATGCCTTGACTTCCCCCGCATGCGGTTGGTGCACGCACGACCCCCTTCAATGGTTCACCCGCGGGTCGTGACGCGCACGTCGAACCGCCGGACTACGCGGTCGCGGCCGGGTCGAGGGCCGGGCCGGCGGGCGGCTCGTCGGCCGTCGGTTCCGGCCGGGGCCCCGGGAGTTCCTGCCGGGGGTCGTCGAGCTCCTCGCGTACGTAGTTCCAGACCACCGCGATCAGCGCGGCCGCGGGGACGGCGAGCAGGCTGCCCACGATGCCCGCCATGCTGCCGCCGAGCGTCACCGCCAGCAGGATGACCGCCGCGTGCAGGCCCAGGCCGCGGCTCTGGAGCATGGGCTGGAAGACGTTGCCCTCCAGTTGCTGGACGACCACGATGAGGGCCAGCACGATCAGCGCGTCGGTCGGACCGTTCGACACGAGGGCGATGAGGACCGCGACGAGCCCCGCGAACAAGGCGCCGATGATCGGCACGAACGCGGAGACGAACGTCAGGACGGCCAGCGGAAGCACCAGGGGTACGTCGAGGATCCACAGGCCAAGGCCGATGAGGACGGCGTCGAGTAGGCCGACGAACGCCTGGGAGCGTACGAACGCGCCGAGCGTGTCCCAGCCGCGCGCGGCCACGACCGGGATGTCGGTGGCGAGCCGGCCGGGAAGCTGCCGGGTGAGCCACGGCAGGAAGCGCGGCCCGTCCTTGAGGAAGAAGAACATCAGGAACAGCGCGAGGAAGGCGGTGACCACACCGTTGAAGACGGTGCCGACCCCCGTCGCGACGGCGTTGACCATGCTGCCGATGCTGTCCTGGAGACGGGCGACGGCGGTGTCGAGCGCGCCGTTGATCTGACTGTCGCCGATGTTCAGGGGCGGCCCGGCCGCCCACTCGCGCAGCCGCTGGATCCCTGCGACCACGCCGTCGGCGAGTTCGCCGGACTGGGACGCCATCGGTACGGAGATCAGCGCGACGATGCCCGCGACGAGCAGGAGGAAGAGCACCGTCACCGTGGTCGCGGCCAGGGCGGGCGGCCAGCCGTGCCGCCGCAGGAAGCGGGCCGGCGGCCAGGTGAGGGTGGTCAGGAACAGGGCCGCGATCAGCGGCCACACGACGGACCACATCCGGCCCACGAGCCAGAGCGTCACCGCGGCCATCAGCAGCACGAGAAGCGATTCGGCGGAGACACGTGCGGCTGTCCGGAGCGCGCCGGCGGATTTCGTGGAACTCAACATGGGAGACATCCAAGCAGGCGGGTGCCTGGACGTGGGGGCGGGTACATGCGGGCGACGTGGCAGGGGCTTCGGGACGCCGTCGGGACCGATGCCGGCTGGGTGCCGAAGTCCGGGGAAGCCGCTCACGAGCAGGGCGCCCACGCGGAGGCCGCGGTCGCGCGCCTCTTGCCTTCGCCGTCAGCCATTGCAACGCATCATTGCATTCACCTCCAGCGCCATTGCATCAATTTCCCTTAATCTACCTGCATTAATGCGATTCTCGCGATTGACGATGATGTGAACGCAACGTAGCTTTCGTTAGGGGAGAACGAGCTGTGCCGAGAGATGAGGAATGGCGATGACCGAGACCGTCCACACCGTCACGACGCTGCCGACCGAGCGCCCGCCCGGCTGCCCCTTCGACCCGCCGGCAGAGCTCGTCGAAGCCCGCCGGCACGGCCCCATCAGCCGCTTCACCCACCCCGGCGGGAAACCCGGCTGGCTGATCACCGGATACGACCTGGTCAGGTCCGTCCTGGCCGACCCCCGGTTCAGCTCCCGCAAGGACCTCCTGAACGTGGTCGACTTCGAGATCCCGCCGGCCCCGCCCGGCGAGTTCCTGCTCATGGACGATCCCGACCACGGGCGCTACCGCAAGCCGCTGGTGGGCAAGTTCACCGCACGGCGGATGCGGCTGCTCACCGAGCGCGTCGAGCAGATCACCGCCGACTGCCTGGACGCCATGGAGGAGGCCGGCCCGCGGGCGGACCTGGTGACCGCGTTCGCCAAGCCCATCCCGACCATCATCATCTGTGAGCTGCTGGGGGTGCCGTACGAGGACCGGGACTCCTTCCAGGAACAGATCGACACGTTCATGGGCGGGGAGACCGGTGACGAGGAGCTGATCGCGGCCTACACCGCGACCCAGGAGTACCTCGCCCAGCTGGTGGCCGCCAAGCGCGCGAACCCCACCGACGACGTGCTCAGCGAACTCACCGACAGCGACCTCACCGACGAGGAACTGAAGGGCATCAGCCTGATCCTGCTGGCGGCCGGATTCGACACCACCGCGAACATGCTGGCCCTCGGGACCTTCGCGCTGCTGCGGAACCCGGAGCAACTGGCCGCGCTGCGCGCCGATCCCGCGCTCGTCGACCAGGCCGTCGAGGAGCTGCTGCGGTATCTGAGCGTCGCCAAGTCCTTCATGCGGACGGCGCTGGAGGACGTCGAGGTGGGCGGCCGGCTGGTCGAGGCCGGGACGACGGTCGTCCTCTCGTACAACACCGCCAACCGCGACCCCGAGCGCTACGCCGACCCCCATGTCCTCGACATCCGGCGGCAGTCCGGCGGACACGTGGCCTTCGGCCACGGCGTCCACCTGTGCCTGGGCGCGCAGCTGGCCCGTGTCGAGATGCGGGTCGCGTTCAACGCGCTGCTCGCCCGGTTCCCCACGCTGCGCCTGGCCGTACCGGCCGAGGACGTCGTCCTGCGTCCGGAGACCGCGGACATCTACGGGGTGAAGAGCCTCCCGGTCACCTGGGACGCGTGACCGGGAGCCGCGAGCACCCGTTCAGGAGGCGACGGGCCGTACGTCGGCATCCGTGAAGGGCGGGTAGCTCTCGCCGCCCACGCGTTCCGCCGCGTCGATGTAGTCGGCGAGGGCTTCGCGGGACTGGGCGAGCCGGTCCATCTCGTCGTCCAGTCGCCGCAGGCGCGAGCGCATCGCGGCCAACAGCTCGGGACACCCGGCGAGTTCCGGGGCCTCGCCGACCGCGCAGGGCAGCAAGTACGCGATGTCCTCGGAGGACAGCCCCGCTCCGAGCAGGTGCCGGATCTGCTTCACCCTCAGCAGGGCGCTCTCGTCGTACTCGCGGTAGCCGTTGGTGCCGCGGGCCGCACTCAGCAGGCCCTGGGCCTCGTAGTAGCGCAGCTGATGGGCGTTGACGCCCGCCCGACGACTGAGTTCCCCGATACGCATCGAAACCTCGCTTGACCTTCACACCGGTATCAACGTTGACGATGCTGCCATGAACAACACACCACACGCGCCCGTGACGGTCATCGGACTCGGACTGATGGGCCGGGCACTCGCCGGCGCGTTCCTGAAAGCAGGACATCCCACGACCGTGTGGAACCGCACGTCCGCCAAGGCCGACCCGCTGGTGGCCGCGGGGGCGCGGTCGGCGCCCACCCTCCGGGACGCGCTCACGGCGGCTCGCTTGACGATCATCTGCCTCACCGACTACGACGCCATGTACGAGCTGTTCGACGCGAACGACGTCACGTTGGACGGCACGACGCTGATCAACCTCACTTCGGGGAGCTCGGGCCAGGCACGCGAAGCCGCGGCGTGGGCAGCGCGGCAGGGCGCCCGCTACCTGGACGGCGCCATCATGGCCATCCCGTCGGGGATCGGCACCGCCGAGGCGGTGATCCTCCACAGCGGGCCCCAGCAGGTCTTCGAGGCGCACGAGCCGACGCTCGAAGCCCTCGGCACGGTGACCCACCTCGGCGCGGACCACGGCCTGGCGTCCCTGTACGACGTGGCCGGCCTCGCCATGATGTGGAGCGTCCTGAACGCCTGGCTCCAGGGCACCGCCATGCTCAGGACGGCCGGTGTCGACGCCGCGACGTACGCGCCGTTCGCGCGGCAGATCGCCGCAGGCGTGGCCGACTGGCTGCCCGGGTACGCCGAGCAGATCGACAAGGGTTCCTTCCCCGCCGAGGTGTCGGCGCTGGAGACCGACGCGCGGGCGATGGACCACCTGATCGAGGAGAGCGAGGCGCTGGGGGTCAACGCCGAACTGCCGAAGCTGATCAAGGCGATGGCGGACCGCGCGATCGCCGCCGGGCACGGCGGGGAGCAGTATCCCGTGCTCATCGAGGAGTTCGGCACACCCCGCACCGACTGACGGTCAGTCAGGCTGCCGGGGTGCCGGCACCCCGCCCGGCTCTCAGGAGCCGAGCGGGCCTCCCGGGTCGCTCAGGGGCTCCTCCCCGGGGTCGCCGGACTCCGGGGAGGTGCCGTTCAGCCCGTCGCGTGCCATCCCGTACTCCCGGGGGTGGTCGCCCGCCCCGGGCAGGGCGAGCGCGGTAAGGAACTCCTCGCGCGCCTCGGCGTGCCGGCCCGCCGCCGCGTACGTGCCGCCGAGGCGGATCCGGACGCCCATCTCCAGCCACGTGCTCGTGTGTCGGGTCAGCGTCGACAGCGCCTCGTGGTGGGTGTCCACGGCCGAGCGCAGATCCCCCTGTACGTGCTCCGCCGCGGCGAGCCGTGACAGACCCGCCGCGCGCAGCGGGAGATCCTCGGCCTCACGGGCCAGTTCGGCCGCCCGCCGCAGCAGGTCCGTGGCCTCCGCGTGCCGGCCGAGGGCCAGATGGGCGTCGGCGGCGAAGCACAGGGTGCTGCTGATCGTCCGCGGGCGGCCGTTCTTCTCGGCGAGGGCCAGCGCGGTGGCGTAGTGGTCCAGCGCCTGCTCGTGCCGTCCCTGCTGGGAGTGGATCGCGCCGAGGTTGCAGTTCGCCATCCCGGTCAGCCAGTCGTCGTCCAGACCGGACGCCCGTTCCACCGCTTCGCTCAGTCGGGCCAACGCCTCGTCGGTCCGGCCCAGCGGCCACGCCGCGGCGCCCATTCCGGCGATCGCCCGGGCCAGGTCCCGTGGATCGCCCTGGCAGCGGGCGTACCGCAGCGCTTCGGCGAACCAGTCGCCCGCCTGCCGGAACCTCCCCTGGTAGACGTCGACGATTCCCAGGCAGATGCGCAGCGAGGAGGGCATCCGTCGGTCGCTCGTCATGTCCGCGCAGGCCAGGGCGCGTTCCAGGGCGGTGCGGCACTCGTGGAAGTGGCCTTGGCGCGCCAGGTGGTCGACCAGGGCCTCGGCGATCCGGCAGGCGTGGTCGAACTCACCGGCGGCGGCCGCGAAGGCCACCGCGTCGACCAGGTCTCCGCCCGCCGCGTTCAGCCAGGCGGAGGCCTCACCCGCACCGGAGAACGGCGGCGGACCGGTGACGTCGTGGCCGGCGGGGAAGGCCTCCGGTCCCCAGTCGCTCGCGATACGGCCCGCCGCCGCGTAGAGCCCCAGGACGGCGGCTCGGTCCGCGGCGGCTTCCCGGGGCGCTGCGGCCGCGAGACGCCGCGCGTGCGCCCGTACGAGATCGTGCAGCCGGTAGCGGCCGGGATGCGGCTGCTGGAGCAGGCTCGCGTCGACCAGGTCCTCCAGGAGGGTCTCGGCGTCCTCATCGGACCCGCCCAGCATGGCGGCGAGGGTGCGGCTGTCGAAGCGGGCGGTCGGAGCCGAGCCCAACGCCCTGAATCCGCGCCGCAGTTCAGGGGGGAGCTGGTCGTACGACATCCGGAAGGCGGCCTCCACGCTGCGGTCCCCGGCCCGCAGCTCGCCGAGGCGGCGCGCGTCGTCGGACATCCGGTCGGCGAGGAAGGCCAGCGTCCAGGACGGGCGGTTCTGCAGCCGGGCGCTCGCGATGCGCAGTGCCAGCGGGAGGCCGCCGCAGCGCAGGGCGAGCTCGCGAGCGGCCTCGGGCTCGCGGTCCGCCCGGGACTGGCCGAGGAGCTCCCGGAACAGGCCGACGGCGTCACCGGAGCCGAGTGGCTCCACGGTGAGCCGGAGATCGGCGTCGAGGCCCGGCAGGCGGTTCCGGCCCGCCACCAGGACCCGGCTTCCCGGCCCGGCGGGCAGCAGCGGCCTGACCTGCTCGGCGCTGCGGGCGTTGTCCACGACCAGCAGCAGCCGCAGGCCGCTCGTCGCCGCACGCCACGCGGTGACGAGCTCCGTCACGTCGTCCGGGTCGACGGGTTCGCCCAAGTCGGGCGAGTCGTAGGGGAGTTCGGTACCGGACTCACGGACAGTGCGGAGCAACCGCCGCAGTGCCCGCTGCGGGCCGACGCTTTCATGGGCGGCGCCGTACGCGTGCAGGTCCACGAACAGGCACCCGTCGGGGTAGGCGTCGCCCAACGCCCAGGCGGCGCGCACCACCAGGGCGGTCTTGCCCACGCCCGCCGTGCCGTCGATCGTCATCACGGACACGGCACCGGGCGCCACGGGGGCGGTGAGCAGGGCGAGTTCCGCATCGCGGCCGACCAGGCAGGCGGTGTCGCCGGGCAGTTCATTACGACGGGGCTGGGGACGCGGGCGCGGCTGGGGTGGTGAGTCCTGGAGCGGGGTGTCCCCGCCCGCGTACGGGACGGCCGCGTGCGGATCCGCCGCCCGGCCGAGCAGCAGCTCGTCCTCCCGGCGGAGGACGGCCTGGTGGACACGGCGCAGCTCCTCGCCCGGTTCCACCCCCAGCTCGTCGAGGAGCCGCCGCCGCGTCTCCTGGTAGACGGCCAGCGCCTCGGCCTGCCGCCCGCTGCCGTACAGGGCGCGCATCCGCAGTGCGGCAAGCGGCTCGTCGTGAGGCCGTGCCGACGGCGCCGCCATGAGACCGTCCAGGGCGTCCGGATACCGCCCGAGCAGCACCAGGCACTCGGCGCGGTCCTGGAGCAGGGCGCGCCGCTGCCGGGCGAGGCGGTGCCGCTCGGTGTCGGCGAGCGGCCCCGGCAGACCGGGCAGGGGTTCGCCGCGGAGCAGCTCCAGGGCCCGGTCGACGTGGTCGAGGGCGCCGCCGAGGTCACCCGAGGCCTTCGCGCGCCGCGCGAGGCCGGCGTGCTCGGCGAGGTCGGCGAGGTCGGTCCTGGTCTCGCCCGGCACGAAGCGGTAGCCGCCGTGCCGTCCTTCGATCACCGACCGGGCGGGCCCGGCGCCCGGTGTGTCCAGCGCCTTGCGCAGGGCGTAGACGTAACTCGGCAGGACCCGGTGGCCCGTGCCCGGAGGTTCGGTTCCCCAGACGTCGTCGAGGAGCTGCCCGTACGTCACGAAGGCCGGCGCGCGCAGCACCAGGGCGGCGAGGACCGCCTGTCGCCGTATCGGGCCGAGTCCGATCGGCGTATCACCGCGCAGTGCCCGGACGGGCCCGACCAGCTCGATCCGCAGCCGTCCCCTCGCCCCGGCCGGAACCGCACCCGGCCCCCCTGCATCCACGCCCACTTCGAAGCCCCATGTCCCCGTGTTCCCTGCCCGCGCAGTTCTCCCAGTCTCCTGCATCAGCGGGATTTCATCCGCGCTGCAGAGCGCCTGTCCAGTGTGGGGCTCGTCATGTCGGGTGCCGACGGGCCGGGCGGTGAGCGGGAGCAGTCGGTCGGCGAAGAGCAGCCGACACACCGTCAAGAGAGGACATATCCTCATGTCGCATGCCCGTGGCACGTCCGGTGCACGGCCCACCCGCCGTCGCGGCCGATGGGAGCGTTACCGGGTCACCCATCCGTTCTCCGCGCAGGACCAGGCGGCCTTGTGGGGGTCGATCGTGGGTGTCGTGGCGCTGGCCGCGCTCCTCGGCTGGGCCCTCGACATGAAGGGCGGGGTCGTCATCGTCGCGGCGGTGCCCTTCATCATCGCCTCGTTCGAGAACCGCCGTACGGCGTTCCAGTTCGACGCGGCGGGCGCCCGGTTCGGCACGGTGGTCGTGCCGTGGACCGACCTCACCCAGTTCGTCGTGGTCACCCCGGCGGACGGACAGCGGGCGCTGATCGGGGCACGGTTCCGGCCCGGCGCGGCCCTTCCCGCGGGGGTGTCCGCCCTGGCGCAGGACCCTGCGATGCCCGCCCCGGTCCATGTCGCCGTTCCGCGTGCCAAGTTCGATCTCTCGACGATGGTCGACAAGGCGCGTCGCTACGCTCCGTCGCACCTCCAGATCGTGGTCGCCGACCCGTCCGGCGAGCGAGTCGCCTCCTAGTGGACAGCTCGACGACCGGTGGACAGCAGGGGAGTCCGATGCACCACCCGCCACAGCCCTGGTACCAGCCGCACCAGCCGCAGCAGCCGGTCCCGCACAACCCGTACGCCCCCGGGGGCTACCCCCCGCCGGAGCCGCCGCCCCGCCGCGGACGCTTCCGCAAGGGGCCGGTGCTCGCCACCGCCCTCGTCCTGCTGCTCCTGGCAGCGGGCGGAGGGGTGTACGCCGTCACCGAGGGCCGCTGGGGCAGGCCCGCCGCGCCCGTGGCCGACAAGGCGCCCAGCCCTTCGGCGACGCCGACACCCTCCCGTACCCCCGCCGTCGCCACGCCGACGCCGAAGAAGATCCCGACGTCGGAGGAGCTCAACGCGGGCCGCACGGCCGGAGACGCCACGGCGTGGATCGTCGACGACCGGACCGATCTGCCCCGACGTCACATCAAGCTCTACCCCCTGTGGATCGTCGGCGACACCGTCGTCCAGGCCGGGTACGAGAAGGTCACCGCCCGCCGCCTGTCGGACGGTTCCGAGGCGTGGAGCGTGCCGCTGCCGGCCTCGGTCTGCGAGGTACCGGCCAACCCGACCCCCGACGGCAAGATCGTCGTGGTCTACAAGAGCAACCGGGCCTGGACGGGGAACCGCTGCAACCAGCTCCAGATGATCGACCTCAAGACCGGCAAGGCAGGGTGGCGCAAGAGGCTCACCGAGACCGGCTCCATGGACGGCACCATCACGGTGAACAGCGCCATCAGCGGCGGCACCCTCGCGATCGTCCAGAGCATGAAGGCCGCCGCGTACCGGGTCGACACCGGCGCCAAGCTCTACGACATCCCGCTGGAGAACCCCGGGAAGTGCTACCCCGACAACCTCGCGGGCGGCCCCCGGCTCATCGTGAGCTCCACCTGTGCGATCAGCGTCGACCGCGGCAAGTCCTACCACCAGCTCCGTGAGCTCGACCCGCGCACCGGCAAGGTCCGCTGGCGCTACCGCACCCAGCCGGGCTGGCGAGTCGGGAAGATGCTCTCCGTCGAGCCGGTCGTCTTCACCACCTACCACCACGAGGACATCACCGGCAATTGGCGGGTCGTGGCGCTGAAGCCCGGCGGAAAGCTCCGTACCACCATCGACGCCCGGCCCAAGGGGTTCGCGTACTGCGCCGACGCGGGGGACTCGGGAGGGAACACGCAGCTCTGCCCCGGGACCGCCGTCGGCAAGGACATCGTGTTCCTGGGCGGCACCGACCGGGTCGGCGGCTACAGCCTCGACACCGGGAAGCTCGTCTGGGGCGTGAAGTCCGCGGACAGCACCCTGCACCCGTTGCGCGCGGACGGCGGCCTGTTCGCTCTCGTCTACGAGGCGCCCTCGGCGGACCGGCCGGGCGGGATCATCCGGCTCGGCCCGGGTGGCGCGGACACGCAGAAGCTGGTGCTCCGGCATCCCGTCACGGCCCGGTCCACGGAACGCGGCATGCTCGCCGGGCGCCTTGCCTATGCGAACGGCCGGATCGTGATCACGCCGTCGGGTGTGTCCGGCGACGACGCGAGGCACGAGGCCCGCATGCTGTCCTTCGCTCCCGGAGCCCCGTGAAGGGACCGGACTCGCTGACCGCTCCGTTCGGCGTACGGGAGCGGCGGGAGTACGGCAGAGTCGTGAACGGGAATCCGAACGGGCGCCCGAGCGAGGACACGAGGGGGAACAGTGGACGTCACATGGCTTCGGCGATTCGGTGGGGTGTCGCAGGGGGAACCGGAGGGAGGGGTCCGACTGGTCTGCTTCCCGCACGCGGGCGGCGCGGCCACCTCGTACGTGCCGTTCTCCCGCCTCCTGAGCCCCGCCGTCGACGTGCTGGCCGTGCAGTACCCGGGGCGGCAGGACCGGTATCGTGAGCAGCCGGTCGAATCCGTCACCCGGCTCGCCGAACTCGTCGCGGACGCCCTGGACCCGGCGGACGGCCGGCCGTACGCCTTCTTCGGACACAGCATGGGTGCGGTCGTCGCCTACGAGACCGCGCGCAGGCTCGCCGCGCGGTCGGCGCCCGGCCCCCTGCGGCTGTTCCTGTCCGGGCGGGCCGCGCCGGAGCCCCGGCCCCAGGCAGCCGACCGGATGAGCAGCGACGCCGACGTGATCGCGGCCATCCGGATGCTCGGCGGAACGGGCGCGGGCGTCCTCGACGACCCCGAGATGATGGAGATGGCCCTGCCGGCCCTCCGCGCCGACTACCGGGCCATCGGCGCGTACGCCTGGGAGCCGGGCCCGCCGCTGGACTGCCCGATCACCGTCCTCGTCGGCGACGCGGACCCCGTGGCCCCCGTCGAGCGGGCGGCGGCGTGGAGCGGTTTCACCGGCGCGGACACCGATCTGCGGGTCTTCCCCGGCGGCCACTTCTACCTCGACGGCCGCACCGAGGAGATCGGCGACGTGATCACCGCCGCGCTCGGGCTGCACGTCTGACGCACACCGTGGCGCCGCCGCTCACGGTCGGCGTGCCGCCGGCCCCCCGTCCCCGTGGACGGGGGGCTCTTCGTGCTCTCCCCGCTCGTCGGGCAGAGGCCGGACCGCGACGGTCTGAGCGGGTTCCTGGTGGCCGCCCGAGGCGAGGACGCGTACCTCGCCGCGGTCGCTGATCTCCGCTCGGATGATGCCCGTCGGGTCGGCGTACACGGGATGGCCCCCGGGCCCCGAGGCGAGGGTGCGCTCCACGATCACGACGTCCCGCGCCGAGCCCGTGCCGTCGGAGAACACCAGCTCGTACCTGAGTGTGTTCATTCAGCCCATTTTACGCCGGATGGGCGGAGGGCACCGCGTCGACCCCGCCCTCTCCGGCGCGAAACCGCTGGTTAGAGTGGTGATCGGTTGCGCCGCCGCATCAGGATCACGCGCATGACCGGGCCGACTGTCGATCACAGAGTCCCGTACGACCGTCTCCCCGACGTCTGCCCCGACCCCTGCCCCTGTCCTGCCCGGCCCACGGCCGCCCGCCCGGAAACACCGCATCACATGAGCACCGACGCCGCACCCCGGACCGAAACCGATCGCAGGGACTCCGCCGCCCCCGAGGACTCCACCGGCCCTACGGACTTCGCCGGCCCCGCAGCCCCGCCCCGCCCCCGCCTGCCGCGGATCGTCGGCCGGGCTCCGGCCCGCCCCGCACCCGCGGCCGCGTTCCACAGCGTCACCGCGGCGACGGCCGCCCTGCTGGGCCTCGTCGCGATCGGCGCCGCCATCCACGAGCCGGTACTGATACCGCCGTTGGCCGCCAGCGCAGCCCTGGTGCACTGCGCCCCCACGCTCCCCCTGGCCCAGCCCCGCAGCGTGGTCGTCGGCCACCTGCTCGGGGCCGCCGCCGGATACGCGGTCGCGACCGCGGCGGGCGGCAGCACCTGGGCCGCCGCCGTAGCCGCCGGTGTCGCCCTCGCGTTGACGACGCTGGCGCGGACGCCGCACTCGCCGGCGTGCGCGACCGCCGTCGTCATCGTGCTCCAGTCGCCCGCGCCCGGCCGGTTCGTTCCCCTCCTCTTCGGCGCCACGGTCCTGCTCGTGCTGACCGCCTTCACCGCGTCCCGCATCCGCCGCGGCGCACCCAAGTACCCCGCCTATTGGTGGTGAACGACCCACTTTCCGGCCGCTCCCGGGCCGTTGTCAGTGGGCGGGGATAGGTTCGTTCCTGTCGCGCCGATCCGGCGTGAACATCCCTTTGACGTGCATGGGAGAGGTGTCTTGACGGTCTGGGAGACGTCGAGCGTGGCGCGGGTCGTACCGCCCGCGCGACCGCGGAAGCTCGCCAAGGTGCCGTTCGTCGAGCTGGCGGACGGGCGGTTGCAGGGTGTCGTGTCCAGCGGGTCCGACATAGGGCGCGTGTACGTGTCCTCGATCGCGGCCGGGACGTACGCGTTCGCGTGCAGCACCAACAACAACCGTCCCTGCGGCGGCGCGCGCGGCGCGTTCTGCAACCACATCCGGACGCTCGTCGGCGAGGCCGTCCTGCCGTACGGCGCCGAGCGCGTCGCCCGCTACCTGAAGGCCGAGACGCCCGGCGAGGAGCCCGACGCCCACGCGCTCGTCTCGGTGATGACCGCCGCGCGCCCCGCCCAGGGCGACACGGCGGCGGCCGCGCCGGTGTTCAGCCGGTTCCTGCGGCACCTGGCCTATCTCGAACGGGAGCCGGTGTCCGTGCCGTTGCCCGAGATGCAGTGGTTCCCGCCGACGAGGGCGGTGGCCTGATGCGTACGGATCTGCTCTCCGACTCCCTGGCCGGACTCGACGAGGCGCTCGCGGCCGTCGACGCCTTCGACCGGGTGCTCGTCGCCGGACTGCTCCGTCCGCAGTCGGCGCAGGCCGACGGCCTCGCCGCGCTCACGGACGCCGTCGCCGGGACGCCGCTGGCCTCCCGCGTCGCCGAGGCCGCCGAGAAGACGGCGGCCGGCGCGGCGGGCGAGGAGCACTTCGTGGCCCTCGCCGCCGCCCGCACCGCCCTCATGGGCTCCGCGCACGACGCGCTCGTCGCCCGCGTCGGGGACGTCACGGGCCGAGCCCGTGCGGAGGCGACCGCACCGGCCGCCGGAGGCGAGGGCCCCGCGGCCAACGTCCTCGCGGCCGCCCGCGCCTGGCTGTGCGACATCGCCCGCGCAGGCTGGCAGGGCATCGACCACGAGCTGGTCGCCGGCGCAGCCCCCGTGGTCTCCGCGATGCTGCCGGACCCGCTGCTTCGGCGTCAGGCCACCCTGCTCGACGGCTTCGCGGCCGAACTGGCCGCCTCCTGCCCGGGTGCCACCCTGGAGCGCGTCCCGGTGCGCCGCTGGGCCGACCTCTGGTCTCGCGCGCTGCTGCTGACCCTGCCGGGGGCCACCCGAATCCCCTCGACGGCCGCCGCGACCGGCCGGCTGCTGCCGCTCGGCGTCGACGTGCAGGAGCACGCGACCGCCGTACAGGCCCAGGTCCACGCGGTGTTCGAGCCCGCCGACGGCGCACCGCCGCGCCTGGTGCGGGCGACGGTGTCCGCGCCCAAGCCGGACACCGTCGTCGGCGCCGGACTCTGGCAGTTGCTCCGCCCGCGGATGTCACTGCTGGCCGCCGTGAGCGAGGGCCGCTCCATGGAGGTCGATGCCATGCCCGTCACCGCCGAGGGCGACCTCGTCTGGGACGACGAGCGGGCCCGGGCGGGGGAGCCCGCCGACCCGTTCGCCACCGCCCGGGTGATCCTGTCCACCGCCTCCGACCCGGTGACCGCCCCGCTGGACCGTCACCCGGTCCGGATCGCCGTGCCCGTCCTCGTCGAGGGGTACGCGGTGGAGCACGACGACGACGGGACGACGGCGTTCGCGGTCGCCGGGCACCGGCTGGCCGTCGACACCGACCGCGTCCCCGCGGCCGGTCCGCTCACCCCGGAGACGGTCGCCGCGTCCGGCGCGTGCATCGGACTCCTCCGCTGGGACGCCGGAGCGTTCGTCCTCCAGCCCCTCGCCGTCGAGACGACGGTGCGGAAGAAGACGGTCGCCGTCCACGCGGGCGCCTGGGCCGGAGGAACCACCGACAAGGCCGGCGTCCGGGCGGAGAAGGCGGCCACGGACTCCGTCGCCGTCCTGCGTGAACGGGCCGGAAGGCTGCTGCGGAAATGACCGACCGCACCGACCCCGCCACCTCTGTCACTGCCGCCGAAGCCGCCGACGCCGTCGACTCCGACGACAACCGCCGTCAGGTCCTCTACTGGCGTCTCCTCGCCCGGCTCTTCGACCACGAGGAGCAGGCCTCTCTGGAGTCCGCGAGCCTCGCCGTCGTCGAGGACATCGGCCTCCCCTCGGCGCTGCTCGACCCGGGCGCGTCCGTCGACTCCGTCGTCCAGCGCCATCCGGAGCTGGCCGACGAGTTCGACGGCCTGATGACCCCGGAGCCCGAACCGGACGACGCCCGCGACCGGGCAGCCGAGGTACGGCGCGCCGCACTCGCCTCGAAGGTCCTGCTCAACGTCTTCTCCACCGGCTCCGGCACCGTCTCCGCCGGTCAGCTGGCGCGCTGGCAGTCGGACGCCGGTTGGCTGGAGCGCGCGCTCGGCTGCCCGCCCGGCGGGCTGCGCGGCGGCCGGGCGGCCGGAGCGGGCCTCACCGGTGGCGGTCTCGGAGCCGAACTCGGCGCCGTCGAGGCGGACCTGGTCCAGCGCATGCACCTGCGCGAGGTACTGGCGGATCCCGCGCTCGCGGCCAAGCTCACCCCGAGCATGTCCCTGATCGAGCAGCTCCTGCGCGACAAGGGCAACCTCTCCGGCATTGCCCTGGCCAACGCCAAGTCCCTCATCCGGCGTTACGTCGACGAGGTCGCCGAGGTCCTGCGGACACAGGTGGAGAAGGCGACCGTCGGCGAGCTGGACCGCTCGGTCCCGCCCAAGCGGGTCTTCCGGAACCTCGACATCGACCGCACCATCTGGAAGAACCTCACCAACTGGAGCCCGGAGGAGGAGCGACTCTACGTCGACCGCCTCTACTACCGGCACACCGTCCGCAGGACCACGCCCCAGCGGCTGGTCGTCGTCGTGGACCAGTCCGGTTCCATGGTCGACTCGATGGTCAACTGCACCATCCTGGCCTCGATCTTCGCGGGACTGCCGAAGGTGGACGTCCACCTCATCGCGTACGACACCCGCGCGATCGACCTCACTCCCTGGGTGCACGACCCGTTCGACGTCCTGCTCCGCACCAACCTCGGCGGCGGCAACGACGGGCCGGTCGCCATGGCCATGGCCCGGCCGAAGATCGCCGAACCCAAGAACACCGTCATGGTGTGGATCTCCGACTTCTACGAGTTCGACCGCTCCCAGCCGCTCTTCGAGGGCATCGAGGCGGTCCACCGGTCCGGGGTGCGGTTCATCCCCGTCGGCTCGGTCACCAGCTCCGGACGGCAGGAGGTCAACCCCTGGTTCCGCGAGCGGTTCAAGGCGCTCGGCACCCCGGTGGTCTCCGGCCACATCGACAAGCTCGTCCACGAACTCAAGACCTTCCTCACCTGAGAGGCCCTTCGCATGTCCGACCTGCTCCGTTCTCCCGCCGAGATCAAGTACGCCGAGGAACTCGACTGGCTGGAGTCGATCGACGACAACCCCAAGCCGTTCTCCTGGCGCCTGTCCCCGAAGATGGTCCGCCTCTTCATCCTCGGCTCCGAGCGCGCCGACGGCCTTGACCGGGAGGTGACGCAGAAGTGGTTCGGCGACCGCAGCTTCGTCGAGCGCTCCATCGTCACCCTCGCCTCCGACCGGGGCCTGCTGCTCATCGGCGACCCCGGCACCGGCAAGAGCTGGCTCGCCGAGCTCCTCTCGGCCGCGATCAGCCGCAACTCCACCCTGGTGGTGCAGGGCACCGCCGGCACCACCGAGGACCACATCAAGTACTCCTGGAACGTCTCCATGGTCATCGCCAAGGGCCAGTCCCGGGAGTCGATGATCCCGTCGCCGATCATGACCGCGATGGAGACCGGCACCATCGGCCGCTTCGAGGAGCTGACCCGCTCCACCAGCGACGTGCAGGACGCGCTCATCTCGATCCTCTCCGAGAAGTACGTCTCCGTCCCCGAGCTGGAGAGCGACGGCGGCGGCGACAACATCGTCTTCGCGAAGCCGGGCTTCTCCATCATCGCCACCGCCAACAGCCGCGACCGCGGCGTCAACGACCTGTCCTCCGCGCTCAAGCGCCGCTTCAACTTCGTCCGCATCCCGGTCGTGACCAACAAGAAGAGCGAGGCCGAGATCGTCCGGTTCCGCACCGAGGAGCTGCTGCGCCGGCACCAGATCGACCTGGACGTGCCGCCCACCCTCCTCGACGTCCTCCTCCAGAGCTTCGCCGATCTCCGCGCCTCCGCCGCGGCGGCGGGCAGCGACGACGAGAAGCTGGAGTCCGCGCTGTCCACCGCCGAACAGATCGGCGTTCTCGAAGACGCCGTCCTCCACAGCAACTTCTTCGGTGAGCGCGCCCTGACCGCCCGTACCCTCGCCGCCTCGCTCGTCGGCTCCCTCGCCCGCCGCGAGCCCGAGGACCTCGCCATCCTCAACAAGTACCTGCACGGCGTCGTCGAGCCGCGCGGCAAGGAGGAAGGCGGCTCCTGGCCCGAGTTCCTGGAGGGCGGTCGCGACGCGATCGCCAAGCTGGCATGAGCGCGGCCCCCGAGACCCCGTTCGCCGCACTGCGGGGTCAACTCCACGAAGCGGCCACCGAGTTCGCCGGTGGAGGGGACGCCCTGGAAGGCATCCTCCTCGGCATGGTCGACGACGTCGACCGGGCAGCGGGCGAACCGCTGGAGATCTTCCCCGTCTGCCACCACTCGCCCGCGTCGGCGCTCGCCATGGCCCGCCGGCTGCGCGAGAAGCAGCCGAAGGTCGTGTACCTGGAGCTGTGCGAGGACATGGCGCCGCTCCTGACCGAGCTGCGCAACTGCCGGCTGCCCGTCGCCGTGCAGGCGTTCGCCAGCGAGATCGACGGCTTCCCGCCCGACTGGGCCCCGCTGTCCGTCGTCGCGCCGATCACCGAGGCCTCCGCCGAGTACCAGGCCATCGCGTACGCCCTCGACACCCCCGGCGTGGAACTGGTCCTCGTCGACCGCTCCTCCGACCACGTCTTCCAGTGGGACGCCCGGCACGACCGGGCCGGGGACCCGGACGGGGCGGACGAGAACGCCGCCGGCGCGGCGGCCCCGAGGGCGAAGCCCGCGGAGACCGAGGCGGAGGCGGCGCTCCACGGCGAGGCCGTCGGCGTCGAGATCGGCGACCTGCGGCCGCGCTTCGCCGAGCTGGAGGAGCACCTCCTCCGCCACGGCAAGGTCCGCCACTGGTCGGAGTGGTGGCACCAGTACGTCGAGGTACCGCTCGGCGACAGCGACCACGACACCTACCGCCAGGTCATGTTCCTCATCGGCAGCCTGTTCCGGCGACTCGCCCCGGGCGACGGGGACCGGGTCCGCGTCGACGAGTACCGCGAGCGGTACATGTGGACCCGGATGCGGGAGCACCTGGCCGCGACCGGCACCGACCCGGCGGACTGTCTGTACGTGTGCGGCGCCTTCCACGCCGCGAGCCGCGTCGACGAGTTCGGCGTGGACGGCACCAGCGGCACCAGCGGCACCGACGGCACCAGCGGCACCAGCGGCACCAACGGTGCTACCGGTACCGACGGCACCACCGGCTTCACGATCTCCCCACGGACCGCCACCACCTGGCAGTACGGGCTGATCCCGTCCAGCCACTCCGCGATCGAGGCGCAGTTCGGTCTCGCCCCCGGGTCGGTGTCGATCGCCGCGACGCAGTGGGGGAAGAACCTCAAGCGCACCCGGGTGAAGCCGTACCGCCTGGAAGGCCAGGCCGGCACGAAGAAGCCGGCCCCGACGAAGGCGGTGGCGAAGGCCGCCGCGCCCGTCGTGCCCGTGGGCGCGGACGACCGGCTCTCCGGCTTCCTGCGCCGGCCGCCGGTCGTCGACACCCTGGACGAGGCCGAACTGCTCGGCTGGTCCGTGGACATCGTCCGGGCGGCCCGCCGCAGCGGCTACCTGGCCTCGACCGCCGACGCGATCGCCGTCTTCGAGACGTCGATCCTGCTGGCCGGCATGCGGGACCGGGCCAAGCCGACGCCGTACGACTTCCAGGACGCGGCCGTCACCTGCATCGAGAAGGACTCGGTGCCGGGGCGCCGGGACGTGCGCCGCCTCGTCGAGATCATGATGGGCGGCGACCGGATCGGTCAGGTCGGCTACGACGCGCTGCCACCCCTCGCGCGCGACGTGCACGACCGGCTGGCACCGCTGGAGCTGAACCTCCAGCAGCGCGGCGTGCGGCGCGCCCTCCTCGACATGGCGTCCGAGCCGGACCTCCGGGCCTGCTCCGACGTCCTGTGGATGCTGCGCCGCCTGATGCCGCCCGGCGCCGCCCGGCCCATCATGGGAGAGCGGCGGCTCGGCGAGCGGTCGATCCAGGAGTCGTGGGACCTGTCCCTCGGCACCCACCAGCGGGCGCTCATCGAGCTCGGATACGAGGGCGTGAGCCTCGAACAGGTCTTGGAGCAGCGCCTGCGGCGCACCGCGTACGGACCACAGACGACGACCGCTCAGGTCCTGGCGGCGGTCGAGGACGCGACGCTGTACCTCGGCGGCCGGCGCCTCGCCGACGAGCTGGGCACCCGCGCCCTGGAGGTCCTGGCGGCCGAGCGCACGGTGGACGGGGCACCGGAGGTGCTGCGCCGGGTGCGCGGCCTCCTCGCGTACTACCGGACGAGCGAAGCGGTGCTGCCGCCGTGGATCGAGTCCTTCGTCAGAACCGGCTACGCGCACTACTGCACCCTCCTGCCGACCGCGTTCCGGGACGAGGAGGCGACGGCCGGGCAGGTGGCCGCGATGCTGGGCTTCCTGTTCAGCATGGAGAGCCTGGCGCTCTCCCTGGGGTGTGACCGGACGCAGCTCGAACTGTCGGTCGCGCAGTCGCACCCGCAGGACCCGGCGAAGACGGCACTGCTGTGGGCGGCGCAGGTGCAGCTCGGCACGCTCTCCAGAGCCGAGCTGCGGGCACGGTGCGACGAGCTCCTCGGCAACCCCCTGGTGGTGCCCTCCTACCCGCGCTACCTCAGCGGCTTCGTCCACGCGCTCGAACCGGTGCCGGGACTCGCGGACGTCGTGGTGGAGGCCGTGTCGAACGCCTTCGGGCGGCTGCCGGACGCCGTCCTGCTGCCGTGGCTGCCGGTGCTCATCACCACGCTCCGGTCGAACGCGGCGGAGCTGGCACCGCTGCTCATCCGCGAGGCGGGCCGTATCTTCCCGGCCCGGCTCGCCGCCCTGGACTCCTGGGTCCCGCCGTGGCGGCAGCAACCGTCCACCCCCTCGGCGTCCCGCGTCCGCCCGCACTCCACGACCCCACTGGGAGCGAAGCTGCTGCCGGCGCATCCCGACACCTGCGACGCGCTCGCGGAGCTGCTGGGCTGCACGGACGCATGGACGTCGACGGACGGACCGCCTCCGCACCCACAGGGCGCGGCCCTGCTGCCCGCGCACCCGGAGACCTGCGACGCGGTGGCGGAGCTGTTGGGCTGCGAGGAGGGCTGGACCCCGACGGGCCCAGCCCCGCACCACCCGCTTCTCACTGACCGTCACCCGGACACGGCAGAAGCGGTGGCGTCCCTCCTCACGGCCTCGTGTCCGTAGGGGACTCGGCGCTCGCGCGCCCGCCCTGGGAAGGGACGGAGGGGCGGACGAACTGCCGGGCCTGGAGTTCGTACGCCTCGCGGAAGGCACCCGTGCCGGTGGCGGGGTCCATCAGTTCCGCGAAGGTCCCGGCCTCCACGACCCGGCCCTCCTCCATCACGTAGATGAGGTCCGCGTGGGCCACGCTGTGCAGACGGTGGGTGATCAGGATCGTGGTCTGGCCGGTGCCCGCGAGGCGGTGGATCTGGTCGAAGACCCGCTGCTCGGCGGCCGGGTCGAGGGCGCTCGTCGGTTCGTCCACGATCAGGACCCGGCCGTCGCGGTACCGCGCCCGGGCGAGGCCGATCTTCTGCCACTGTCCGCCGGAGATCTCCTGGCCGCCCCGGTAGCCGCGCGCCAGGAGCGTGTCCAGACCCCGGGGGAGCCCCTTGACGACGTCGTCCGCGCCCGCGTACGCCGCCGCGGCCCCGATCGGCGCGTCGTCGAGCGGGCCCCCGGGCCGGCCGATGCCGATGTTCACGCGGGCGGTGAAGGGCCAGCGATGGAAGTTCTGCGCGACCATCGCGACACGGTCGAAGACCTGCGCCCGGCAGGCCCGCGCCGTGTCGACCCCGCCCCAGGTCACCCGGCCGTCGTCCGGGAGGTAGAGCCCGCAGAGCAGGCGGGTGACCGTGGTCTTGCCCGAGCCGTTCCTGCCGACGAACGCGACCGTCCTGCCCCGGGGGATGACCAGGTCGACCTCGCTCAGGGACGGCTTCTCCGCTCCCGGATAGGTGAAGGTGACCTTCTCGAACCGGATCTCGTCGACCTCCTCGGGCAGGTCCACCCCGGTGGCGGGGATCTCGCGGCGGACCGCCTCCTCGCAGAGGGTCTCCAGATCGGCCACGAACAGCGACTCCTCCTGTACGTCGGTGACCCGCAGCACCAGATCGGTGATGCTCGCCGAACCCGTACGGATCGCGAGGACGGCCGTGCCGCCGACGGCGAGCGCCATGTGCCCGTCCCACAGGAGCAGCCCGAGCACGACGTACGTGCCGACGGTGGCCAGCCCGCGCGCCGCGTCCGCCGTCAGTCCCGTACGGGCACCGATCCACGCCAGCCGGGTCTGCTCCCGCTCGCTGGTCTCCGCCATGCCCCGGAAGTGTTCGAGCAGGAACGGACCCACGTCGTGGACCCGGACCTCTCCCGCCGCCTGCTGGTCGATCAGCAGCCGGCTGATCAGCTGCGCGGCCCGCGCGTGCTGCACGAACCGGTGCCAGCTCACGTACCGTGCCCGCGCCATCGTCAGCGAACTCCACGCGCTCGGCAGCGCCATGGCGATCAGCAGGGGCAGCAGCAAGGGGTGCAGGACGGTCAGGACGCCGGCGGCCGCGACGAGCGAGATCGCCGAGGTGACCACGGCCGTGCAGTAACCGACCATCCGGCGCGACGACTCCGCACCCCACTGGGCGGAGTCCATCAGCTTGTGGAAGGCGTCGTCCTCGATGGCCTCCAGCTCGACCCGGGCGACCAGGCCCAAGTACCGCTCCGTGGCGACCCGTTGCACCTTGGGCTCCAGGATCCCGGTGGCCGCCGCGGAGGCCGACTTCCCCGCGGAGGCGAGCACCGCGAGGACGGCGACGACGACGAGGGAGGGCAGCGCGGAGCGCAGCCGCTCGACGGTGCTGCCCTGGGCGAGGAGCTCGACCAGGATCGCGTTCACGGCGATCAGCGACACCGCCTGGGTGACACCCCGCCCGAACTCGGCTGCCACGACCGTGTACAGAGCCCGGCGGTCGGCTTCGCGGGCCAGTCGCACGGCGATCCCGACCTGTCGGGGAAGCGAGAGCGCCATGGCGCGCAGGCTCAGCTTCAGCCAGACGCCGTGGTGCTGGCTCCAGCCGAAGTCGTACGCGAGTTCCCCGCCGAACAGCAGCCGTTCGGAGGCGGAGGGGCCGCCGTCGGCGGTGTCCTGATCCGGTGGGGTGGGTGTCGTCGGCGGGGTGGGGGAGGGATGCATGGTGTCCTCCGTCGCTGAGCCGTCCGGGTGTCGCCCGGATGTCATGCGGCTCAACGAAACGGCGGCAATTTCGAACACGCGTCTTTCGGACGTGTCGCGATCCGCATGGCAGAGCGAAAACCCGAGCATGCCGGGTACACCGACCCTTGCCGGAGGAGGGCCGTGCCCGGAGGCGCGCATGGCCGAAACGCCGAGGGCGGGCCGCCCGTGCGCACCCGCCCCCGTACCGCCACCCGCCCCGGCACCGTCACCCGCCCCGGTCCCGCCGCTCGACCCCCGTACCGCCTCCCGCCGCGTACGTCAGCGGCCTCCGCCGCCGTCGTCGTGCGCCGCGCCGTCATCCTCCGGGGCTCGGCCGAGCGCGCGGACGGCCGGGACGCAGAGCATGACGCCGAGGAACACGACACCCGTCACGGCGGAGAAGAGCAGCACCCGGTCGGCACCGAAGGTCTCCGCCGCCGGCCCGGCCAGTGCCCGCCCCAGCGGGATCACCATGATGGAGCCGGCGATGTCGTAGGCGGAGACGCGGCTGAGGACGGCCAGCGGGATGTGGGACTGCACACTGGTCGCCCACATGACTCCCCAGAAGGCGAAGCCGCAGCCGGCCACGACGCCGGTGACCGCCGTGAGCGTGAACGACCAGCCGAGAGCGGGAGCCAAGGGGTTGAGCGAGAAGAAGAGCATGGCGAGGGCGCCCGCGACGAGCGGGCGGCGGGGCTTGACGCGCATGCCGAGCAGACCGCCGACGATCGTGCCGGCCCCGTCGGCCGAGGCGATCCAGCCGTAGCCGCTCGCCCCGTGCTGTTCGGTGAGCAGCGCGGCGCCCAGCGGCAGGGCCGGGCCGAAGACGAACAGGCCGTAGACCGCCCAGACGGCGATGACGCCCCACAGCCAGGACCGGGACCGGAACTCGTGCCAGCCCGTGGCCAGCCGCTGCCACAGCGGGTCGGCACTGTCGTCCTTGGCGGTGCTCAGCTTCCGCAGGGGCGCGAGCCCCAGCGCGCTGAGCGCGTAGGCCGCCGCGATGACCAGGAAGGATCCCGCCACGTCCCAGTAGGCGACGAGGAGGCCCGCGAGACCGGGGCCGAGCAGGGTGCAGATCGCCTCGGAGATCCGCAGGAGCGCGTTGGCCCGCTGGATGTCCTCGGCGACCTGGGGGACCATGCTCGCCAGGCCGGGCTGGAACATGGCCGTCGCGGCGCCGCTGAGCGCGAGCAGCGCCATGATGTGCCAGAGCCGCACCCCGCCCGCGGCGAGGAGCGCCGCGAGCGCGAGCATGGCGACCAGGCGCACCACGTCGGCCCCGACCATCATCACCTGCGGGGTGAACCGGTCGGCGAGGACGCCGCCGACGAGGACCAGCAGGACGATCGGCGCCATCCACGCGGCCAGCGCGTAACCGACGCCGCTGGCCCCGTAGCCCGCACCGAGGACGGCGGTCGTGAGCGAGACCATCAGCATGCCGTCGGCGAGCAGCGACGCGCTGCGGGCCGTGAAGAACAGCCGGAAGCGGCTCGACCGCCACGGGCTGGGAAGCGGGTCCGGCTTCTGCCGGACGGTCACACCATCGGTATCCATCGTCATGTCGCATCCGCCGGTTCCCGGCCGGTCCCTTCCGAGAGAATCTGCTGCCGGAGCCAGGCGCCGCTCCGGTCGGTCTCCGCCGGCGGGCCCTGGACGATCACGTACCGGCGGGGAGCCAGCAGCCCGGGACGGCCGGGGAGGACGTCCATGAACGCGGCGTGGGCGCCCGCGGGAGTCAGGGGCGCGCCCCCGGAGGCGATGTACGCGGTGAGGCCCCGCCCGGTGTCTTCCTCGGGCGATCCGCCGGCGCGCGGGGGATCCGTCGTGACGTGTACGGGTACGCCGTCGAGGGCCCGGCTCAGGGCCTCCGCCACGGCGGGCGGCGAGACCCAGGAGCCGTCCACCCGCTCCCAGTCCGCGCCGCGCTCGACCGGCCGGACCCCCGTCACCTCGGTGAGCGCGTCCAGCGGTACGTCCCCGGTGGCGGCCGCCTCCAGGAGACGCACCAGGCCGAGGAGGAAGCCCTCCGCCTGCTCCCGGGTGAACAGCGCGGGGTCCGCCCACATGCCGAGGCGTAGCAGGGGGTCCGTCTCGTGGACGAAGGTCAGGACGCGGGTCGGCAGCACCTGGTCCTCGCCCCAACTGAGCTCCAGCTCAGGGCCGATGACGGCACCGTCGCCGGGGGAGGAGGGGCCGTGGGCGGAAGGGAGCGTGGAGGGCAGCGCGGTGGGCAGGGTGCTCACGTCGTTGAAGGCCACATCGCGGGTGAACCGGCTGCCGCGCTCGAAGGTCGCCCTGCCGATCATCTCCCACAGGCTCACGGCGTCGAACCGGCTGTGCCGGTAGGCGTTGAGCGCGGCTCCCCAGGCCTTGCCGAGGAGGACGTCGAAGGAGGGGACCCGGACGTCGAGGCAGAGCAGGGCGTCCTGGGACAGGGTGTTCACCGAGCGGGCCAGGCGGGGCTCGTACCGGTTGGAGGTCGGGACGGCGGTCACGCAGGCCGGCTGGTCCGTACGGTGCGCGAGGAGCGCGCACCAGGCCGTGAGCAGCACCGTCGACGGCAGGCCGCCGGTGCGCTCCGCCACGAGGGCCAGGGCGCGGGCGCCGCGCCGCGACCGGAGCGTGAGCTGCGGCGCGCGGACCTCGGTGCCCTCGGCGCCCGGTTCCGCGAACATGGCCTGCGGTCCGGTGCGGATGATCCGCTCCCAGTACCCCAGCGACGCCGCGGACTTACGGAGCCCGGCCGGGGCCGCCTCCTCGGCGGCGAGGCCGAGTGGCGTGAGCGCCGTCAGCGGAGGGAGCGTGTCGCCGGCCAGCAGGGCGAGCCATTCCTCCTTGAGGACGGCGAGCGCGCTGATGTCCGTGACCGCGTGGCTGGCCGCGAGCGCGGCGAACACCGGCGCGCCGTCGACGGCGACCAGGGACACCCGGAGGGGGAAGTCCCGGTCCAGGTGGAAACGCTCGTCACGGGCGTCGCGCGCCAACGACTCGGCGTATCGGGCGGGTTCGCCGGGGAGTTCGTCGTGGTCGAGGACGGTGACCGTGAACGTGCCCGCGGCGGAGACGACTTGCTCGCGAGGGGCGGAGCCCGGGGCGTGGGGGAACGTGGTGCGCAGCGCCTCGTGCCGGACCGCGAGGGCGCGCAGGGCGTCGACGGCCGCGTCCATCCCGGTCCCGGCGGGCGTCGGCCACACATCGTGGATGTTGATGTGCGCGGGCTCGTCCCGCAGGATGCAGCGGATCATGTTGGCCTGCCCCATCGTGACGGGGCCCCGGCGCTCCTCGCCGCCCGCGTACGCGACGGTGACGGTACGGGCTCGGGCGTGCCTCTCCTTGAGCCGCGAGGTCTCTCGCTCGCTCACCATGTGATGCCTTTCACGGACTTCGTGGAGTCGGTCAGCGGGCCCCAGGCGTCGATGAGGAGGGCGAATTCCTCCATGTCGGCGCGGGCCTCGTCGAGGAGTCGCTCGCGCTCGGCGGCGAGGACGTCGGCGGCTCCGGCGTAGCGGCCGCCGAGCTTGCGGAACGAGCGGTCGATGACGTCGAGTCGCTCGGCGCTCTCGACGCGGTCCAGCCGGGTGCTGTCCCTGACGAACCCGGCGACGGCGGACGCGTGGACGTGGCCGTCGGCGTCGAGCAACTCCGCTCCGGCGGCCGCCATCTGCTCGTACACGGCGCTGAAGTACGGCGTCGAGAGGAGGAACTTCGCGAGCCGCCGCTGGTAGGCGAGGAAGCCCGCGTCGGAACGACGCTCGTTCGTATGGAAGTTGATGATGTGGCGGTTGTGCAGGACCGCGGGCAGCCGGGCGTCGTGGACGAGGTGGATGAGGAAGTAGTCGCTGCCGATGGTGTCGGTGGCGGGAGGCAGCGGCACCCGGCCGTAGACCTCGCGGGTGAAGCCGATGTTGCACATGTCGACACGCGTGGGGCTGACGCGGGTGAGCGTGGTGAGGTCGCTCGTGAAGGGGGTGGTCCCGGCTCCGCGGAACGACTCCGCGATGAGGTGCCTGCGCCAGATCTCCGGATGGCCGTCGGGGACCGACAGGCCGACGACGTCGTCGTAGACGGCGGGATCGAGCCGGCGGATCTCCGCGACGTCCACGGACATCTCGCCGACGAAGGAGCCGCCGACCATGGCCACCGGCCGGTCCGCGCACGCGGGATCGAGCCTGCTCCGCGACACGAGCCCGGCCACGTCGGCGGCCCGCCGCCCCAGGGACGTCAGCTCGTGGTGGATCGGGAAGACCGGTTCGCCGCCATCCGGGCCCTCGGAGTGGATCTGGTAGCGGCTGTCGGAGTCCCGGCGGTGGACCGACGCGCAGCCCAGGGCCTCGGCGATCAGGAAGGCGCGGTTGGTGCAGGCACCGTAGGACACACGGGACGGCAGCATCAGGTCGAGCACCCGGTCGGGTGCGGCGACGCCGGACCGCGTGATCACCTCCCGCAGGAAGGTCCGCTGCTCGGTCTCGTCGAGGTGGTGGACGACCACGCCGGGCGCCGGGGGCAGACCGTCCACCGTCTCGCGGTGTTCGGCGAGCACCGGTGCCTCGGAGGAGTCCAGGACCAGGAGGTGCACCTCGACGCCGAACCGGCGGGCGCCGTAGGCGGCCTCCTCGGCGACGGCCCTGAGGGTTCCGGAGCAGGCCCGGTTGGTGGGGAGGGTCAGACAGACACGGCGCACGCCGGTTCTCCGCTCTGACGGTCCGCTGCCGTGTCGTGCCACGAGGTGAGACCGAGGAGGCGGCTGCCGAGCCCGGTCAGTTCGGCCGTGGGGTAGCGCTTGGACTCGTGCAGCACCGGATCGCCGACGAGCGTGCGGTTCCAGCGCGGGGTCCGCAGGTGCCGCCAGGATTCGACACGGGAGCGCCGCAGCCTCTCGTGCTCCTCGAGCGCCGGCATCATCGACAGGTACTGGACCGCCCGCACCCCGTTCTCGGAGGCGTTGCGCGCCACGCCGTGGGCGAGGAGGCCGTTCCAGATCAGCAGGTCGCCGGGGTGGAGTTCGGGCCGCTCGACGGGGAACTCGGTCCGGTCCACGGCGGGACGGAGGGGGTCCCGGCCGGCCGGCTGGGCGATCCTCCACTCCTCGAACCGCCGGAAGAGCTCCGGGTCGCACTGGAACCCGCCGGTCTCGGGCCGGGTGTCGTTGAGCGCGATGATCCCCTGCACCCGTTGCGGCGGGACGCCGAGCGTGGTGTCGATGTCCCAGTGCAACTCGATGTCGAAGCCCCGGTCGGTGGGCTCGATCAGGGCGCGGTCACGGTTCCCGACGTTGGGCGGGTTGAGGTTGAGCCGGTCCAGGGTGACCCACAGCTCCTCGCAGTCCCACACGTCGACGAAGGCGTCGTACACGCGCTGGGACTGGCGGCTGTTCCAGAGCAGTTGGTGGTGGTACGCCTCGACGAAGCCGTACACGTGCAGCTGTTGGTCCAGCTCGGAGCGGAACGGCCGGTCCTCGTACCAGCTGTCCGGCCGGTCCGGGTCCAGCCCTTGGAAGTCCCAGGTGAAGTCGAGGAGCCGCCTGGCGTCCGCCGCCGCGATGGCCTCCCGGACGATGACGTATCCGTACGTCTGCCAGTGGGCGAAGTCCTCCTCGGACAGCACCCGCAGGGGGCGGGACTTCTTCAGCTCCCGCAGGGTGGTCTGGGCCAGATAGGACTCGCCGTCCGCGCTGAAGTACGGAAGGTCCGACGCCGCCCGGTGCAGCCGGGGACGGCGCGAGCGGCCGTGGGGAGCGGGGGTCGTCATGTGGTCCCTCCAAAACGGGAGTCAGGGCCGAGGACGGGCGCTGCCGATTACGCAGCAGCATTGGTTTAGACCATAGCTGCTGTCAAGTGTCGGCTTGATATGCACAGTTGACTTGTCCGGAAGATCAAAACGAACTCTTGACGACGTGCACCGGCCCGCCGACTTTGGTCTAGACAAGTCGCGAAGGGCTGGCCTAGGGTCCATTCCCCGGACGTACGGACCGTCGCGACAGCGCCGTCAGCGCCGCCACCGTCACGTCGTGGAGATGCGTCCTGCCCGCCTGCCGACGCCCCCGACTGTTCGCCCACGCTGAGAGGGAGCGGTTCCATGAGTACAAGCAGCAGCACAGCCCTGCCGGACGGCGGCCTGAGGAGCCCGGGTCCGGGTCTGCTCACGCTGGACCCGGTCCACACCGCCCTGCTGCACGGCCTCGACGCCCTGCTGACCGGTCTGGCCGCGCGCCTCTCCGCCCCCGAGGTGGTCGGTCCGCCGCTGCTGTCCGTGGAGGGCCTGGCCCGGCTGGACTACTTCCGCAACTTCCCCCATCTCGGTGTCTCCGCAGGGCGGTTCACCCCCGAGGCGCTCGACGGCCTGGCGGCCGGCGAGAATCCGGGAGAGCTGCCGCTCCGGCCGACCGGGCACCTGCTGCCCTCCGCCACCTGCTACGGCCTGCTGCTCTCCCTGGAGGGCCGGGACGTCGGCGAGGACGGGCTGCGGCTCTCCGCCACCGGCCGCTGCTTCCGCAACGAGACCCACTACGACGGGCTGCGACGCCTGTGGGGCTTCCACATGCGGGAAGTCCTGTACCTCGGTACCAAGCAGGGTGCGGTCGAACACCTGGAGAAGGGCGCGGAGTTCGTTCAGGAAGTGGCCGGGCTCCTGGGTCTCGACCTGACCCGCGCCACGGCCGACGACCCGTTCTACGACCGGGGCGGCTCCCGCGCCCGCCTCATGGCGCTCGACCCGGTCAAGCACGAGTTCAGCGCCCCGGACGGCACGGCCATCGCCTCCGTGAACCGGCACCGCAACTTCTTCGGCGAGCGGCTGGACATCCGGGCGGGCGCCGAGGGACCCGCGTACAGCGCCTGCGTCGCCTTCGGCGTCGAACGCTGGGTGCACGCGATGATCCTCGCCCACGGCACCCCGGAGCAGGCCCTCGTACGACTCCGCGCCGCCCAGGCCGCCTGAACCGAGCGCAACGACAGGAACACCCGTACCAGCAAGGAGTGACCCGCACCATGGAACGCATCGCCGAGTGGCTCCACGAGAAGAACCCCGGCCTCGACGGCCCGATCGACGTCGACGAGGACCTCATCGAGGCCCGGCTCATCGACTCGATGGACTTCCTGGAGTTCATCGACCTCCTGGAGGAGATCTCCGGCGACACCATCGACCTCCAGGAAGTCACCATCGACGACTTCCGCACGCTCAGCCGCGTGGAGCGGCGCTTTCTGACCCCGTCCGCGACGGCCGCCGCCCCCGGTGCGACCGCCGCGGGGTGAGCACGCGCACGTGACCGGGGGTGGCCCGCTGCCGGGCCGGGACTCCCGTACGGGCCTGGTCGCCGTCGCCACCACCGGCGAAGTCCTCGCCCACCCGCGGCTGCACGAGGGACTGCTCGAACCGTGGGAGCTGCGCCGGCTGGACGCGGTCCGCGTGCCGAGCCGCCGGGACGACGTCCTGGCCGCACGGCTGCTGCTGCGGCTGTGCGTCGCCCGGTTCACCGGGGGTTCACCGGAGGAGTCGGCACCCGCCCAGTACTGCACCGGGTGCGGGCGGACCGGCCACGGCCGCCCGTACCTGCGGGACCACCCCGGCGTGGGTATCAGCCTGAGCCACGCCGACGGGCTGGTCGCGGCGGCCGTCGGCCCCGGCGCCGTCGGCGTCGACGTGGAGCCCTCCACGCGCAGGCCGGGCCCCCTGTCGGTACTGAGCCGGATCCTGCCCGAGGCCGACGTACGGGCGGCAGCCGGCGGGCCTGACCCGGGCGCGGCCCTGCTCCGCCTGTGGGTGCGCGCGGAAGCGCTGCTGAAAGCCGGCGGGGAAGCCCGCCGGCTCCTCGAATGGACGGACCCGCACCGGGCGGCCGTGGCGGCGATGGCCGCCGCCACCCCCGCGAAGGCGTTCACGCTCGACCAGGAGGTCGTGGACCGCCCGAGCCGGACCGCTCGTGATCGATACAGCTAGGGCCTGTCGTTTGGATCATGCCGGGCTCGCGGCGCCTGGCACCGCGCCTCGCCGCGTTGTCGTCACTCGCCGACGTCCCCCGTAGCCCTTCGGGCACGGGAGGTACCCCCACCACGTCGACTCCCTCCTCCGCCTTGCGATGCACGGCACCAGACCCCGCTCCCTGATCCGGCCTGATCCAAACGACAGACCCTAGGCCGCGGAACCCCAGGCCGTGGTCAGCCCGTCCAGCCACGCGGGCGGCAGTTCGGCGGCGTCCCACTCCTCGTGCAGCGTCTCCGGCGCGGCGGCGAGCCGCTCCAGGACGGCGACGCTGGTGGGGGAGTGGACGAGCGAATAGCGGCCGTGGATCGCGATCGCGCTGCCGGGGCCGTACTCCGCGTACAACCGCTCCAGGCGCGCGTGATGGGTCGTGGAGAACTCCGTCAGACGGCCCGGGTACCCCGCGCGCTGGCGGGGGCTCATCGTGCCGAGGACGGCGGTGAGCACCTGCTCGGTGGCGTCGGGGTCCAGGTCGGAGACCTCGGTGTACGAGAGGTAGAGCGGCGTGATCGCGACCTTCGCCCGCTCCATCTCCGCCCGCCCGACGGGGGAACGCTCGTCGGGCGACGACACCGTCGGATCGGGGGCGAGGGCGTGGCGCAGCGTGCGCTCGGCGATGTCCGCGAGTGCGTCGGCGACGGCCCGGGTGCCGTCCCGCCAGCCGGCCTCGTAGAGCTCGCCCTTGTCTCCCGGCCCGCTCCGTCCGCTGTCGCCGATCTCGGTGTGGGCGAGGGCGAGGGCGCCGGCCTCCACGAGCCCGATGAGTTCCTCGGCGTCGCCGGACCAGACCCCGGCCCTGGCCAGGAGCTGGAGGAGCGTTCTCTTGGCGTTGAGGACGCTGGCCGCGTCCAGCTGCTGCCGTCCTTCGTCCGCGGCGTTCATGGGCTCCTCCTCACCCTGGGACGGGACACACGCCCCGCACCGGACACTAGCAGCGGACGATCACCCGAACACGAGACCCGAAGGCCGCGCCCGGCTACCGCAGCGGCGGCGGCGCGTCCGCGCGCAGGAGCGGAAGGTTCCGCTGGACTGCGGCCTGCCAGGAGCCGTCGGAGACCATCTGCTCCAGCGCGGACCGGACCTTCGACGTGAGCGGGCTGCCCTTCGGGAGGCCGATGCCGTACGGCTCGTCGGTCGTGCGGAAGCCGGCGAGCCTGAACCTGCCCTTGAACGCCGCCTGGGCGGCGTAGCCGGCGAGGAGCGAGTCGTCGGTGGTGACGGCGTCGACGGCGCCGGACGCCAGATCGTCGACACAGCGCGCGTAACCGTCGTACTCCCGGAGCTGCGCCTGCGGGGCGAGCGTCCGGACGTTGAGCGCGGAGGTGGAGCCCACGGCCGAGCAGACCTTCCGGCCGTTCAGGTCCGCCGGGCGCGTCACGGCGGTGTCGGCCGCCCGCAGCAGGACGTCCTGATGGGCCACGAGATAGGGGCCGACGAAGTCGACGCGCCGCTTCCGCTGGTCGTTGACCGTGTACGTGGCCACGACGAGGTCGACCTCACCGCCGGTGAGGAGGGACTCGCGGGTGGCGCTCCTGGCCTCCTTCCACGTGACGTCGGCGAGGTCGTGACCGAGCGCGCGGGCGACGTACGCGGCCACGTCCACGTCGAAGCCCGAGAAGGTGCCGTCCGGGTTCTTCCAGCCGAGCCCGGGCTGGTCGAACTTGATCCCGATGGTGATCCCGGAGCCACCGGCGGGTGCGCCTGTCGACGTCGACGCGGACGGGGACGCGGGCGCCGACGGCACCACGGAGGACGGCGCGCCGCCCGCCTTCCCGCCGTCATCGCCACCGTCACCGTCGCCGTCGGGCAGCAGCGACCAGACGAGTACGCCGCCGAGCGCCACGGCGGCGACGGCCCCCGCGTACACCGTGACCCGCCGCTTGCCGGGCTTCCCGGGCTTCCCGGGCGGAGCGGCGGGGAGGGGCGGAGCCAACGGGTACGAGGTGGGGGCGCCGGCCGCGGCGGGTGGCGGCGCCGGGGTCTCCGCCTCCGCGAGCAGCCGGTCCAACGTCTCGGCGTCCGGTCGCGCCGCGGGGTCCCGGACCAGGACGTCCGTCAGGACCCGCGCCAGGGCTCCCGCGTTCCGCGGCGGCGGCACGTCCTCGCCGAGGACGGCGGCGAGGGTCGCCAGCGTGTTGGCCCGCCGCAGCGGATGGTGCCCCTCCACCGCGACGTACAGCATCATCGCCAGCGACCAGAGGTCGGCGGCCGGGCCGCCCTCCTCGCCGCCGACCCGCTCGGGCGCCATGTAGTCGGGGGTGCCGATGATCGAACCGGCGGCGGTGAGCGCCGTCGCGCCGTGCACCGCCGCGATCCCGAAGTCGGTGAGGACCGGCCGGCCGTCCGGTCGCAGCAGGACGTTGGCGGGCTTGATGTCCCGGTGCTGGATGCCCGCCGCGTGCGCCGCCCGCAGCCCGGACAGCACCCCGCGCCCCAGCGTGGCCGTCTCGGTCGGCGACAGCGGACCCCGGTCGAGCCGGTCCTGGAGGGAGCCGCCGGTGACCAGCTCCATGACGAGCCAGGGGTACGTGTCCTCGCCGCCGTCCACGATGTGATGGATGGTCGCCACGTGCGGATGGGCGATACGGGCGAGGGCTCTCGCCTCGCGCAGGACGCGGGCGCGCAGGGCGCGGGCGCCCTCGGGGTCGTACTCCGCCAGCGCGGGGTCGGGCGGGCGCACCTCCTTGAGGGCGACGTCGCGGTGCAGCGCCGTGTCCCGCGCCCGCCACACCGTTCCCATGCCGCCACCGCCGAGCCGTGCCACCAGCTCGAACCGACCGTCGACCACTCGCGCCACGCAGCCCCCTCACCCCGAACCCGTCCCGACTCTGCCACATCGTCCTGGAGCGAGGGGAGTTGACCGAGGGCTCAGAGCTCCCGGTGGTAGTGGGCGAGGGCGGCGAACGCGACCGCAGGCTCCCACGGCAGGCCGGGACAAGGCCGGACCGAGGCCGCCGTCGAGGACCTTCACCATGCCGTGGCCGACGAGGCCGAGGTCGTCACGGTGCCCCTCCGTCGGGCCGGTGCACATGGCCGGACACCCGCGGGTCACGATCGTCGCCGTCCTCGGCCGCTTCCACGAGAGCGGCGTCGCCGTCTTCCTCGGCCTGGTGATCACCGTACGGCGCTGCGCGAGGCGCGCGGGACGACGCGGGACGGGGTCACAGGCGTGCGGTGGCGGGGCCACGGGCGGGCGGTGGCAGGGCCGCGGGGGCCCGGCCGACACGCGAATCGAAGAAGTTCCGCCCCAAAGAGCCCTCCGGCCCATTACGTGATACAGTAGTTATCAGTTGCAGTTGTGGTTCCCATAGACTTCAAGTGCTTAGGCGGGTTCGTTACCGTCAGAGCACTTTTTGTATTTTCGGTGCTTTTTCCGGACGGGGCAATCATCGCGGCGACGCCGGGATTCGCGCAGTGTGAATTCCGGGTAATGCCTCGAAGGAGATATCGCATGGCTACCGGCACCGTTAAGTGGTTCAACTCGGAAAAGGGCTTCGGCTTCATCGAGCAGGAGGGTGGAGGCCCCGACGTCTTCGCCCACTACTCGAACATCGCGTCCTCCGGCTTCCGTGAGCTGCAGGAGGGCCAGAAGGTGAACTTCGACGTCACGCAGGGCCAGAAGGGCCCGCAGGCGGAGAACATCACCCCCGCCTAAGCTTGACGCTTGACGCAGCCGGTGCCCCCCACCCCCAGGGTGGGGGGCACCGGCCGTCGCCGTTTTACCGGGTCTGCAACCCGCCGCCGGCCGTAGGCCGCTGCCCGGCAGGTCCCCGGCATTCCGACACCGGATCCCGTGACGTGGTACCGCATCGCACGGATATGCCCGGATCCGTACAGGTACTGTTCTCGGCCCGTTCCTGCAATTCCTCCGGCGCATTCACGCCGTGGATTCCTCGATACGCGCCGCATCTCCGCATCGCCGCATCGAGGAAGGCCCCATGAACCGCTCGGACCGTACGAACGACACCCGCCGCCCCGCCCCCGTCAAGGGTGAGTTCGCGCTACCGGACACCATCACGCCGGCCCTGCCGCCCGCCGACACCTTCGACGCCATGGAACTCCCCGCGGAGCTCCTGCGGACGCTGACCGACCTCGGCGTCACCACCCCGTTCCCGATCCAGGCCGCGACCCTGCCGAACGCCCTCGCGGGACGCGACGTCCTGGGCCGCGCGCGCACCGGCTCCGGCAAGACGCTCGCCTTCGGCCTCGCGCTCCTCACCCGGACGGCCGGCCGACGCGCCGACGCCAAGAAGCCGCTTGCCCTGGTCCTCGTCCCCACGCGTGAGCTCGCCCAGCAGATCACCGCCGCCATCGAGCCGTACGCCAAGGCCCTGAAGCTGCGGACGGCGACCGTCTTCGGCGGCGTGTCGATCAACAAGCAGGTCGTCGCACTGAGAGAGGGCGCCGAGGTCGTCGTCGCCACCCCCGGGCGCCTCATGGACCTCGTCGAGCGCCGCGACTGCCACCTCGACCAGGTGCGGATCACCGTCCTCGACGAGGCCGACCAGATGACCGACCTCGGCTTCATGCCCCAGGTCACCGAGCTGCTCGACCAGGTGGCGCCCGGCGGGCAGCACCTGCTCTTCTCGGCCACCCTCGACCACAACGTCGACCGGCTGGTCCGGGAGTACCTCGACGACCCGGTGGTCCACTCCGTCGACCCCTCGGCCGGCGCCGTCACCACGATGGAACACCACGTCCTCCAGGTCCACGGACCCGACAAGTACGCCACCGCCACGGAGATCGCCGCCCGGGACGGCCGGGTGCTCATGTTCCTGGACACCAAGCACGCCGTCGACCGGTTCACCCGCCACCTCCTCGGCAGCGGGGTCCGCGCGGCGGCGCTGCACGGCGGCAAGTCGCAGCCGCAGCGGATCCACACCCTGGAGCGGTTCAGGACCGGCGCAGTCACCGTCCTCGTCGCGACGAACGTCGCGGCCCGCGGCATCCACATCGAGGACCTCGACCTCGTCGTCAACGTCGACCCGCCCGCCGACCACAAGGACTACCTGCACCGCGGCGGCCGTACGGCGCGGGCCGGTGAGTCCGGCAGCGTCGTCACCCTGGTCACGCCGGACCAGCGCAAGGACGTGGCCCGCCTCATGACCGACGCGGGCATCCGGCCGCAGATCACCCCGGTCCGCTCGGGCGAGGCCGAACTGACCCGGATCACCGGCGCCAAGACCCCCTCCGGCGTCGCCATCGGAGGCAACGCGCCCGTCACCCCCGAACGCTCCCAGCGCGGCGCTGCCTTCCGCGGCATGGGCACCGTCCCCGGCAAGCCCGGCCGCGCCAAGAACGAATCCCGCCGCTCCGCCGAGGCCCGCAAGCAGGCCGAGGCCCGCCAGGCCGCCCGGATCCGGCGCGGCGCCTAAGGGCCGGAGGGGGCCGGTCCGCCCAACAGGCCCCGTACGGACGGGTCCTGTTGGGCGGACCGGTCTTGCTTCCGCGCCGGAGTCGTGATCGTATGTCCCGTCTGTTTCATGATCATGACTATGGGGGGTTACGAATGACCGGGAACATGGATCGACGTTCGCTCATACGCGGAATGGCGACGGCCGGCGCGGGCGCCGCGGGCGCTCTGGCGCTCGGCGGGAGCCCGGCATACGCCGCCGGCGCGGGGGACGACCCGTACAGCGTCGACGTCATCAGCAAGGGCGCGGACCCGACCGGCGCCACCGCCAGCGACGCCGCCTTCCGCGCGGCCGCCGCGGAGGTGCTCGCCTCCTTCCAGCCGGACCCGATCTCGGGGGCCGTCCCGAAGAAGGTGCTGGTCATCCCGCCGGGCACCTACCTGCTGACCCAGCCCGACTCGCTCCTGCCCAACGTGAACGGCGAGGGCGGCGGTGGCATCGTCGACGGCATCTCGATCACCGGCTACGGCAAGCGGCTGTCCCGCATCGTGTACGCGCCGACCGCGAACGACACGACGCTGTGGACCAACTACCAGCGCTACAAGAACATCCGGATCTCCGGGCTGACCTTCACCAGCGAGAACGCCACGTCGAGCTTCAACTACGCCTACTCCTCGGCCGCCTACGGCGTGCAGGACACCTGGTACACCGACGTGGAGTGGCGCGGCAGCTGGAAGCGCGGCATCGGCCTCGACGGCCCGGCCACTACCTCCAACCTGAACAGCGAGATGGGCTGGGACCGTTGCCAGGTCGGCGGCTCCTACTCCGACGCGTTCCTCGTCATGGGGATGACCCCGGCCGCGACCCAGCAGGACCAGTTCCTCAACTACTGGTTCCGCGACTGCAAGGTCGAGTACCAGTCCGGTGTGTTCGTGAAGAACAACCGCGGCGGCTCGATGAACTTCATCGGCGGCTCCTACATCCTCACCGACGCCGCGTCGAACGGCACCTTCTTCCAGCTCACCTCGGACGCGCCCACCCGGGCCGACTCCACCATGCGCCTGTACGCCCAGGGCATCCGCTTCGAGCTGCGCGGCCTCGGCCACAAGGTGATCGACTCCCGCTGGTACAAGGGCAGCATCAGCTTCGTGTCGTGCGACGACACCGCGCTGAGCTTCAAGTCGTGGGCGCCGGACGCCGTCACGCACACGTACGCCTTCAACGCGAACGGCGACCGCGGCCCGACGGTCCGCTACACCGACTGTGCGCTGATGGGCTCGCACCAGGTGGGGACCAGCGCCGTCGCCACCACCGCCGGCAAGCTGATCTACGACGGATGCCGATTCATCGACATGACGGCCGCGACCGGCGCCACCGGCTTCCTCCGGTGGACCGGGACGACCGCGCCCCGCTACGAGATCCGCGACTGCCTCGGCGGTGCGAACTACGTCGCGGACGTGAAGAACCCGGCCTGACGGTCCGGCCCGTCACCACCCCGTGATCACCCCGTACGCGGAGGGAACACCATGATCGGCGAGCTCGTGCCCGGGTCGGTCGCCACGGCGTGGCGCCTCGACGACTCCGAACAGGTCACGCTCTTCCCCGAGGAGACGGCGCTCGTCGCCAACTCGGTCGAGAAGCGGCGGCAGGAGTTCGCCACCGTCCGGCTCTGCGCGCGGCTCGCGCTGGGCCGGTTCGGGGTGCCCGTGGGGCCCCTGACACCGGGCCCGCGCGGGGAGCCACGGTGGCCGGCGGGCATCGCGGGAAGCATGACCCACTGCGACGGCTACCGGGCCGCCGCGGTGGCCCGGTCGACGGACGTCGTGTCGCTCGGCATAGACGCCGAGCCGGCCGAGCCCCTGCCGGACGGCGTCCTCGGGGTGGTGTCCCTGCCCGAGGAACGCCGTCACCTGACCGCCCTGGACGCCAGGGACCCGGGGGTCCCCTGGGAGAAGCTCCTCTTCAGCGCCAAGGAGAGCGTCTTCAAGACCTGGTACCCGCTGACCGGACGCGAGCTGGACTTCGACGAGGCGGTGGTCGAGTTCACCCCGGACGACGGGAACGGTCGCGCGGGCACCTTCGACGCGCGGCTGCTCGTACCCGGGCCGATGGTCGGGGGCGCCCCGCGGGAGCACTTCACCGGGCGCTGGCTCGCCCGGGGCGGACTGGTGATCACGGCGATCGTCCTGACCCGGTAACACGCCCCGGCGGGCGGTCTCTTCACCGGGAATTCACGGGCGTCGGGGATCGTTGCTCCCCCATCCTTTCGGGCAAGGGGGAGCGCCATGCCGTACGGGGAGACACCGGAGCCGGACCGGACGGACGAGGCCGAGCGGACCGTCGCCGCGCTGCGGCGCGCGGCGGCCGCCGACCCCGCCCGCCACCTCCCCGAACTCGCCTACGCCCTCCTGGTCTTGGGGTCCCTGCTCGCCGGCGACCCGGACCGCCACGAGGAGTCCATCGACGTCCTGGGCGAGGCGGCCCGGGTGTACCGGGGCCTGGCCGATGGCGCGCCGGATCCCCATCTCGCCGGCCTGGCGGTAGCGTTGCACCGGCAGGCCCTCGGTCTCGGCGTCGTGGGGCGGCGCGAGGAGGCGCGCACGGTGGCGCGTGAAGCCGTCGCGCACTGGCGCCGGATCGTGGCGGCGCGAGTCGACGGCAGCCGCGGGGAACTGGCCGCCGCTCTGGTGAACCTCGGCAACCAGCTCGCCGAGACGGGACGCCACCACGAGGCGCTCGACCGGATCACCGAAGCCGTCGAGATACGACGCTCACTCGTCGACCCGGCGAGCGGAGCCGGCCGCCACGAACTCGCCTCCGTCCTCGGGGACCTCGGCATCAAACTGGGCGAGATGGGCCGTCAGCCCGAGGCCCTCGACGCGCTGCGAGCGGCGGTCGACACGTACCGCGAGAGCGAGACCGAGAGCGCCTCCGCGGGTCGGGCGCGCAGGCCCGGGGCTCGGGACACGGGGGAGCTCGCCGAGCACGCGGCGGTCGCCTTCGCGGCGGCCCGCACCCTCACCGGCCTCGGGCGTACCCGGGAGGCCGGCCCCTACTTCGCCGAAGTGGCGGCGCTCCGCGCCGAGATCGCCGCGCGCGAGCCCCGGGCCATCATCCTCCTCGACCGTCTCCTCGGCGGCCACGGCTACCGGGTCGGCCGGGAGGGAGGGATCGAAAGGGAGGGCGCCGATCCCCTCGGTGAGGTCGACCGGCTCACCGCACGCGGTCTGGCCCTGGCGGATTCCGGCCGGGTGGACCTCGCCGCGGAACCCTTGACCGAGGCCGTGGCGCTCGCCCGCGCGGCAGCCGCCGACGGCGGCACCCGCAGCGTCGTCGCCCTGGCCCGGACCCTGCACAACCTCGGTCTGGTACGAGCCTGGGCCGGCCGACGCACGGAGGCGCTCGAAGCCGCCGACGAGGCCGTCCACCTCTGCAGGCGCCGGCTCTCCGCCGCGCCGGACACCGTCCGGCCCCTCCTCGCCGAGGCCGCGGACAGCCTGGGCAGCCGACTCGCGGTCCTCGGGCGCCACCGCGACGCCGTCGCGCCCGCGACGGAGGCAGTGGCGCTCTACCGGCAACTCGCGCACACCGACCCGGTCGCGTACGAGGGCGAGCTCGCCCGTGCGCTGAACAACCTCGGCATCCGGCTCACCGACAGCGACGGGCACGCCGAGGCGCTCGCCGTCGCGGAGCAGGCAGCCGACCTCCAGCGCCGCCTCCACCGCCGCGACCCGGCGACGCACCTTCCCGGCCTCCTCCACGCCCTGTCCAACCTCGCGCTCCGGCTGGCCCGCGTCGAACGGCCCGACGACGCCGTGCGCGCCACGACGGAGGCCGTTCGGCTGCTGGGGTCGCTGGACCGGATCCACCCGAGCAACGACGTCGCCGCGCTCGCGGACTCGCTCGCCTGGCTCGCCTGGTACCTGCGCAAGCGCGGCCACCGCGAAGCCGCCCGTGAGACGGCGCGGGCGGCGGAGGACCTGCGCCGCCGCGGGCCGAAGCCGGGAAGGTGACCGACAGGAGCGGGAATCCGGGCCGGGCGGTCGCGGCGGGGCGGTCCCGACAGGACAGGGGAACCGCGCGGCGGCGGCCGGCGTCCGTACCCGACATGAGCTTCGAGGACCGGCCGGAGAGCGCCGAGGACGAGCGGGCCGCCGAGAGCGGCGAGCGCGACGAGCGGGTGCTGAACAGCATCGGCTGTCTCCTCGCCCTCGCCGGCGTCCTGGTCGCGGCGGCCTACGCGGTGCCCCGGGCCGCGTACAGCTACGACGGCGGCTTCGAGGGCCAGGACACCGACTGGAGCACGATCCTCCTCGAACTGCCGCTGATCCTCCTCGCCGGTTTCGCCCTCCCGCCCCTGACCTGGGCCGCGGCCACGCGGCGTCTGCGGCCGTGGGCGGCGGCGCTCGTCTGCCTGGCCGTCGTCGCGGTCGGGCTCTGGGGGCTCGACACGGTCTGGCATCCGAAGCAGGGACCTGATCCGGGGTACGGACCGGGGATCTGACGGCCCGTACCAGCTCGTCGGCGACGGGAGTACGGTCGGCGTGATCACGTACGGACGAGGGTCGTCCCACGGGCGAGGAGGGAGGAACCCCATGGCACAGGAGCACAGCGCCCCGGAGACGGTCGTCTCGTACCCGGTGGGGCGTGTCGTCGGCGGGCGGGACGAGGTGCGCGACGACGAGTGGGGCGGCGTCGAGTCGGTGATCCGGCTGGATGCGGCGGCCTTCGGCCCCGAGGCGCTGGCCGGTCTCGACGCCTTCTCGCACCTGGAGATCGTCCACCACTTCGACCGCGTGAAGCCGGACGCGGTCGAGACCGGGGCCCGTCACCCGCGCGGCAACACGGAGTGGCCGCTCGTCGGGATCTTCGCGCAGCGCGGCAAGAACCGCCCCAACCGCCTCGGCGTCTCGCGCTGCCGGCTGATCCGTACCGACGGCCTGGACCTCCATGTGCGGGGCCTGGACGCCGTCGACGGCACGCCGGTACTCGACATCAAGCCGTACATGGCCGAGTTCGGCCCCCAGGGGCCGACCAGTCAGCCCGCGTGGGCCGACGAGATCATGCGCCGCTACTGGTGAACCGACGTGCGGGACACGAACCAGGGACTCTTCGTCTGCCGGGCGCTGCGGCTCCGAAGCGATGAGCCGCACCCGTCCCGTCCGCGCACGGCCTGCCATCGTCAGCGCCGCGTTCCACCGGTCGAAGAGGGCGGCTCCCGAACGCTGACCGGTTCGCGTGCTGCCACTCTCGCGGCGGACGGTTCAACGCCCGTACAGCGGGCGGCAAGAGCCCGCACAAGACTCGGGAAAGGACCGCGCCACCGCCCGCCAGGAGAGGTCCGTCAGGCGTGGACCACCGGCTCGCCGCTGAGTCCGACGCCCGCCGCGCGCAGTTCGTCGAGAGCGACGCCGGTGGTGTCGGCGGCGACGCCGGCCGTGTAGTCGAGCAGGACGTGCACGTCGAAGCCGGCCCGGACGCCGTCCAGCGCGGTGGCCTTCACACAGTGGTCCGTGGCGATCCCGACGACGTCGACGCCGCCGACCTCACGGGCGCGCAGCCACTCCCCGAGGGGCGTGCCGTTCTCCGTCGCGCCCTCGAAACCGCTCTTCGAGGCGGAGTGCGCGCCCTTGAAGAAGACCTCGTCCACGGCTCCGGAGGTCACGACGGGCTCGAAGTCCGGATGGAACTCGCCCCCTTCGGTGCCGACGACGCAGTGCACCGGGAACGAGTTCTCGAAGTCCGGCTCGTCCGAGAAGTGGCCGCCCGGGTCGACGTGGTGGTCCCGGGTCGCGACGACGTGCGCGTACCTGCCGTCGGCACCCCGGATCAGATCGGCGATGGCGACGGCCCGGTCGGCCCCGCCCTTGACGGGGACGTTGCCGCCCTCGCAGAAGTCCTTCTGTACATCGACGACGATCAGGGCACGGCGCACGGAAGCGGCCTTTCCTCAAGGGGGACGTATCCGTTGCATCGTCGCGTCTCCGGCACCCGATGTGCGGGGCACGCGCCCGCCGTTCACCCGATAGGGATCATGGAACGGGGCGGACGGGTGGGAAGGGGATCTCCGCGAGCAGCGGCAGCAGCGCTTCCTCCTCGTAGTCCAGGTGTGCCGTGAGCTCCGTCGACATCCGCTCCAGTTCGGCGCGGAACCGCTCGGGGTCCGCGCCGGCGATGTCGGCGAGGTGTCCGCTCAGCTCCCGCTGGAGGCGGGCGACCGTGCGGTGTTCGACGCGGAGCCGTTCGAAGACCTCGCCGAGGTGCGGGTGATGTGCCTCGAGGCCGGGAAACAGATGGGCGTCCTCGCTCGTGTGGTGGAACTCCAGCGACTGGCAGAACGCGAGACACCGCTGCCGGATCTGGAGCCCGAGACCCGGCGCCGGCGGCTCGCCCTGGCCCTGGTGCGCCGCGCGCGCGGTGAAGTGCGCGTCGACCTCGTCCCGTACGAGCCCCAACTGGCCGCGGAGCCAGAGATGGACCTCCATGAGCTTGTCGGCGAGGTTCGCGACCTCGACGGGTGCCTCGTCCTCGGCGACCGCGGCGGACTCCAGGACCACGACCGGCAGCACGCGCGCGGTGTTCTCCTGGTAGGCGCCGTAGCCGGGCTCCGCCTTCACCACGTGCGCGAACAGCCGGTCCCGGCGCTCGCCTTCGGCGGGTACGGCGAGTGCCTCGAACTCCTCGGCACCGATCTCCACCCGGACCAGCGGGTGGGCCAGCAGGTTGTGGAACCAGTCGGGGTGCTGCTCGGACCCGAGGTTCGAACCGACGACCAACAGCAGATCGTCATGGCGCACGTACCCGAGCGGCACGGTGCGCTCCGCGCCGGATTTCGCGCCGGTGGTGGTCAGGAGCAGCAGGTCGCCGCCCTCGAAGTAGCCGCCGACCTTCCCGCGGTTCGCGCGGAACTCGTCGATGACGGACTGGTTGAACGATGTGGGCATGATGATGGGGATCTCCGTGAAGGGCGCGATGGCCCTGGGTGTGCCGTGAGAGCGCGCCGGAGGCGGCCGGTCACGGGTGGGAACGCACGGGTGCCTCGCGCGGGAATGCCGCGCGCGAGCGCACCTCGGTCAGGCGTGGTCGGTAGGGAACGGACTCATGTGAGGTCCTCCGACGGGAAGGTGGTCGCCCGATCGCCGGCCGGCCCACTGCTCTTTGGCCGGCGCCACGCGCCACGGATGCGATTAAAGCACAGGCGCTGAGAGGACGGGGAGATCTCACGAATGGGGAGATCTCACGAATGAGGAGTGGGTCCGGCTGAAGCCGTACCTGCCGAAGTCAGGGCTGCGCGGCGGCCGGTGGGCCAGTCGTCGCAGGACCATCATCGGATCCTGTACCTGGTCGGCGGATGGCGCCTGGGACAGGATCTTCCAGGGCCGACCGGGGAGGGGACATCTTCACGTCTCGGTGCGGCGGTGCTTACGGCTTGTGGGTTACCCAGATCATTTCTGCCGGCCAGCGGTGTGCCCAGTCAGGCGGGTCGGTTCGGTTGTAGCCGTTGTCTGTTCCGGGTTCGGGCCGCGGCTCGATGAGGTCGTCGATGACGAGACCCGCGCCGCGCAGGACCTTGATCCAGCCGCCGTAGGTGAGCTGATAGCTGACCGCGCCCTGGTCTTCGGCGATGGTGTCCAGCCCGAAGTAGTCCTGGTGCAGCGTCGTGGTTACGCGGCTGGCGGCTTCGTCGTAGCAGGCTTCGAACCATGGGCTGGCGACGTTGAACACCAGGCGCCCACCCCGGCGCAGGATGCGTGCGACCTGCGGGACGGCCAGGTGCGGGGGCGCCCAGCTAAGCCCGCCGTAGTCACAGAACACCACGTCGAAGCTGGCGGCGGCGAACGGGAGTTGTTCGGCGGCGCCTTGCACCAGGGGGTAGCGGGCCGCTCCCATCGCGCGAGCTGCCGCGGCGAGCTGGGCTTCGGACAGGTCGAGCCCGACCACGGTGGCGCCCTCAGCGGCGAGCGCCCTGGACCACTGGCCGGCGCCGCAGCCGAGTTCGAGGACGCGCTTGCCGGTGACGTCGCCCAGGGCGTGCAGGTGCGCGTCGGGGATGGCGTACGTGCCCCACAGCCGGGGCGTTGCGCCGATCTGCGGGTCGTGCTCGTCCTGGTAGGCGCTGCTGATCTGGTTCCAGAACCGCCGGTTGGCAGGAATGCTGTCCACGCGCCGACTCAAGCACCGCCTGCCGGGGCGGTCAACACGATTGTGCCGCGACCGGGAAGGTGCACCGGTTCACGGGTGTCCTGCCTGATCGACAGGACACCCCTAGCCGCGAGCGGGGCCGTCGACGATGCCTCGGATGACGCCGAGCGCGAGGAGGTCCTGGGGGCGCAGACGGAGGCGGTCGGCGGTGGTGGCGGCTTCCTCGGGTGTCCGTTTGAGGATGGCCGCGGCGAGTTCCGGGGCGATGACGGAGAAGTAGCTGTCCGGGGTGGCCCAGGTGTTGTCGGGGGCGGCGAGGGCGAGGGCGCCGCCCGAGCCGCCTTCCCCGACGAGGAGCGAGGTGAGCGGGACCCGGGCGGTGGCGACGGCCTCGAAGAGGGCGGCGATGGCCGGGCCCGCTCCGTCCTGTTCGGCCTCGGGGTCGTTGGCGGCGCCGGGGGTGTCGACGAGGGTGAGGACCGGGATCCCCAGGCGGTCGGCGAGGCGGACGAGCCGGGTCGCGGTACGGAATCCGGCGGGCCGGGTGGCGGTGCCGCACTGGGCGGCGTAGGCGACGGTGCGGCCGTCCGGCAGCTGCCCGAAGCCGCAGAGCATGCCGGGATCCGTGCCTCCGCAGCGGTCGCCGGAGATCCCGGCGCGCCGCGTGAAGTGGGCGTCGAGGTAGGCGGGCGCCCGGGGCCGGTCGGGGTGCCGGGCGCGGGCGACGGCCTCCCGGCCCGACTCGGCGGGTGACATGGCGCCGGCGCCCAGGGCGCGCGGGGGTGCGGCCGGGCCCTCGGCGGGACGCGTGAGGAGCGTGAGCCAGCGGCCGAGCGCGGCGCGCAGCTCCCCGGGCGGTACGACGGCGTCGATGTGGCCGTGGGCGAGCTGGGCCTCCGCCGTGTAGGCGCCGGGGTCGGCGTCCTGTGGACGTACCCGCGAGCCCGCGAAGCCGACCTGGGCGCCCGGCAGGGCGAGGACGACATCGGAGCCCGCCCCGAGGGTGGCCCAGCCGCCGCCGGTCGTCGGGTCCCGCAGGACCGCGATCTGCGCCAGTCCGGCGGCCCGGGTGAGCGCCGACTCCCGGGCCAGCACCTGGAGTTGGAGCAGGGCGCGCATGCCCTCGTGCATCCGGCTCCCGCCGGTGGCCGGAAGCACGACCACGGGCAGCCGGCGGTCGCGGGCGAGGCGGTGCGCGGCGGAGGCCCGGGCACCGGTCCGCTCGCCGATGGAACCGCCGAGGAAGCGGAACTCGAAGGAGAGCAGCACCACGTGCACGCCGCCGATCGTGCCCGTACCGCAGATCACCGACTCGGTCTCGCCGGAACGGGCGGCGGCGCGGCCGTGCGCGGCGGAGTAGCCGGGCCAGCCGATCGGCCCGTCCCCGTCCAGAGGCCCCTCGGAGAACGGGAGTTCGGTGAAGTCGTCGGTGACGAGCGCGAGCGCCTCGCGTGCCGTCATCGGGTCGGTCATGCGTGCCTCGCCGCTCGTCGCCGGATCCGTCCGTACGGGTGGGTCGGTGGTGCGCCTCCACCGTACCGTCGGACGGTGGAGGCGCGGCGGAGCCGCCCGTACGGACAGGTCAGGCGCCAGGCCGTGGCTCCGGCGCCGGTCCGGCCGCCGCTCCGGCCACGGCTGCGGTGGGTGCCGCTCCGGTGGGCGCCGCCGTCCCGCTCGCGGTCGTCCCCGGCTTCCGGCGTCGCCCCCGGCGCCAGGACCGGCGCCGGGGCCGGTCGGGCAGCCAGCCGAAGGCGAGCGAGCTGCCGACGAGCCCCAGTGCCATGCCGATGAAGAACCCGCCCAGATTGGAGGTCACCCAGCTCCCGAGGGACGCCAGGACGCCGACGACCGAGTAGAAGAGCCGCTGGCGCGGGTTGAAGACGACGAGCAGTCCGCAGATCACCATGAGGAGGGGCAGGACGTAGCCCACCAGGCTGTCCGCCCCCGCCGTGAGGATCACGGTGATGCTCGCCCGCTGGGTCAGCAGGATCTCCGCGCCGCCCAGGGCGAGCGTGAGACCGGCGCCGAACGGGCGGCGGTATCGCCAGAGCCGGAAGGCCCGCCAGGGAGACCGCCGGCGGCCGGACGCCACGCTCAGCAGCCCTTCGAGCTGAAGCGCATGTGCAGGTCGGGCAGGGTGAACCGGACGGCGGTCGTGGCGTAGTTGGTCTGCCGCACGTCCTTGATGCGGACGGTGTCGGCCTGCTGGCCGAACACGCCCAGCGGGCCCTTGACCGGGGGCTTGTCGAAGGTGCTCGCGTCGCCGCCGATCTCGATGTTGTCGAAGTCGGCGACCTTGCCGGACATGTCCGTGGAGTCGGTGGTGAGCCCCGAGGCCTTGACCGGGGTGCCCTTGGCGCCCGCCGTGATGTGCAGGTACGTGCCGCCGAGCTCCACGCTCTGGCAGAGGTTGGTGAGTTCGGCCTCACGGATCGCGGTGACGATGACCAGGATCTGGCCCCCGGTGTCGCCGGCGTTCGGGCTGCCCTCGGGCATGTTGTCGAGGCCGCCGAACTGCCCGAAGCCCCGGCCCTCCAGGCTGTCGGCGGTCACCGTGAACGGCATGCCCGAGATGGCGAACTGGGCGGCGAGTGCTCCCTGCGCGGTCAGCACCACGAGAGCCGCCGCGGCCGCCAGGGCGGGCCCGCCCATCAGGGCCGCGCGGCGGAACCGGACCCGGCCGCGTCTGTCGGATCCGTCGTCGGGTAACGGGGTGTGCGCGATCTCCCGGGTGTTTTCGGACATGGCCATGAGGCGCTCCTGACGTGGGTGAGGAAACAGACCTGCGCGGCGGTGTCCTGGCGCGGACCGTTCCCCGAGCTGCCCGGGTCTTCCTCGCGTGGTGCGGAGGCAGACATGCCGCAGGGAACCTTCCCGGGACCGTAAGGCTTGCGGTTACCCCGGGTCAACCAGCGTGCGTGTGCTGCTTGTCGGACCTCCGGCGATCGATCATTCAGGCGTGAACGGGGCCACCACCACGTGCACGAGGGTGTCGAGGAGAGGGGGGAGATCGGTGAACCGTCCCTCGTCGACCGCGCGATGGACCGCCGCGTGTACGGCGCCCACCACGATGTCCACCAGCTCGCCCCGCGCCACCCACGGCGGCCCCGCCGGCGCGTCCGCGAAGAACCGTCGAAAACTGGCCAGAAGTTCCGCGCGGGCCCCGCGCCCCGCGGGCCCCACCGACTCGATCTCGACCACCATCGTGGCGAAGGCGGGGTTCTGCGTGAGGAGGGTCAGCAGCACCCGCAGCCCGGCCCGCACGGAGGCCGGCCAGTCCGCCGCGCCGCCCGCCTCGTCGTACGCCCGCTGCATGGCGCGCACCACCAGCTGCGTACCGCCCCGGTACGCGGCGATGACGGCGTCCTCCTTTCCGGAGAACAGCTCGTAGAAGACCGGTCGGGTCACCCCGGCCTCCCGGCAGATGTCGCTGATGCGTGCCCCGGCGTAGCCGTTCTCCGCGACCGTCCTGGCGACTCCGTCGAGCAGCCGCTCGCGCTGTCGGGAGGCCACCTGCTCGGGGCTCAGCCGGCGCGGCCCGGGGCGCAGGGAGCGCCCCGGTTCACGACCCGAGCGGGCCCCCGGGAGGACGAGCTCCTCCTCGGCCTCGCGGGCACTCGTCATCGGCCACATCCTTCCGGGCTTGTTGACGTCGCGTACTCGGCAGGATTACAACCCTCGTGGGTTTTCCTCTCGGTGCGCCGAGTGTCATCGGGTGTTCTCACGTGTTCGGTGGAGCCGATCCCCGAGGGACGGGGCACGTCCTCACCGCACACCGCACCGAGTATCACGCTCCCGCACCTCTCCAGCACCCCTCTCCAGCACCCCCTCTCCAGAACGCCGCTGCCGGACATCATCCGTGGCGCCGGACCGTTCCGGCAGCGGTCGCACGTCGATCCGTACGTCCCGACGTCCCCACCCCCCCTCCGTACGGAAGGAAGCACCCTCATGCGCAAGCACGCTCTCCTCGCCGCCGTCGGCCTCGCCGTCTCCGCCACGCTCGCCGCGACCACCCAGGCCGGCGCGGTCGGCTCCGCCGCCGGCAACGTCCTCACCACCGGTTCCGCCACCGGCCCCGCGGTCGCGATCGGCGACGTCCTCTCCGCCTCGCTCCCCACCGGAACCAAGGCCCGGATCGCCACCACCCAGGGCGGCAGCACGGGCATCACCTGCAACACCTCCGCGTTCACCGCCACGGTCACCGGCAACCCCGCCGCGCCCGGCACCGCCACCGAGACCGCCACGGCCCACACGCTCAGCAGCTGCACCACCAACATCGTCGGCGCGACGGGCGTCCAGAGCATCACCGTCAACAACCTGCCGTTCGGCACGGCCGTCGTCTCCGGCGGCGCGCTCACCGTCACGGCGGGCGCCGCGGGCCCGATCCAGACCACCCTGAAGATCAACAGCATCCTCGGCTTGATGACCTGCGTCTACCGCGCCGGCAGCCTCACCGCCACGCCCTCCAACACCGACAACTCGCTCACCTTCACCGACCAGCTGTTCACCAAGGCCAGCGGTCCCGGCACCTGTCCCGCCAACGGCTACTTCTCGGCGAAGTACGGCCCCGTCCTGGACACCAGCCAGGCCGGCAGCCCCGCCGTCTTCGTGAACTGATCACGATCGTCCGACCCCGGTCGGAGCCCCGCCCCCTCCCCTCGACGAGGAGGGGGCGGGGCTCACGCGAAGATGCCGCTCCCGTGCGGGGCGTAGAGGTCCAGGAGCCGGACCCGGGTCACGTTGAGGCGATGGGCCAGGATGGCCCCCACCCAGAACATGACCGAGGCGCCGAACTCCGTGTCCGCGCGGCACATCGACCGGACGGCCGGGGCGTCGAACTGGTACGCCCGCACCGGCGTCATCGCCTCGGCACCCGACTGGCACAGGTACGGAGGGAACATCCAGGAGAGCCCGACGAGCTCGCCGTGGCGCAGGGTCTCGATCACCGGCGACCCGCGGCCCGGCACCTTGGCGTCGAGCGTCACCGCTCCCGTCTTCACGATCCAGAACCGGTCGGCGAGCTGCTGCTCCTCGAACAGCCGATGACCGGAATCGAAGTACACGTCCTCGGCGAAGGCCATCAGCCGTTCCCGGTGTTCCGGCGGCAACGTGCTGACCTTGGGCGCGGATCTGGTCATGGCGGACCCTCCTCCTCGGACGCTCGGCTCCCACCCCCAGTGTCCGCCGCCCCGCGCGGGCGCGCGTGCGGGGCCACCGACGCGCACGTAGCGTGGCCGCGGGGAGACGGGGCGGGACAGGGGCGGGATCCATCCCTCGCACAGATCGGTACGGACACCCATGGCAGACAAGCCCACGATCGTCCTCGTGCACGGATTCTGGGGCGGCGCCGCCCACTGGGCGAACGTCATCGTCGAGCTGAACAAGCGCGGCTACGACAAGCTCCGCGCCGTCGAGAACCCCCTCACCTCGCTCGCCGACGACGCCGAACGCACTCGCAAGATGCTCCAGCAGGTGGACGGACCCGTCGTCCTCGTCGGCCACTCCTACGGTGGCGCCGTCATCACCGAGGCCGGTGACCTGCCGAACGTGAAGGCCCTCGTCTACATCGCCGCCTTCGCGCCCGACTCCGGCGAGAGCCCCGGGCAGATCAGCCAGGAACACCCGCCGGCCGCCTTCGAGAACATCGCCCCCGACTCCGACGGCTACCTCTGGGTCGCGCAGGACAAGTTCCATGAGAGCTTCGCCCAGGACCTCGCCCCCGACGAGGCCCTCGTCATGGCCGTCACCCAGAAGGCTCCGTTGGCGTCCACGTTCGGCGACACGGTCACCGCCCCGGCCTGGCGCGTCAAGCCGTGCTGGTACCAGGTCTCGACCCAGGACCGCATGATCCACCCCGACAACGAGCGCCGGATGGCGCAGCGCATGAATCCGCGCGAGACCGTCGAGCTCGACGCGAGCCACGCCTCGCTCGCCTCCCGGCCGGTCGACGTCTGCGACCTGATCGAGCTCGCCGTACGAGAGACCACCGGCTGATCTCCGTCCTTCCGTCCCTCCGCCCTCCGCCCTCCGCCCGACGCCCGGCGCCCGGCGTGCGCGGGCCCGGCGGAGGGCGGAGCATGAACGTGAGGAGGGAGCGGCAATCGGGGGCGTGACCCTTGGAGGGTGCCATGCCCGTCCCGGAAGGCGGCGACGCGCTCGTCGTGCTGCGTGCAGTGGACAAACACTTCGGCACCCTGCACGTCCTCCAGTCCATCGACCTGACGATCCACCGAGGCGAGGTGGTCGTCGTCATCGGGCCGTCGGGCGGGGGAAAGTCGACGCTCTGCCGGGCGATCAACCGTCTGGAGACCGTCGACTCGGGCGAGATCGTCATCGACGGACGTCCCCTCCCGGCCGAGGGCCGCGAGCTGGCGGCCCTGCGGGCCGACGTCGGCATGGTCTTCCAGTCCTTCAACCTCTTCGCGCACAAGACGGTGCTCGACAACGTCACCCTGGGCCAGATCAAGGTCCGCAAGAAGGACCGGAAGGCCGCCGAGCAGCGGGCCCGCGCGCTGCTCGACCGCGTCGGGGTCGCCGAGCAGGCGGACAAGTACCCGGCGCAGCTCTCCGGTGGTCAGCAACAGCGCGTGGCGATCGCCCGCGCCCTCGCCATGGATCCGAAGGTGATGCTCTTCGACGAGCCGACCTCCGCGCTCGACCCCGAGATGATCAACGAGGTCCTGGAGGTCATGCAGCAACTCGCCCGGGACGGCATGACGATGGTGGTCGTCACCCACGAGATGGGCTTCGCCCGCTCCGCCGCCAACCGCGTCGTCTTCATGGCCGAGGGACGGATCGTCGAGGAGACGACCCCGGACGAGTTCTTCAGCAATCCGCGCAGCGACCGGGCCAAGGACTTCCTGTCCAAGATCCTCCACCACTGAGCCCGGCCGTCGCCCGATCAGCAGCCCCCAGGGGTGATCCACATGAACACACACAGGACCGGAAGGGCCACCGTGGCCGTCGCCGCGGCCGTCGTCCTCTCCTTCACCTCCGCCGGACTCGCGTCCGGCGCCGCCGGCGACGTGTCCCGCGACCACGGTGGCGAGCAGATCACCGTCGGCATCAAGTACGACCAGCCCGGCATCGGCCTGAAGACCCCGGACGGCACCTATACGGGCTTCGACGTCGACGTGGCGACGTACATCGCCAAGGAGCTCGGCCACGACCCGTCCGACATCGTGTGGAAGGAGGCCAAGAGCGCCGACCGGGAGACGCTGCTCCAGCGCGGTGACGTGGACTTCATCGCGGCCTCGTACTCGATCAACGACGAGCGGGCAGAGAAGGTCGACTTCGCCGGGCCCTACCTCCTGGCCCACCAGGACGTCCTGATCCGCGCGGACGACGACTCGATCAAGCAGCCGTCCGACCTGAACAACAAGAAGCTGTGCTCGGTCACCGGCTCGACCTCCGCGCAGAACGTCAAGGACAAGATCGCTCCCGACGCCCAGCTCCAGGAGTACGGCGGCTACTCCGAGTGCCTGACCGGCCTGGAGAACGGCGTCATCGACGCCGTCACCACCGACGACTCGATCCTCGCCGGGTACGCCTCGCAGGCCGAGTTCAAGGACAAGTTCAAGCTCGGCGGCTTCAAGATGAGCAACGAGAACTACGGCATCGGCGTCCAGAAGGGCAGCGACCTCACGGCCAAGATCAACACCGCGCTGGAGAAGATGGTCGCCGACGGCTCCTGGGACGCCGCGGTGGAGAAGAACTTCGGCCCCGCCGGCTACCAGAACGAACCCGCCCCGAAGATCGGCGTCATCGTGAAGTGAGCAGGCCGTCGTGTTCGACTTCCTCCAGGGGTACGACCTGCTCGGAGCCTTCTGGGTAACGGTGCAGCTCACCGTGTACTCCGCCATCGGCTCCCTGATCTGGGGGACGGTGCTGGCCGCCATGCGCGTCAGCCCCGTCCCTCTGATGCGGGGCTTCGGCACCTGCTACGTCAACATCGTCCGCAACATCCCCCTCACTGTCATCATCGTCTTCACCTCCCTCGGCCTCTTCCAGACCCTCGGGGTCAGCCTGGGTGCCGACAGGTTCACGACGATCAACTTCCGGCTCGCCGTCCTCGGCCTCACCGCCTACACGAGCGCCTTCGTCTGCGAGGCGGTCCGCTCCGGCATCAACACCGTCCCCCTCGGGCAGGTCGAGGCGGCCCGCGCCATCGGGCTCAGCTTCCCGCAGGTGCTGCGCATCATCGTGCTCCCGCAGGCCTTCCGCTCCGTCGTCGGCCCGCTCGCCAGTGTCCTCATCGCCCTCACCAAGAACACCACCGTGGCCGCCGCGATCGGCGTCGCCGAAGCGGCCCTGCTGATGCGCGAGATGATCGAGAACGAGGCCCAACTCATCCTCATCTCCGCGATCTTCGCCGTCGGCTTCCTCTGTCTCACCCTGCCCACCGGGCTGTTCCTCGGGTGGGTGGCCAAGAAGGTGGCGGTGAAACGGTGAAGAGCAAGCCCACGGTCCTCTACGACGTCCCCGGGCCGCGCGCCCGACGGCGCAACCTCCTCTGGACGCTGCTGTTCGTGGTCGCCCTCGCCGCCGTGGTGTGGTGGGTCGTGGCGAGCCTCGCCGAGAAGAACCAGCTCGAATGGGAGAAGTGGGCGCCCTTCTTCACCGACGCCCGGGTCTGGGAGACGTACATCCTGCCCGCCCTGAAGAACACCGTGATCGCCGCCGCGCTCGCCATGGTGATCGCCTTGCCCCTCGGCGCCTTCCTCGGCATCTCCCGCCTCTCCGAGCACCGCTGGGTGCGCGGCGCGGCCGGCACCGTCGTCGAGTTCTTCCGGGCCATCCCCGTCCTGATCCTCATGCTCTTCGCCGACGCCGCCTACTCCGAGTTCACCGACATGAGTCCGGACGTCCGCCCGCTCTACGCCGTCGTCACCGGCCTCGTTCTCTACAACGCCTCCGTGCTCGCCGAGGTCGTCCGCGCCGGCATCCTCTCCCTGCCCAGCGGCCAGACCGACGCGGCGAAGGCCATCGGCATGCGCAAGGGCCAGACCATGACGTACGTCCTGCTCCCGCAGGCGGTCACCGCCATGCTGCCCGCCCTCGTCAGCCAGCTCGTCGTCATCGTCAAGGACACCGCGCTCGGCGGTGCGATGCTCGGCTTCTCCGAACTCCTCGCCTCCGTACGCCCGACGAGCGCGAACTACGGCGCGAACACGATCGCCTGCTTCACCGTCGTCGCCGTCATCTTCGTCATCCTCAACTTCGCGCTCACCACCTTCGCCTCCTGGCTCGAAGGCCGCCTGCGGCGCGGCAAGAAGTCCACGGGCGCGGTCGTCGGGGCCGACGCCGTGGAGGAACTGGCCACGCCGGGCGAGCATCGGGGCCCGACGGACGGGACCAGATGACCGGAGCGCGGGCCGCGCGCACGAGCCCGGCCGGGTCGACACGAGCGCGGCCGGGTCGACACGAGCGCGGCCGGGTCGACACGAGCGCGGCCGGATCCACGAGCGGCCCGGGTCCACGAGCGTGGCCGGGTCCACGAGCGCGGCCGGGTCCACGAGCGGCCCGGGTCGACGAGCGAGGCCGGGTCGACGAGCGGCCCGGGTCGACCAGCCGCCCCGGTCGACCAGCGCGGCCGGGTCGACCAGCCGCCCGGGTCGACGAGCGTGCCCGGGTCGACGAGTCGGAGTGGCGGCGCGGTCCGATGCCCGGCACCTCCCGCCCGTGGACCGCATCCGGCGCACGCGCCCGCCGCGAATGACCTCCGCAAGGTCAGCCCAGTGAGCATCGGGCCCGCGCGTCGCGCGGCGGTCGGTGGTCCCCTGCCAGGAGCGGTGCCATGAACGTCTCGGTCGTCCTGTTCACCTCGGACCTCCGCGTCCACGACCATCCGCCCCTGCGCGCGGCGCTGGGCCAGGGAAACGAGGTCGTTCCCCTGTTCGTGCGGGATCCGGCGGTGGACCGCGCGGGCCGGTTCGCGCCGAACCGCCTCGCCTTCCTCGCCGCCTGCCTCACCGGCCTCGACGCCGGGCTGCGGGAGCGCGGCGGCCGACTCGTCGTGCGCTCGGGCGACCCCGTCGCCGAGGTGTGCCGCGTCGTGCGCGAGGCCGACGCCGACGACGTCCACATGGCGGCCGGGTGCAGCGGCTTCGCGCGGCGCCGCGAGGACCGGCTGCGCCGCGCCCTGGAGGCGGACGGGCGGCGGCTGTACGTCCACGACGGCGTCGTCACCGCACTGCCCACCGGCGCGGTGACACCGAACGGCTCGGACCACTACGCGGTCTTCACCCCCTACTTCAGGCGCTGGTCGCGCGAGCGTCTGCGCGAGCCGCTCGCGGCGCCCGGCCGCGTACGGGTACCCGAGAAGGTCCGGTCCGAGGACCTGCCCAGCCCCGCCGACGTTCCCTCCGTCTCCGCCGGCCTGGCCACCGGCGGCGAGAAGGAGGGCCGCGAGCGGCTCGCCGCCTGGCTGGGCCGGTACGCCGACACGTACGAGGAGCGCCACGACGACCTCGCGGGCGACGCGACCTCGCGCCTGTCGCCGTACCTCCACTTCGGAGCCGTCTCGGCGGCCGAGGCCGCCCACCGGGCCCGGTCGCGGGGCGGGCCCGGCGCGGAGGCGTTCGTCCGGCAGCTCTGCTGGCGCGACTTCCACCACCAGGTCCTCGCCGCCCGCCCCGACGCCGCCGCCACCGACTACCGCACCCGTCACGACCATTGGCGACGCGGGAAGGAGGCCGAGGCCGACCTCCGGGCCTGGCAGGAGGGCCGCACCGGCTACCCCGTCGTGGACGCCGCGATGCGGCAGCTCGCCCACGAGGGCTGGATGCACAACCGGGGGCGGCTGCTCACGGCGTCGTTCCTGACCAAGACGCTGTACCTCGACTGGCGTGAGGGCGCGCGGCACTTCATGGACCTACTGGTCGACGGTGACGTCGCGAACAACCAGCTCAACTGGCAGTGGATGGCCGGCACGGGCACCGACAGCCGCCCCAACCGGGTGCTCAACCCGGTGATCCAGGGAAAGCGATACGACCCCGACGGCGCGTACGTACGGCGATGGGTACCGGAACTCGCCGGCCTCGAAGGTCCCGCGATCCACGAGCCGTGGAGACTGCCCGGCCTCGAACGGGCCCGCTACGACTACCCCGACCCGATGATCGAACTGGCCGACGGGCTCGCCCGCTTCCGGCACGCACGGGGTCGGGACTGAGCGCCGCGCTCAGCCCCCGGCTCTCAGGACGACGCCGACGCCGACGCGGAGGCCGGCCGCTCGCCGTCGCGCGCCGCGTCGCAGAGCCCGCGCAGCAGGGTCAGGGCCTCCCGCAGCCCGCCCGGGCGCGGCATCCCCGGCGCGGGGGTCCGGCCCGCCCAGCCGGGGCCCGCGAGGAGGACGACCGGACGGTTCCTGGCGCCTTTGACGCCCCAGGACATGTCGGCGACGTGGCGTGCCAGGGGGTGGTGGGCCGTGGACCGTGCCTGGGCCCAGAGCACGACCGCGGCGGGACCGGTCCTCCGTACCGCCTGGTCGAGCGCCTCCGGCGGCACCGCCGCCCCGAACATCAGGGTGGGCACTCCGAGTTCGGCGAGTCCGGCGGTGAGGGCCTCAAGCGGAAGCGTGTGCTGCTCGCCGGGCACACAGGCGAGCAGCACCGGGGGAGTGCCGGCCGCCGGGGCGCCGGAGCGCGCCACGGAGTCGAACCGGCGCAGGGCCGACGACACATGCCAGGACAGCAGGTGTTCCACCTCGACGTAACGGTCCTCCGAGGTCGCCCACTTGCGGCCGACGGCGTGCAGGGCCGGGGCCATCACCTCCTCCCAGGCGGCGACCAGACCGTGTGTCGCGATCGCGGACTCCAAGAGCTCGTCCATGGCACCGGAGTCGAGTCGTACGGCCGCGCGGCCCAGACCGCGGACCTCCCGTCGCAGCGCCCCAGGAGGCGGAGCGTCCGCGGGGCGCCGCTCGGTGGGTCCGTCCTCGGCGGCGGGCGGGACGGGCGCGGCGGGCGCCGCTCCTGCCTTGGCGGCGCGCGCGGCCTCCGCCGGCGGGAACCCGGACGAGGTCAGGCGGCACATCTCCCGCAGGACGGCGATGTCGTCCGGGGTCCACCGTCGGTGTCTGCCGTCCTCGCGGGCGGCCGGGCCGATGCCGTAGCGCCGGTCCCAGGAGCGCAGGGTCGTGGGCGCGACGCCCAGGCGGCGCGCCACCGCTCCGCTGGTGATTCCCGGCGAGGGCTCGTTCATGGTTCCACGATACGACGCACAAGCGATGCGGGTGGAGCCGCGGCGGCGCCGTGACGGAGCCTGAGGGTCCCCCGCGAGGGGACCGCCGCCCGCCGACCGGGTCACCCCCGGTCCAGGCCAGAGGAGCAGTCGCCATGTCCGCACCGAGTGTCGCCCTCCGGCCGTCGCCGTGGAGCGAGGCCGGTTCCCTGCCCGATCACGAGGTCGCCGAGGGCTTCGTACGCGGCGACGACCGCTGCCTGACCGCCGCGTACGCCCGGTGGTCCGGCCTCGTGACCGCACTCGCCGCGCGTTGCCTGGGCGATCCCAAGGAGGCGGAGGACGTCGGCCAGCAGGTCTTCCTCGCCGCCTGGCGGGGACGCGCCGGCTACCGGCCGGAGCGCGGCCCGTTCCCCGGCTGGCTCGTCGGCATCACCCGGCGGAAGATCGCCGACGCCCTCTCGGCCCGCACCCGCCGCCGGGACCTGGTGATCGCGGCCGGTGCGCGGCTCTCCCACGAGCGCGACGCGTCCGCCCACGGCCCCGACGCGGTCCTCGACCGGCTCGTGGTCACCGGTGAGCTGGCGAAACTCCCCGCCGCGCAGCGCGAGGTCCTCGCCATGGCCTTCTACGGGGACCTCACCCACGTCCAGATCGCCGAGCGGACCGGATTGCCGCTCGGCACCGTGAAGAGCCACGCGCGGCGCGGTCTCGACCGGCTGCGCCGCTCGCTGGGCGAGGCGCCGGGGCGGAGCCGGCGTGCCACCGTGCTCGCGCGCTGAGGGCCGGAAACGACGCGTAGGCGACGCGTGTGCGCGGCGGGTCCGGGGACGGCGTCCGGGAAGGGACCGGTCGGCGCTGCGGCCCACCCGTCCAGGTGAATCGCCCCATCCGGAGCGCCGTCGATGCCGAATGAGAGGCATGACCCTCTCAGCGCCCCCGCGCGAGCCCACGCGCACGGACCGACTCCTGGCAGCGGTCGGCGGCCTCGTCGCCGCGTACGTCTCGCTCGCCGTCGCGGACCTCGTCGCCTTCTGGGTACGGCCCGAGGCGAGCCCCGTGCCCGCCGTCGGCGGCGCCGTCGTCGACCGGACCCCGGCGGCCGTGGAACAGTGGGCGATCCGCGTCTTCGGCGAGAGCGACAAGGCGGTCCTCCAACTCGGCATCCTGGTCCTCCTCGGCCTGCTCGCCGCCGGGATCGGACTGCTCGCGCTCCGGCACCGGGCGGCCGGTTCGGCGGCGGTCGGCGCCTTCGGCCTGCTCGGCGCACTCGCCGCCGTCACCCGCCCCGACTCGGACTCCGCCCTGGACGCCGTGCCCTCCCTGGTCGGCGCGGCTGCCGGCGCGGTCCTGCTGTACGTCCTGACCGGCCGGCTCCTCGCCCCACGAGCAGGCGCCGCACCGCGGCCGGACCTGCCGGGCGGACCGGACCTGACGGACGGGGCTGATCGGTCGAGCGGGACTGATCGGTCGGACGTGGCGGAGGGTGAGGACCGTGTGGATCGGTCGGACCTCGCGGACGGTGAGGGCCGCGCGGAGCCGTCGGACCTCGTGGACCGGTCTGACCGGCGCGGCTTCCTGATCGTCGCCGCGTCCGCCGGGCTCGCCGCGACCGGCGCCGCCGCCCTCGGCAGGGCGGCCGGCTCGCCCGTCGCAGAGAACGCGGCCGCCTCCCGGGCGGCGCTCCGGCTGCCCCGCCCGGAGTCCCCCGCCCCGCCCGTGCCCGCCGGGGCCCAGCTCCGTGTCCCGGGCATCAGCCCCTTCCTCACCCCCAACCGCGACTTCTACCGCGTCGACACCGCGCTCGTGGTCCCCAAGGTCGACGCCGATCGCTGGCGCCTGCGTCTCCACGGCAGCGGCGTCCGTGAGGAACGCGTCCTCACTCTCCGCGAGCTGATGGCGCGCAGGGTGGTGGAGCGGGACATCACCCTGGCCTGTGTCTCCAACGAGGTCGGCGGCCCGTACGTCGGCAACGCCCGCTGGCTCGGCGTCCACCTCGCCGACCTGCTCCGCGAGGCGGGCGTCCGGCCGCCCTCCGAGGGCGGCCCCGCCGACCAGCTCGTCGCCCGTTCCGTCGACGGCATGACCATTGGCACCCCCGTCGAGGACGTCATGGACGGCCGGGACGCCCTCCTCGCCTTCGGGATGAACGGCGAACCCCTGCCCTTCACCCACGGCTTCCCCGTCCGCATGCTCGTCCCCGGCCTGTATGGGTACGTCTCGGCCTGCAAGTGGATCGAGTCGATCGAGCTCACCACCTTCGACGCCTACGACGCCTACTGGGTCCCGCGCGGCTGGGCCGCCGAGGCGCCCGTGAAGACCCAGTCCCGCATCGACACTCCACGCGCCCTCGCCCGGCCCGCCGCCGGTACCGTCATGATCGCCGGAGTGGCCTGGGCCCAGCACCGGGGCATCGCCCGCGTCGAGGTTCGGATCGACGACGGCCCCTGGCGGGACGCCGGGCTCGCCGCCGAGGACAGCCGTGACACCTGGCGCCAGTGGGCGTACCCGTGGCAGGCCACTCCCGGCCGGCACACCCTCACCGTCCGTGCCACCGACAGCACCGGCTCCACCCAGCCCGAGAAGCGCACCGGCACCATGCCCGACGGGGCGCAGGGATGGCACTCGGTGGTGGTGACCGTCGAAGGTGCGTAACGAACCGGATCCGTACGCCCGTTCCTCGCCCAATTGAGGGAGACTGCCTTCGTGCGTGGACATCTTCCGGACGAGAACCCTGGGTTCGTGGGGCGCCGCACGGAACTGGGCCGAATATCCGCCGCGTTGGCGGAGGACCGCCTCGTCACCGTGACCGGCGTCGGCGGCGTCGGCAAGACCCGGCTCGCGCTGCGCTCCGCGCACCGCGTCGCCGAGCGGTTCCCGGACGGTGCCTGGTGGACCGACCTGACCCCCCTCGACGGCGACCGGCTCCTCGTCGCGCTCGTCGCCGACTCCGTCGACCTCGCCGACCACACGCCCGGCATGGCGAGCACCGCGCTCTGCCGCAGGCTCGCCGAGGACCGGCTGCTCCTCGTCCTCGACTCCTGCGAGCACCTCGCCGACCCCAGCGCCCGGCTCGTCGCCGAACTGCTCGCCGCCGCCCCGGGACTCACGGTCCTCGCCACCAGCCGCCGCCCCCTCGGCGTCGACGGCGAACGGGTCGTCGCCCTCGACCCGCTGCCGCCCGCGGGGCGGGACGCCCTGGAGCTGCTCCGCCGGGCCGCCGGGGAGGACTTCCCCGCCGCGGGACCCGCCGGGGAGATCTGCGTACGCCTCGAAGGCATCCCCCTCGCCCTGGAGCTGGCCGCCGCGCAGATCCGCCTCCAGGGCGCCGAGGCCGTCCGCGACCAGCTCGGGACCCGCCTCGACACCCCGCCGGGCGCCCGCTTCGACCTGCTCGCCCACACCGAGCGGGTGTGGCCCGGCCGGCACCAGACCCTGCGCGCCGCCATCGGCTGGAGCCACGAGCTGTGCGCCCCGCTCGAACGCCTCCTCTGGGCCCGTCTCTCCGTCTTCCGGGGTCCCTTCGACCTCGCCTCGGCGATCGCCGTGTGCTCCGGTGGCCCGCTGACCTCCGCGACCCTGCCGGAGGCCCTCGACGGACTCGTCCGCTCCTCCGTGGTCCACCCGCCCGATGGAGCCGGGCGCCACCGGATGCTCGACACGATCCGCGCGTACGGGGCGACCTGGCTGGAGCGGACCGGCGAGACCGGGACCGTCGCCGACCGGCACGCCGCCCACTTCCGGGGCCTCGCCCGCCGCGCGGACACCGAATGGCTCGGCGCCCGCCAACTCCGCTGGTACCGGAGCGTCGACGCCCATCACACCGACCTCCGCACCGCCCTCGACCGGCTGCTGCGCACCGACCCCGACGCGGCCCTCGACCTCGTCGGCTCCGTCGCCTTCGCCTGGTCCTGCCGCGGCCGCCTCCGGGAGGCCTGCGACGGCCTCGAACAGGCCCTGCTCCTCAGCGGCTCCCGTGGCCGCGCCCGAGCCCGCGCGCTCTGGGCGCTCGGCGTGACTCTCATCCTCCAGGGCGAGTTCGGCCCGGCCCAGGACGTCAGCGAACGCTGCGCCCGCGAGGCCCGCTACACGGAGTACGAGGAGGCCCTGGAGGAGGGACGGCCGGAGCCAGGGTCCGAGCCACGCTCCGAGCCACGCTCCGAGGCGCGCTCCGAGCCACGGTCCGAGGCGCGCTCCGAGCCACGGTCCGAGGCGCGCTCCGAGCCACGGTCCGAGGCGCGCTCCGGAGAGCGGCCGGAGGCGCGGCCCGGAGCGGGGCCGGGCGCGCCGTACGCGAGGGCCGGGCGGCCCCGGCCCGGCGACCTCACCCTGGACGCCGCCGCCCTCGCGGGGCTGCTCGCCCTGACCACCGGCCGCCCCATGGCCGCGTTCGTCGTCGTGGACCACGTCCTCGACGCCGTACCCGGCGGCCCGGCCGACTCCGCCGCCCGGCTCCGCTGCGGCCTCGTGCGGGTCTTCGCCCTCACCGGCCTGGGCCGGCTCGCCGAGGCCCGCGAGCGGGCCCTGGCGCTCCGGGCCCTCTGCGAGGAGCTCGACGAACACTGGACCCGTACCGCCCTGGAGTACCAGCTGGCCCTGACCGGCCTCCTGGAGGGCGAACCCGCGGCGGCCGCCGGCCACGCCCGCGCCATGCTCGAAGGCACCCGGCGGCTCGGCGCGAGCCTGGGCGTCGCCCTCGGCCTCGACGTCCTCGCCACCGCCCTCGCGGCGGCCGGCGACGGCGAGCGGGCGGCCGACGTCTCGGGCACGGGGGAGGCCTACTGGCGCTCCACCGGCCAGCCCCGCCGCGGTCTGCCCGGTCTGCGCGCCCTCCGCGAGAAGTACACCGACACGGCCCGCGCGACCATCGGCGAGCCCGCCTACGAGGAGATCTTCCTGCGCGCCCTCACGGGCCTCCCGCAGGACGGTCTCGACCGGGCGCTCGCGGCTCCCCGCGGGGCCGATGACGGGTGAGCGGTACCCGCTCGCCCTACGCTCCTCGTCGCGTACGCGACGAACGGGGCGCCCTGCCCCCGCAGCACGGCAGCCCGCTCCGGCTCGTCGTCCCCGGCTGGTACGGCATGGCCCACGTGAAGTGGCTCCACGACATCACGGTCACCGCCGATCCGTACACCGGCCTCCAGCAGAGCGTGGCCTACCGCATCCGGGCGTCGACGGACGGGGACGAGCCCGGGGAGCCCGCCACCCTCATCGCGCCCCGCGCCCTGATGATCCCGCCCGGCTTCCCGGACTTCATGTCCCGCACCCGGGTCGTCCGTCCCGGGCCCGTCCCGCTCGCCGTGCGCGCCTGGTCCGGCCACGGCCCGGTCACCCGCGTCGAGGTCGGAGAGGTCGGTGAGGGCGGTGAGGGCGGTGAGGTCGGAGAGGGGCGCGAGGACGGTGAGATCGGCGAGGACGGCGAGGACGGCGAGTACCACGGCGGTGCGGCGTGGACCGACGCCGTACTCGATCACGACCCCGCGCACCCCTGGGCCTGGTCGTCCCGGCACACCACGTGGACGGCGACGCCCGGGCCGCACCACCTTGCCGTGCGGGCCACCGGCGCCGAAGGCCACGTCCAGCCGCTCGTCGCCCCGTGGAACCGCGGCGGCTTCGCCGACAACCTCGTCCAGCTGGTCGACGTGCTCTGCACCCCGGACGCGTCCGTCGCCTGATCGGGCGGCGCGTAGAGTCGACCCCGGTACATCGCAGCCAGCCCGACCCCGACGAGGAGACCCCCGTGACCGACCCGGCGTCCACCGCCCTCCAGCAGCAGATCGCCCGGGACCTCGAGGTGTCCGACACCTTCGACCCGGCCGTGGAGATCGAGCGCCGAGTGGCCTTCCTCGCCGAGCGCCTCACCTCCACCGGTCTGCGCTCCCTCGTCCTCGGCATCAGCGGCGGCGTCGACTCGACCACCGCCGGGCGGCTCTGCCAGCTCGCCGTCGAGCGTGTCCGGGCCGCCGGCCACGACGCCACCTTCTACGCCATGCGCCTGCCGTACGGAGTCCAGGCCGACGAGAGCGACGCGCAGACCGCCCTCGGCTTCATCCGCGCCGACCAGGTCCTCACGGTGGACGTGAAGGCCGCGAGCGACGCGGCCCTGGAGGCCTGTCTCGCGGGCGGGGTGGCCTTCCGTGACGCCCACCACCAGGACTTCGTGCAGGGCAACATCAAGGCCCGCCAGCGGATGATCGCCCAGTACGCGGTCGCCGGCGCCCAGGACGGTCTCGTCGTCGGCACCGACCACGCCGCCGAGGCCGTCTCCGGCTTCTTCACCAAGTTCGGCGACGGCGCCGCCGACGTCGTCCCGCTCACCGGTCTCACCAAGCGGCGCGTCCGCGCGGTCGCCGCCGAGCTCGGCGCCCCGGCCGGGCTGGTGTGGAAGGTCCCGACGGCCGACCTGGAGACCCTGGACCCGGGCAAGCCCGACGAGGACGCGCTCGGCGTCACGTACGACGACATCGACGACTTCCTGGAGGGCAAGCCGGTCGCTGAGGCCGCCTTCGCCTCCATCGTCCGCCGCTACCGGCTCACCGAGCACAAGCGGCAGCTGCCGATCGCTCCCTGACCAGGGCCTTGGCCGTCCCCTGAGCTCGCCCTCGGCGTCCCCTGAGCGCATCGCGACCCTTCGGCGGATCCTGGAAGGGGGCCTCGGAAGAGTCCCCCGGAAGGGAGTACGCCATGTTCGGCGAGACCACGGCGTTCAGCGGCTTCTCGGTCGACGACCTCGACGCCGCCCGGCGCTTCTACGGCGAGACCCTCGGTCTGAAGGTGGAGGAGGAAGGGGAGGGCGACATGCGGATGCTCACCCTCACCCTCGGCGGCGGGGCCCGGATCTTCGTCTATCCCAAGGAGAACCACACCCCCGCCTCGTTCACGATCCTGAACTTCGAGGTCGACGACGTCGACCGGACCGTCGACGAGCTGGCGGCGCGCGGGGTGACCCCAGAGCGCTACCCCGAATTCGAGGCGGACGAGAAGGGCATCGTGCGAGCCGAGGGCGGACCGACCATCGCCTGGTTCACGGACCCGGCGGGCAACGTCCTCTCCGTCCTCCACGGTCACCCCTGACCGGGGAGGCGGACGCGCCCCGCCCCCGAACGGCCCGGCCGGAGGTGCGCCGCGCCCGCGTGCCGTCTCGAATGGGAAGGTGACCGCGCCGCCCGACGACTGCCTCGCCCGCAACGAGTGGATCTGCGGCGCCTACGTGTCCACGCGCGGCGAGATCCTGAGCGACGCCGTCGTCCAGCACCTCCAGCTGACCGCGGTCTCGGTCGCCCTCGGCCTCCTGCTCGCCCTGCCCCTCGCGGTCGTCGCGCGCCGCTGGCGCTGGGCGGCGGGGCCCGTCCTCGGGATCACCACGGTCCTGTACACGATCCCGTCCCTGGCGATGTTCTCGCTGCTCCTGCCCGTGTACGGACTCTCCGCCGCCCTGGTCGTGGCCGGTCTCGTCCTCTACTCGCTCACCCTCCTCGTACGGAACATCCTCGCCGGGCTCCGCGCCGTCCCCGAGGAGACGCGCCAGGCCGCGCGCGGCCTCGGCTACGGGCCGATCCGCCTCCTCCTCGCCGTCGAACTGCCGCTCGCGCTGCCCGCCGCCATGGCCGGGCTGCGCATCGCCACCGTCTCCGCCGTCTCCCTCGTCACCATCGGCGCGATCGTCGGCCACGGCGGTCTCGGCAACCTGATCTACGCCGGGATGAACACCTACTTCAAGGCCCAGGTCCTCACCGCCTCCGTCCTCTGCGTCGTCATCGCCGTCGTCGCCGACCTGCTCCTCCTCGGCGCGCAGCGGTTCCTCACCCCCTGGACCCGGGGACAGGCCGCGTGACCACGCTGACCGACGCCTGGTCGTGGCTCACCACCGCCGCGCACTGGTCCGGCGAGAACGGCGTCTGGCACCGGCTCGGCGAGCACCTGTTCCTCACCGTCGTCTGCCTCGCGCTCAGCTGCCTCGTCGCCCTGCCCGTCGCGCTCGTCCTCGGTCACCTCGGCAAGGGCGGCGCGCTCGCCGTGAACCTCGCCAACGCGGGCCGTGCGGTGCCCACCTTCGCCGTCCTCGTCCTCCTGCTCCTCAGCCCCCTCGGCCCGTACGGCCAGTGGCCGACGATCATCGCGCTCGTCCTCTTCGCCGCGCCCCCGCTGCTCACCAACGCGTACGTGGGGATGCGCGGCGTCGACGCCGACGTCGTACGGGCCGCCCGGGGCATGGGCATGACGGGCAGTCAGACGCTCGCCCGGGTCGAGCTGCCGCTCGCGCTGCCGATGGTCCTCACCGGCGTACGGATCGCCGCCGTCCAGCTCGTCGCCACCGCCACCGTGGCCGCGCTCGCCGGCGGCGGCGGGCTCGGGCGGATCATCACGGCGGGGTTCAACCTCGCCTCCACGCCCCAGGTCGTCGCCGGGGCCCTCCTCGTCGCCGCGCTCGCGCTCCTGGTGGAGGGTGTCTTCGAGGGGGTCCGGCGCCTCGCGCCCGCCGGGGCGCGGGGGAGCGGCGCGTGAGGCCGCCCCGCGTACCCACGGCAGTGCTGCTTGCCCTCTCCCTCTCCCTTTCCCTCTCCCTCGCCGGCTGTGCCACGGGCCCGAGCTTGGAGGATCAGGGCGAGGTCACGGCGCCGCCGGGCGACAGCCGCAGTCTGACCGTCGGCTCGGCCGGTTTCACCGAGAGCGACCTGCTCGCCCAGATGTACGCGCTGCTCCTCGAAGAGGCCGGCTACCGCACGAAGATCCTCTCCGTCACCAACCGAGAGCTGTACGAACCCGCGCTGGAGAACGGGCAGATCGACGTCGTACCGGAGTACGCGGCGACCTTCGCCGACTGGCTGAACGCCAAGGCCAACGGGCCGGACGCGCCGACCGTCGGCTCACCCGACCTGGCCGCGACCATGACCGCCCTCCGCGCGCTCGCCGCACCGCGCGGGCTCACCGTCCTCGACCCCGGCCGCGCCGTCGACCAGAACGCCTTCGCCGTCACCGCCGCCTACGCCGCCGAGCACCGCCTGAAGACCCTGAGCGACCTCGGCGCCGCCCGCCTCCCCGTCCGGCTCGCGGCCGGGGACGAGTGCGTCCGGCGGCCGTACTGCGCCCCCGGTCTGACGAAGGTCTACGGGATCGAGGTGACCGCCGTCGACCCCAAGGGCGTCGGGACGACCCAGGCGAAGCAGGCCGTCCAGAGCGGCCAGGACCAGCTGGTGCTCACGACGACCACGGACGCCACGCTCGACGACTTCGGGCTCGTCCTCCTCGCCGACGACAAGAACCTCCAGAACGCCGACCACATCGTGCCCGTCGTCAACCGCGCCCGCGCCGGGAGCGCACGCGTCACGGAGGCGCTCGACCGCCTCAACACCGTCCTGACCACGGCTGATCTGGCGGAGCTCAACGAGCGGGTGGACAGCTGGCGCCGGCTCCCGGAGGACGTGGCGCGGAACTACCTCGCCGACAGGGGCCTGATTCCGGGCCGACGAGTCGAGGCTCCGTCGTCAGCCCGCTGAACAGTGTCTCTTGTCATGACCCTTGCGGGGCGCTGCGGACCCCTGCTATTCATCCGTTAGGAAAGTTTCCTTCCAGTCGGATGCGCGTCCAACGCCCCATCCCCACCCCTCGTTCGTCGTTCCGTGGAGACCCCCATGACTTCGGCACGATCCGTACGACCCCGCTCCCGCACCGGACTCCGGCGCCTCGGCGTCGCCGGCACCGCCCTCGGCGCCCTGCTCCTCGGCCTCGCCACCGCACCGCCCACCGCGAGCGCCGCCCCCGTCACCCACGAGGCGGAGACGGCCACCGTCTCCCAGGGCCTCGCCGAGTCCAACCACACCGGATTCACCGGCACCGGATTCGTCAACTACGACAACACCAGCGGCAGTTACGTCCAGTGGAACGTCAACGCCGCCCAGGCGGGCACCGCCACACTCACCCTGCGGTACGCCAACGGCACGACGACCAACCGCCCCATGGACATCACCGTCAACGGCGCCACCGCCGCCGCCGGCAAGGCCTTCGCCGGCACCGGAGCCTGGACCAGCTGGGCGACCACACAGATCACCGCCACCCTCAAGGCCGGCGCCAACACCGTCCGCGCCACCGCCACCACCGCGAACGGCGGCCCCAACGTCGACCACCTCACCGTCGACACCGCCACCACCCCGCCGCCCACCGCCTCCACCCCCGCCGCGATCAACGGACAGCTCACGGTCTGCGGCACCAAGCTCTGCAACACGTACGGCAAGCCGATCCAGCTGCGCGGCATGTCCAGCCACGGCACCCAGTGGTACGCCCAGTGCCTCACGGGCGGCTCCCTCGACGCCCTCGCCAAGGACTGGAACGCCGACGTCCTGCGCGTCTCCACGTACGTCCAGGAGGGCGGCTACGAGACCGACCCCCGCAAGTACACCGACCTGGCGCACGCGCTCATCGAGCAGGCCACCGCACGCGGCATGTACGTGATCGTCGACTGGCACATGCTCGACCCGGGCGACCCGCACGCCAACCTCGCCCGCGCCAAGACCTTCTTCACCGAGATCGCCCAGCGCCACGGCGCCAAGACCAACCTGCTCTACGAGATCGCCAACGAGCCCAGCGGCGTCGCCTGGTCCCGGATCAAGAGCTACGCCGAGGCGCTCATCCCCGTCATCCGCGCCAAGGACGCCGAGACCCCGGTCCTCGTCGGCACCCGCGCCTGGTCCTCGTTCGGGGTCTCGGAAGGGGCGAACGAGTCCGAGGTCGTGTCCAACCCGGTGAACGCGAGCAACATCATGTACACGTTCCACTTCTACGCGTACTCCCACCGGGACGAGTACCTGAACACCCTGTCCCGCGCCGCCGACAAGCTGCCCGTCTTCGTCACCGAGTTCGGCACGCAGAACTACGCCGGCGAGGGCGGCAACGACTTCGCCATGACGCAGAAGTACCTCGACCTGATGGCCGCGAAGAAGATCAGCTGGGTCAACTGGAACTTCTCCGACGACGACCGCAGCGGCGCCGTCTTCAAGCCCGGCACCTGCGCCGCCGGCGGAACGTGGACCGGCACCGGCTCCCTCAAGCCCGCCGGCGTCTGGATCCGCGACCGGATCAGGACGGCGGACTCCTTCCCCACCTCCTGACCCTCCCCGCCCCTCGTGCGCCCCCGCCGTGTGATCCACTGTCCTGGCGGGGGCGTACCGATCAGGAGCAGCAGGAGCAGCGTTGACCACCTACCGCCAGCCGGGCCTCGTCCTCACCGACCACCGCTTCCCCGTCCCCCTCGACCACACCCGCCCCGACGGCGAGCGGATCGAGATCTACGGCCGCGAGCTCGTCGCGAGCGAGAAGGCCGGCCGGGACCCCGAACGGCTCCCCTGGCTGGTCTACCTGGAGGGCGGGCCCGGCTTCGGCGCCCGCCGCTTCATCGGCCCGCAGGCCTGGCTCGGACGGGCCGTACGCGAGTACCGCGTCCTCCTCCTCGACCAGCGCGGCACCGGCCGCTCCACCCCCGCCAACCGCCAGACCCTGCCCCTGCGCGGCACCCCGCGCGAGCAGGCCGACTACCTCGCCCACTTCCGCGCCGACTCCATCGTCAAGGACTGCGAACTGATCCGGCGACGCCTCACCGGCGGCGCTCCCTGGACCGTCCTCGGCCAGAGCTTCGGCGGCTTCTGCGCCACCCACTACCTCTCCACCGCCCCCGAAGGGCTGGAGACGGTCCTCGTCACCGGAGGCCTTCCCTCCCTGTACGCCACGGCCGACGAGGTCTACCGCGCCGCCTACCCCCGCATCCGGCGCAAGAACGAGGCCCACTTCGCCCGCTACCCGCAGGACGCCGAACGGGCCCGGGCGATCGCCGCCCACCTCCTCGACCGCGAGGTCACCCTCCCCGGCGGCGGGCTCCTGACCGTCGAGGCCTTCCAGTCCCTCGGCATCCTCCTCGGCTCCGGCGACGGCACCCACCAGCTCCATCTGCTCCTGGAGCACGCCTTCGTCCCGACCCCGGCCGGACCCGCGCTCGCCGACGCCTTCCTGGAACAGGTCCAGGCCCATCTGTCGTACGCGGGACACCCGCTCTACGCCGTGCTCCACGAGGCCATCTACGCCCAGGGCCTGGGCCCCACCGACTGGGCCGCCGAGCGCGTCCGGGGCGAGTTCCCCGAGTTCGACGCCGCGTCGGCCCTCTCCGCGGGCGAGCCCCTCCTCTTCACCGGCGAGACCGTTCACCCCTGGCACTTCACCACCGATCCCGCCCTGCGGCCGCTCCGCGAGACCGCCGAACTGCTCGCCGCGCGCGCCGACTGGGACCCGCTCTACGACCCCGAGCGCCTCGCCGCCAACGAGATCCCGGTCGCCGCCGCCGTCTACCACGACGACATGTACGTGGACACCGCCCACTCCCTCGAAACGGCGAGCGCCGTGCGCGGCCTGCGGACGTGGGTGACCGACGAGTTCGAGCACGACGGGGTGCGGGCCGGCGGTCCGCGCGTCCTCGACCGGCTGCTCTCGCTCGCCAGGGACGAGGTCTGACCTCCCGGGGCCGGTGCTGATCGTCCGGGCATAGGATGCGGCGCGCAATCGACCGGCAAGGGCGCCGCGCGCGGCGCGGGAACGTGAGGGGGCCCGGATGGCGGGACGCGAGACTCCGGCGTCCGGCCGGGAACTGAAGTTCCGGGCCCTCATGGCCGAGCTGCGGCGCGGCATCCTCGACGGCACCTGGCCGCCCGGCAGCAAACTCCCCACCGAACGCGCCCTCGCCACCGAGACGGGCCTGTCGGTGACGACCGTCCGCCGCGCCTACGAGGACCTCGTCGCCCTCGGCCTCGTCGAGCGCCGCCAGGGCGCGGGCTCCTTCGCCGCCCACCGCCCCGAGCGGGGCGGGACCGGCCGCCGGATCGTCGGCGTCCTCGTCCCCGACACCACGTTCTACTACCCGCGCGTCCTCCAGGGCATCGAGAAGGAACTCGCGGCGGACGGCGCCCGGCTCGTCCTCGCCTGCTCCCACTACGACCCCGACGAGGAGGACGCCGCCGTCGAACGCCTCCTCTCCGACGGCGTCCACGGGCTCCTCCTCGTCCCGAGCCTGCACACCGCCACCGACCCCGGCCGGCGCGCCGAGGAACTCCTCGCACTGCCCGTGCCCGCCGTCCTCGTCGAACGCCGGCTCGCCGCCCACGGCCCCGGCGACGCCACCGAACACGTCTGCACCGACCACGAGGGCGGCGCCTACGACGCCGTGCGCCATCTGCACGGCCTCGGCCACGAACGGCTCGGTCTCGTCGCCCGCACCGACGCGCCCACCACCGCGCCCATCGAGTCCGGCTTCGCCCGGGCGCTCGCCGACCTCGGGCTGCCCGAGGCGCCGCCGTACGAACGGGACCTCATGGCCGGCTGGGACGCGGCCCGCGCCGACCGGGCCCTCGACGCCCTGCGGGCCGCCGGGGTCACCGCGGCGCTCTGCTTCGGCGACCGGGAGGCCGCGCTGATGCTCGGGGCGGTCCGCCGCGCCGGGCTCCGAGTGCCCGAGGACCTGGCGGTGATCAGCTACGACAACGAGTTCGCCGACGTCGCGGAGACCCCGCTGACGGCCGTCTCGCCGCCCAAGTACCAGCTCGGGCGGCTCGCCGCGCAGATCCTGCTCCGGCGCCTCGCCGAGGGCGACGCGGCCCCGCTCCACCAGGTGCAGCTGCGGCCCCGGCTCGTCGTCCGCGCGTCCTGCGGGGGCGGACGCGCGGTCGCGAGGTGAGGGGGAGCCGAGGAAAGTCCAAGCGGTGAGTCCCTATTGCTCATGGTGTGCTCTTGACCGTTGCCGGTAGAACTCGGTCCGGACCCCACGGGGGAGTCCGCGAGAGAGGACCGCACCATGAGCACCCACGTCACCGGGGAGATCGCCAGCCAGCCCGACTGCTGGCGCCGCGCCGCCGAGACCGCCGACCGCCACGCCGCCCGGCTGCCGCGCCGGGGCGAGCGCGTCGCCGTCGTCGGCTGCGGCACCTCGTACTTCATCGCCCGCGCCTACGCGGCGCTGCGGGAGTCCCTCGGCGGGGGCGAGACCGACGCCTTCCCCGCCTCCGACCGGACGCCGCTCGGCCGCGGCTACGACCGGATCGTCGCCCTCACCCGCTCCGGTACGACCACGGAGGTCGTGAACCTCCTCGCCGGCGCGGCCGGCCGCATCCCGACCCTCGTGCTCACCGGCGTCCCCGACAGCCCGGCGGGACAGCTCGCGGACGAGACCGTCGACCTCGCCTTCGCCGACGAACGCTCCGTCGTCCAGACCCGGTTCGCGACGACCGCCCTCCAACTCCTGCGCGCCGGACTCGGGGTGGACCTCACGCCCGCCATCGTCGACGCGGAACTCGTGCTGTACGAGCGGCTGCCCGCCGTCTGGGAGCGACGCGGCCAGTTCACCTTCCTCGGCACCGGCTGGACCGTGGGCCTCGCCGACGAGGCGGCGCTCAAACTCCGCGAAGTGGCCCGCGCCTGGACGGAGTCGTACGCGGCCATGGAGTACCGGCACGGCCCGATCAGCATCAGCGACCGGACGAGCCTGGTCTGCTGCTTCGGCCCCGCCCCCTCGGGCCTCCGGGACGAAGTGGAGTCCACCGGCGCCCTGTTCGCCGCCGACGCGATCGACCCGGTCGCCGCGCTCGTCCGCGCCCAGCGGCTCGCCGTCGCCCTCGCGGACCGGCGCGGCCTCAACCCCGACCGCCCACGGCACGTCTCGCGCTCGGTGATCCTCGCCGGAGCGTTCCGCCCGACCGTCTCGGACGCGGCCCGTATCCTGCGCTCATGATCGAGAACGACGCCACGGGCCTCCTGGACATGCCCCGCGACTGGCAGCGGGCCCTCGCGGTGGTCGCCCACCCCGACGACCTGGAGTACGGCTGCGCCGCCGCCGTCGCCGACTGGACGGACGCGGGCAAGGAGGTCGTCTACGTCCTCGCCACGCGCGGCGAGGCCGGCATCGACACCCTCGCCCCGGATGTCTGCGGCCCGCTGCGCGAACGGGAGCAGCGGGACAGCGCCGCCGTCGTCGGCGTCGACACCGTCGACTTCCTCGACCACCGCGACGGCGTCATCGAGTACGGCCTCGGGCTGCGCCGCGACATCGCGGCCGCGATCCGCCGCCACCGCCCCGAGCTCGTCATCACCCTCAACCACCGCGACACCTGGGGCGGCGGCCCCGGCGCCCCCTGGAACACCCCCGACCACCTCGCCGTCGGCCGCGCCACGCTCGACGCGGCGGCCGACGCCGGAAACCGCTGGATCTTCCCCGAACTCACCGAACAGGGCCTGGAGCCCTGGGACGGCGTGCGCTGGGTCGCGGTCGCGGCCTCCAGCACCCCGACCCACGCGGTCGACGCGACCCCGGGCCTGGACCGCGCCATCCGCTCCCTGCTCTGCCACCGCGCCTACATCGAGGCCCTGACGGACGAGGACCCGGAGGAGTACGTCCGCTCCTTCCTCACGACGACGACAGCCCGCGCCGCCACCCGCTTCGGCGACCGCCCGGCGGTGACGTTCGAACTGTTCCCGCGCTGACGGCTACCGGAGGCGGCCCGGTCACCCCATCGGCGCGGGCTTCAGCACCGCGAAGGGGGCGCCGAAGGGGTCGGCGAGCCAGGCGATGCGGCCGACGTCCGGGATGTCGGCCGCCGGCATGAGGACCGACCCGCCGTTGCCCTGTGCCGCCCGGGCCATCGCGTCGGCGTCCTCGACCGCGAAGTACGGGATCCAGTGCGGTGTCTCCCCCTGGAGCTCGGCGACTCCGCCGAAGGAGGCGTCCTCCTGGTTGCCCTCGGCGGTGGAGATCACCCGGTACGTCATGCCGGGCGCCTCCATCTCCGCCCATCGCCAGCCGAACAGCGTCCGGTAGAAGGCGAGGACGGCCTCCGGGTCGGCGACGTGCAGTTCCGCCCAGACCAGCGTGTTGGTGGACGAGGTCCGCTCCAGGCCCTGCGTGGTGCCCGGCTGCCAGACGGCGAACTGTGCGCCGCCCGGGTCGGTGAGGGCGGCCATGCGGCCCGCGTCCATGACGTCGAAGGCGGGGAGGCGCACGGTGCCGCCCGCCGACTCGGCGGCCTTCTGCGTGGCGTCCGCGTCCGGTGTCCGGAAGTACACCGTCCAGGCGCTGCTCGCGCCCTCCTCGGTGAGCGGGCCGAGCGCGGCGACCGTGCGGCCGTCCTGCTGGAAGAAGCCGTAGCCGCCGGCGTCCGGGCCCGCCGAGCGGAACTCCCAGCCGAAGACGGCGCCGTAGAACGCCGCGGCGGCCTCGGTGTCGGGGCTGCCGAGATCGATCCAGCTGGGGGAACCCGTGGTGAACTGCGTACCGAGCATGGGAGGTGTCCTGTCCTTCCGTCGTCCGTGACTGCCGGAGTCGTGCTGCCGGAACCCTGCCGCCGGTCCCGCCGGCTTCCGGCCACCACGACCGATCCTCACCCCTGCGTCGCGACGGCGCAGCCGCAGCACCTCCGGTTCATCCGCGCGGCCGACCGGCCACCGCGTCCTCCAGGTCGCCGAGCAGCAGCTCGTTGTTGACGGCCACGCCGGCCCGGTAGCCGAGCCCGACCGCGTTGACGACCTGCTCCTGCGGGCCCGTCACGTTCCCGGCGGCCCAGACGCCGGGAACGCTCGTGCGTCCCGTCTCGTCCACCGTCACGAACTCCCCGAACGGCGTCTCGCGCAGCGCCGCCCCCAGCCGCCGCAGGACCCCGTCCCCGGGCACGAGGCGGTCGGCCCCGACGAAGACCACCTCGCGGGCGACCACCCGGCCGTCGGAGAGCCGGACCCCGGTCAGCCGGTCGTCCTCGACCACGAGCCCCGCCACCTCGCCCGCCACGACCGTGACCCCGGCCGCGTCGAGCAGCGCCGCGTCGTGGGCGGAGAGCCCGTCGGCCGTGTGCAGGAAGAGCGTCACGTCCTTCGACCAGTTCGAGACCATCAGCGCCTGGTGCGCCGGCATCATCGGGTGCGCGATCACGCCGAAGGCCCGGTCGCGGACCTCCCAGCCGTGGCAGTACGGGCAGTGCAGCACGTCCCGCCCCCACCGCTCGGCGACCCCGTCGAGCTTCGGGAGCTCGTCGACGAGCCCGGTCGTGACGACGAGCCGCCGCGCGCCCACGGCCGTACCGTCCGCGAGGGTGACCGCGAACCCGCCCCGCCCGTCCGGCGCCGCGCCCGTCACCCTCCCGGCCCGCCACTCGACCCCGTACTCCGCGATCTCGCGCCGCCCGGCCTCCAGGTACGCGGCGGGGCTCATCCCGTCCCGGGACAGCACCCCGTGCATGTGGGCCGCCGGCGCGTTGCGGGGTTCGCCCGCGTCGACCACCAGGGTGCGCCGCCGCGACCTGCCCAGGATCAGCGCGGCGCTCAGCCCGGCCGCGCCACCGCCGATCACCACCACGTCGTACCGCTCGTCCGGCTTCGTCATCTCCGTGCTCCTCGCGTTCGTGCTCATGTCGTGAGCGTCGCCTACCGCCGGATCGAACGGCAACTGTTCTTGCCGTTTCCGCAACACTGGAGGAACACTGGAGGCATGACCGAAGACGACGACCGCATCGACGCCGTACTGAACGAGGTGGGCCCCCGGCTCCGCCGCGTCCGCCGCGACCGCGGCGTGACCCTGGCCGAGCTCTCCGCCGCCACCGGCATCTCCGTGAGCACCCTTTCCCGCCTGGAGTCCGGGCAGCGCAAGCCCAGCCTCGAACTGCTCCTCCCGCTCGCCCGCGCGCATCAGGTCCCCCTCGACGAGCTGGTCGGCGCCCCCGCCGTCGGCGACCCCCGGGTCAAGGCCCGGCCGATCGTGCGCCACGGCCGCACGATGTACCCGCTGACCCGGCAGCCCGGCGGCCTCCAGGCGTACAAGGTGATCGAGGAGAAGCCGCGCGACGCCCCGGAGCCCCGCGTCCACGAGGGGTACGAGTGGCTGTACGTGCTCTCCGGGAAGCTGCGGCTCGTCCTCGGCGAGCACGACGTCGTCCTCGCCGCCGGGGAGGCCGCCGAGTTCGACACGCGCGTCCCGCACTGGTTCGGTCCGACGGCCGACGGCCCCGTGGAGTTCCTCAGCCTCTTCGGCCCGCAGGGGGAGCGCATGCATGTCAGGGCGCGACCGAAGAAGTCGGGCTGACTCGGCCGAACGGGTCCGGCCGACCCTTCCGCAGCGTGCAAGCGACCGCTTAGTATGCCACCGACCACCCGGTACGGAGGAGGCTCGCGGATGCAGGCATGGCGTGTGTACGAGAACGGCGAACCGAGCGCGGTGATGCGCCGCGAGGAGGTGGAGCCGCCCACGCCCGCCGACGGGCAGGTCCTCCTCAGAGTCCGCGCCGCGAACGTCAACTTCCCGGACGCGCTGCTCTGTCGCGGCCACTACCAGGTCCGGCCCCCGCTGCCCTTCACGCCCGGCGTGGAGCTCTGCGGCGAGACCGAGGACGGCCGCCGCGTCATCACCACGGCCGCACTCCCGCACGGCGGCTTCGCCGCGTACGCGCTCGCCGACGCCGCCGGGCTGCTCCCCGCCCCCGAGAGCCTGGACGACGCCCAGGCCGCCGCGCTGCACATCGGTTACCAGACGGGCTGGTTCGGCCTGCACCGCCGGGCCGCCCTCCAGGAGGGCGAGACGCTCCTCGTCCACGCGGCCGCGGGCGGTGTCGGCAGCGCCGCCGTCCAGCTCGGCAAGGCGGCAGGCGCCACCGTCATCGGGGTCGTCGGCGGACCGGAGAAGGCGGCCGTCGCCCGCGCCCTCGGCTGCGACCTCGTCGTCGACCGCCGCTCCGAGGACGTCGTCGCCGCCGTCAAGGCCGCGACCGGCGGCCGGGGCGCCGACGTGATCTACGATCCCGTCGGCGGCGAGGCCTACCAGCAGTCCGCCAAGTGCGTCGCCTTCGAGGGCCGGATCGTGATCGTCGGCTTCGCGAGCGGCACCGTCCCCGCCCCCGCCCTCAACCACGCGCTCGTGAAGAACTACTCCGTCCTCGGCCTCCACTGGGGCCTGTACGCGGCGAAGGACCCGGGCGCGATCACCCGCTGTCACGAGACCCTGACCGCCTACGCCGCCAAGGGTCTGATCAAGCCCCTCATCGGCGACCGCGTCCCCTTCGCCGGCGCGGCGGACGCCGTCCAGCGCGTCGCCGACGGCACCACCACCGGCCGCCTGGTCGTCCTCCCGGAAGGAGCCCGCGCGTGACCGACGCCGAACGCACGACCCGCGCCGAAGAACTCCGCTCCCTCACTCGTCGGTTGCTCGCCGACCACCCGCCCGCCACCACCGACCGCACCGACTTCCTGCGCGCCCGCTTCGACGCCGGACTCGCCTGGGTGCACTACCCCGTGGGTCTCGGCGGACTCGACGCGCCCCGCGCCCTCCAGGCCGTCGTCGACACCGAGCTCGCCGCCGCGGGCGCCCCCGACAACGACCCGCGCCGCATCGGCATCGGCCTCGGCATGGCCGCCCCCACCCTCCTCGCCTACGGCTCCGAGGAGGTCAAGCGCCGCTTCCTGCGCCCGCTGTGGGTGGGGGAGGAGGTCTGGTGCCAGCTCTTCAGCGAGCCCGGCGCCGGCTCCGACCTCGCCGCACTCGGCACCCGCGCCGTCCGGGACGGCGAGAGCTGGGTGGTCGACGGGCAGAAGGTGTGGACCTCCAGCGCCCACGTCGCCCGCTGGGCCATCCTCATCGCCCGCACCGACCCGGACGTCCCCAAGCACCGGGGCATCACCTACTTCGTCTGCGACATGACCGACCCCGGCGTGGAGGTCCGGCCGCTGCGCCAGATCACCGGCGAGGCGGAGTTCAACGAGGTCTTCCTCACCGGCGTCCGGATCCCCGACGCCCACCGCCTCGGCGAGACCGGCGACGGCTGGCGGGTCGCACAGACCACCCTCATGAACGAGCGGGTCTCCATCGGCGGCGCCCGCATCCCGCGCGAGGGCGGCATGATCGGGAAGGCCGCCACGACCTGGCGCGAACGCCCCGAGCTGCGCACCCACGACCTGCACCGGCGCCTCCTCGACCTCTGGGTCGACGCCGAGGTGGCCCGCCTCACCGGCGAACGGCTCCGCCAGCAGCTCGTCGCCGGCCAGCCCGGCCCCGAGGGCAGCGCGATGAAGCTCGGCTTCGCCCGGCTCAACCAGGCCATCAGCGGCCTGGAGGTGGAACTCCTCGGTGAGGAAGGGCTGTTGTACGGCGAGTGGGAGATGCGCCGGCCCGAGCTCGTCGACTTCACCGGCCGCGACGCCGGCTACCGCTACCTGCGCTCCAAGGGCAACTCGATCGAGGGCGGCACGACCGAGGTCCTGCTCAACATCGTCGCCGAACGGGTCCTCGGTCTGCCCTCCGAGCCCCGCAACGACAAGGACGTCGCCTGGAAGGACCTCGCCCGATGACGGAACAGGCAGCACAGAGCGATCTGCTCTACTCCGAGACCGAGGACGACCTGCGGGCCGCCGTCCGCTCCCTGCTCACCGACCGGGCCGGGCACCAGGAACTCCTCGGCCGGATCGAGTCGGACAGCCCGTACGTCCCCGGCCTCTGGAAGGCGCTCGCGGGGGACATGGGCGCCGCCGGACTCCTCGTACCCGAGAAGCTCGGCGGTCAGGGCGCGAGCCACCGCGAGGCGGCCGTCGTCCTGGAGGAGCTGGGCCGCGCGGTGACCCCGGCGCCGTATCTGACGAGCGCGGTCGTGGCCACCGAGACGCTGCTCGCCCTCGCCGGGGAGAGCACCCCGGCGGCGGAGCTCCTCGCCGGACTCGCGAGCGGCCGCACGGTCGCCGTCCTCGCCGTACCCCTGTCGGCTTCCCCCTACGCGGAGCAGTCCGCCGCGTCCACCGTCACCGGTGTCGCGGACGCCGCCGTCGCCGACGTCCTCCTCGTCTCCCGCGCGGACGGTCTGTACGCCGTGCCGGCGGGGGAGGCGGCCGTCGAGGCGCAGATCCCGCTCGACCTCACCCGCCCGCTCGCCCGGGTGACGACGGAAGCCGGGAGCGGCACCCTGCTCGCCGGGCCGGACGCGGCCGCCACCGCGGTCCGCCGCGGGCTGCTCGCGGGCGCCGGGCTGCTCGCCTCCGAGCAGCTGGGTCTGGCCGAGTGGTGCCTGGAGGAGACCGTCCGGCACACCCGCGAGCGCCACCAGTTCAACCGGCCGGTGGGCTCCTTCCAGGCGCTCAAGCACCGCATGGCCCAGCTGTGGCTCGACGTCGTCGGCGCCCGGGCGGCGGCCCGCGCGGCCGCCGACGCCCTCGCCACCGGCAGCCCGGACGCCCCGCTCACGGTGGCGGTCGCCCAGGCCTACTGCTCCAAGGTGGCCGTCCGCGCGGCCGAGGAGTGCGTCCAGCTGCACGGCGGGATCGGCATGACCTGGGAGCACCCCGCGCACCTGGCGCTCAAGCGGGCCAAGTCCGACCAGCTCGCGCTGGGCTCGGCGGGCCGCCACCAGGACGCGATCGCCGCCCTGGTGGACCTCCCGGCCCCCGCGTAGAGCTCATGGCGGCCCGGTAAGGGGCCCACTGTGCCCACACCCCTTTACATACTGTTTAATTGCAAGCCGTTCGCAATAACAGTTGATCTCCAAAAGGGGTGTGGACACGATGACCGCCCGATCCATCCGCGGCGCGGCCGCCGCGATACTCGCGGGGGCCGTCGCCCTCACGGCGGCGGCCTGCACGAACCCCGGCTCCCCGGCCGGGGCCTCCGGCGGCCCCAAGGATTCCGCGGTCGTCGGCATCGCCTACGAGCCCGAGACGCTCAGCCCGCTCCTCGGCTACGGCAAGGACGGCAACTCCAAGATCTTCGACGGGCTCCTCGCCTTCGACGCCGACATGAAGCCGAAGCCCGCCCTCGCCGCGAAGCTGCCGCACGTCAGCGCGGACGGGCTCACCTACACGTACACGCTCCGCGACGGCGTGACCTTCAGCGACGGAGCGCCCTTCACCTCCAAGGACGTCGTCTTCACGTACCGGACGATCCTCGACCCGAAGACGAACAACCCCTCCCGCACCGAGCTCGACGCGGTCAAGAAGGTCGAGGCGGTCGGCGACGACACCGTCGTCTTCACCCTGAAGTACCCCTACGCTCCCTTCGCCGAGCGCACCGTCCACGCCATCGCGCCCGAGCACGTCGCCGCGCGGCAGGACGTCAACACCGGCGCCTTCACCACGAAGCCGATCGGCACCGGACCGTACGTCCTCACCGGCTGGTCCAAGGGCGAGAAGCTCAGCTTCAAGGCCAATCCGACCTACTGGGGCGGCGCACCCGCGGTGAAGAAGTTCACCATGGCCGTCGTCAAGGACGACGACGTCCGCGCGACCCGGCTGCGCGCCGGCGACCTCGACGGCGCCATCCTGCCGCCCAACCTCGCCGCCGGGTTCAAGGGCGACAAGGGGAGGAAGACGTACGAGGCGAAGACGTACGACTACCGCACCGTGACCCTCCCCACCCACCACAAGGTGACCGGCGACACCGCCGTCCGCCGCGCCCTCGACATCGCCGTCGACCGGCAGGCCATGGTCGACAAGATCCTCGAAGGGGCCGGGAAGCCCGCCTACGGGCCCGTCCCCACCGACAGCCCCTGGTTCGCTAAGGGCACCGAGCGCCGCCACGACCTCGCCGGCGCCCAGAAGATCCTCGACGAGGCCGGCTGGAAGCCCGGCCCGGACGGCATCCGCGTCAGGAACGGCGTCCGCGCCGAGTTCCCCCTCTGGTACCTCTCCGGCGACAAGCTCCGCCAGGACCACGCCCTCGCCTACGCCTCCGACGCCAAGAAGGCCGGCATCGACATCACGACCCAGGCCGGCTCCTGGGAGGTCATCGAACCCCGGATGAAGACCGACGCCGTCCTCGCCGGCGGCGGCTCGCCCGGCGACCCCGACTTCGACCAGTACCTGCTCCTGAAGTCCTCCCTCGGGGGCGACGGCTTCAACAACATGGCCTGGTACGACAACAAGACCGTGGACCGCGCCCTGGAGGACGGCCGCCGGACGAACGACACCGCCGAGCGCCGCGCCGCGTACGACACCGTCCAGCGCGAACTGGCCAAGAACCCCGGCTATACCTTCCTCACCCACATCGACCACCTGTACGTCGTCGACGACAACTGGGACGGGCTGAGCACCCAGACCGAGCCGCACGACCACGGCCTCGCCTCCGGTCCCTGGTGGAACGTCGAGGGCTGGAAGCCGAAGACCACCGGAGCGACGCAGAAGTGAAGCGCCGCCTCCCCTGGGGGGCCATGGCGCGGATGACGGGACGGCGCGCCCTGGCCGCCGTCCCCGTCCTCCTCGCCGTCACCTTCGCGGTGTTCGCCGTCGCTGCGGCCTCCCCCTTCGACCCCGTGAAGGCCTACGCCGGCACCGCCGGACTGACCGCCTCGCAGGAGAACCTCGACCAGCTCCGCGCCAACCTCGGCGCCGACCAACCCCTCCTCACTCGCTGGTGGGAGTGGCTCACCGCCGCCGTCACCGGCGACCTCGGCGACTCCTCGGTCATGCGCCGCCCCGTCGCCGAGGTCATCACCGAGCGCCTCGGCTGGTCCGTCCTCCTCGCCGTCACCGCCTTCCTGATCGCCATCGTCCTCGGCACCCTCCTCGGCGTCCTCGCGGGACGCCGCCGCGGCGGCCTCCTCGACCGGGTCGTCAGCTCCGCCGCGTACACCCTGGAAGCCGCCCCCGCCTTCTGGCTCGGCCTCCTCGCGATCTGGTTCTTCGCCCTGAAGCTCGGCGTCCTCCCGGCCGGCGGGCTCACCGACACCGCCAGCGACACCGTCACCGCCGGCCAGGTCGCCCGCCACCTCGTGCTGCCCGCGCTCGTCCTCGGGATCTCCCAGCTGCCCTGGTTCTTCCTGTACGTCCGCCAGGGCGTCGGCGACGCCCTCGACGAGGACCCGGTGCGCGGCGCCCGCGCCCGCGGCCTGAGCGGGCGCACCGTCCTGACCGGCCACGCCCTGCGCTCCGGGATGCTGCCGATGCTCACGCTCGTCGGATCCCGCGTCCCCGAGCTCATCACCGGCGCCCTGCTCGTGGAGACCGTCTTCAGCTGGCCCGGCATCGCCGCCGCCACCGTGCAGGCCGCGACCTCCGTCGACTTCCCGCTGCTCGCCGCGCTCACCGTGCTCGCCACCGCGGCCGTCCTCCTCGGCAACCTCCTCTCCGACCTGCTGTACGGACTCGCCGACCCGAGGGTGGGTTTCGATGGCTGACCCGCGCACCCACCGCCTGCGGCTGTGGAGCTCCGCCGTGACCGTCGGCGTCATCCTCCTCGCCGTCCTCCTCGTACCCCCGCTCGTGCAGCTCGACGAACAGGCCGTCGACCTCTCACGCAAGCTCCTCCCGCCGTCCTGGGACCACCCCTTCGGCACCGACGACCTCGGCCGCGACCTGCTCCTGCGCTGCATCTACGGGCTGCGGATCTCGCTCCTCGTCGGGCTCGTCGCCGCCCTCGTCGCCACCGTCGTCGGCACCGCCGTCGGAGCCGCCGCCGGAGCGCTCGGCGGCTGGACCGACCGCTGCCTCATGCGGCTCGTCGACACCTTCTCGTCCGTGCCGCACCTGCTGCTCGGCATCTTCGTCGTCGCGCTCTTCCGGCCGGGCGTCTGGCCGGTCATCGCCTCCGTCGCCGTCACCCACTGGCTCTCCACCGCCCGGATCGTCCGCTCCGAGGTCCTCTCGCTGCGCACCCGGCCCTTCGTGGACGCCGCCGTCTCCGGCGGCTCCTCGCGGTGGCGCGTCACCGTCCGGCACCTGCTGCCCGCCGTCCTGCCGCAGGCCGGACTCGCCGCCGTCCTCATGGTCCCGCACGCCATGTGGCACGAGTCCGCGCTCTCCTTCCTCGGCCTCGGCCTCCCCAGCCACCAGGCGAGCCTCGGCAACCTCGTGCAGAACGCCCGCTCCTCGCTCCTCGCCGGGGACTGGTGGCCGACCCTCTTCCCCGGCCTCCTCCTCATCGTGCCGACCCTCGCCATCGCGGGACTCGCGGGCGTGTGGCGGGACCGGCTCAACCCGCGCCGCCGATCGGAGCTGATGCTGTGAACGGGAACGTTCTGCGGGCCCTGGAGGCCCTCACCGCCGAGCGCGCCGAGGACGCCGTCCTCAGCGTCCGCGACCTGACCGTCCGCTTCCGGCTGCGCGGCGGGCGGACCGTCGCCGCGGTCAGCGACGCCGCCTTCGACCTCGGCGCGGGGGAGTGCCTGGCCCTCGTCGGCGAGAGCGGCTGCGGCAAGTCCGTCCTCGCCTCCGCCCTCCTCGGACTGCTCCCGGGCAACGCCGAGACGTCCGGTACGGCCCTGCTCGCGGGCCCCGAGGGCCAGGACGGGACCGATCTGCTGGCCGCCGACGAGAAGACCCTGGCCCGCACGGTACGGGGCCGCCGCGTCGGCCTCGTACCGCAGAGCCCCGCCGCCCACCTCACCCCCGTCCGCACCGTCCGGTCCCAGCTGGAGGAGACCGTACGGGCCCTCACCGGCACTCCGCGCCGCGCCCGGCGGAAGGCCGCCGAGGACGCCGCCGAACGGGCCGCCTTCCCGGCCGGCCACCTCGACCGGTACCCGCACGAGCTCTCCGGCGGCCTCGCGCAGCGCGCCGCCACCGCCCTCGCCCTCATCGGCGACGCCCGCCTCCTCCTCGCCGACGAACCCACCACCGGCCTCGACCGGGACCTCGTCGACCGCACCGTCGACGAGCTGCGCCGCCACGTCGACGAGGGCCGCGGCCTGCTCCTCATCACCCACGACCTCGCCGCGGCCGCCCGTATCGCCGACCGCGTCGCCGTCATGTACGCGGGCAGGATCGTCGAACTCGCCCCCGCGCACCGCTTCTTCGGCGCCGCCGGACCCCGCCACCCCTACGCGCGCGGGCTCCTCGAAGCCCTCCCCGACCGGGCGTTCACCCCCATCCCCGGCATGCCTCCGGAGCTCTCCGCGCTGCCCGACGGCTGCGCCTTCGCCCCGCGCTGCCCCCTGGCCACCGACCTCTGCGCCACCCGCCCCGAGCCGCGCGCCGGGGTGGCCTGCCACCACCCGGAGCACCCCCGTGCTTGAACTCGACACCGTCACCGCCGGCTACGACCGCCGCGACCCCGTCTTCCGGGGCGCCTCGCTCACCGTCGCCCCCGGCGAGTCCGTCGGCCTCCTCGGCCCCAGCGGCTGCGGCAAATCCACCCTCGCCCGGGTCGCCGCCCTCCTCCACCGGCCCGACGCGGGCCGGCTCGTCCTCGACGGCACCGAGATCCGGGCCTGGCGCCACCGCGCCCCGCGTGAGCTCCGCACCGCCGTCGGCGTCGTCTTCCAGCAGCCCCGCACCGCAGCCGACCCCCGGCTCACCCTCGCCGAGATCGTCGCCGAACCGCTCCGCGCCACCGGTCGCCGCGCCGAGGCCGACAGCCGGGTCGCCGAGCTCGCCCCGGCCGTCGGCCTCACCGCCGACCTGCTCACCCGCCGCCCCCACGAGGTCAGCGACGGCCAACTCCAACGCGCCTGCCTGGCCCGCGCGTTGACCCTGCGTCCGCGCTGGCTGATCTGCGACGAGATGACCGCGATGCTCGACGCGTCCACCACGGCCGCGCTCGTCGCCGCCGTCGAGACCTACCGCACGGAGAGCGGCGCGGGCCTGCTCGCCGTGGGCCACGACCGCGTCCTGCTGAACCGCTGGTGCGACCGTACGGTGGAGTGGAAGGACTGCCTGCCCCCCGAGGAGACCCCCTGACCACGCCCTGGGCGCGCGCCGCCGACGACGACCCCCTCGACGGGCTGCGCGCCGCCGTCACCACCGCCGACTGCGGCTACGAGCCCCAGGGTGGGTACGAGGACCGTTGCTGGATCCTCCACACCGTCCACGACGGCCCCGTACGGCTCCGCTGGGACGAGGTGCTGTCCCGAGCCGGGCGACGGATTGCGGACTGGCAAGGCACCCTGTCCCACCTGGTCTTCGAGGGCGTGGAGGGCATGCACGACCTGGAAGGGCCCGACCCGGCGGAGATGGACCGCGCGTGCCTGGCCCGGCTCGTCGAGCACCTGGTCCGCAGTGGTCCGCAGGGGCCGGACACCCCGTGCGCGGGCGTCCGGGCCCCCGTGGCGACGTCTCACGAGGAAGGGATGCTCCATGGCGAACGGCTGGTCGCCCGACGGGGCCGGCTCGGCGACGCCCTCGCCCACCACGACGCCATGCCGGACGGGTGGTTTCCCGCCACCTGGTGGGCGGCGGACGGGAGCTGGCTCGTCCTCACCGACTTCGACCTCAACGCCACCGAGGTCTTCGGAGACGCGGCGCTGATCGCGGGGCTGCTCGCCGATCCGGAGCTCGACGCGGTGCGTCACCCGACCATCGCCGAGAGCCTCGGCAGCTGAACCCGGCCGAAATCCCACCCGTATGGCCGCCCCGCCATACGCCCGGACGGACCGCCCATTCCGCCACACTGTCCGCCGAACGCCGCAATTCCGGTGCGGCGACGGAGGGACGTGAAGGCGATGGCCGTTTCCATTTCTGTCGTGGTGCTGCTGCTGGTGCTGGCCGTGATCTTCCTGCGCAGCGGCGGACTCAAGGTCACCCATGCGCTCACCTGCGCCCTGCTCGGCTTCTTCCTCGCCGGCACCAGCGTGGCGCCCACGATCCACAACGGCGTCGCCGCCACGGCCAACGTGGTCTCCAACCTCAAGCCGTGATCATTGCGCGATCGTGAACTGCCTGTGAAACACAGGGCAGTTGCATGTACATCTCACCGACTCGGGCCTAGCGTCGGCGGCCGGCGCGACAGTTTGTCAGCAACCCGAGGAGCCGCAGTGACCACCCACCCGCCTCGAAGACGAGCACGCGCGCTCGCGCTGATCGCCGCGCTGAGCGCGACCCTCCTCGCGGGCGCCGCCCCCGTCGCGCAGGCCGAGGAGATACCCCTCGCCATCGGCCACCGACTCGTCGACCACTACGAAGGCGCCCCCGCCACCGCCCGGCCCCTACCCGGCAAGGCCCCGGCCCAGCACCCGCACCTCGCCCCCAACGGGCGCAGCGGCATGCACGCCGACGGCGCGGGCAGCGGCACCCACCCCTACTCCGGTCCGCTCGGCCGCGACCCGCAGGTCGACAGCGAGAGGATCGCCCCCGTCGGCGGCGAGTGCGCCACCGTCACCTTCGACTCCGGCGGCCGCCTCGTCACCGTCTGCGGCACCTTCAGCGGCTTCCTCCTGAAGCTGCTCGATCCGCGCACCCTCGACACCCTCGCCGAGTACAAGCTGCCGCAGCGCTCCTCGACCGTCGAGGCCATCACCCGCCTCGACTTCGAGAAGATCTTCAAGGACACCTCCGGCGGTGCCTACTTCTACCTCGACGACCAGGACAGGGTCGTCCTCGCCGACTCCCGCCAGCACGTCCTGCGCATCGCCCACCGCCAGAAGGCCGACGGCGCCTGGGAGTTCGTCGTCGAGAACGACTGGGACCTCACCTCCCTCGTCCCGCACGACTGCGTCACCTGGACCAATCTCTTCCCCAGCGGCGTCTGCGACCCCGTCACCTCCGTCATGCCCGACTGGGACGGCCGCATCTGGTGGGTCACCCGGCTCGGCCGCGTCGGCACCGTCGACCCGGCGACGGGCGCGCTCCGCTCGATCAGGCTCGACGGCGAGGAGATCCAGAACTCGTTCTCCGTCGCCGAGGACGGCGTTTCCATCGTCACCGACCACGCCCTGTACGGCTTCCGCGCCGGCGCCGACGGCACCCCGCGCGTCGAGTGGCGCGAGACGTACGACCGGGGGACCGGCACCAAGCCCGGCTCCGTGAACCAGGGTTCGGGCACCACCCCCGACCTGTTCGGCGACCGGGACCAGTACGTCGCCATCACCGACAACGCCGACGACCGGATGAACGTGGTCGTCTACCGGCGCGGCGCCGACGTCCCCGCCGCCGAGCGTCTCGTCTGCGAGGTCCCGGTCTTCCGCTCCGGGGCCTCCACCACCGACAACTCCCTGATCAGCTGGGGCAACAGCCTCGTCGTCGAGAACAACTACGGCTACGAGAACCCGAGTACGCTCACCCTCGGCCGCAGCGTCGTCGGCGGCGCGACGAGGATCGACGTCCGCGCCGACGGCAGTGGCTGCGACATCGTCTGGGAGAGCGACGTCCGCTCGCCCTCCACCGTCCCGAAGCTCTCCACCGCCAACGGGCTGGTCTACTTCTACGAGAAGCGCCCGAACTCCTTCGGCATCGACGCCTGGTACCTCACGGCCGTCGACTTCCGCACCGGACAGCGGGCCTTCTCGCGCTTCACCGGCACCGGCCTCGCCTACGACAACAACTGGGCGCCGATCACCATCGGCCCGGACGGCACCGCGTACGTGGGCGTCTTCAACGGCATTGTCGCCGTCCGCGACAAGGCCTGAGCAGGCACACGGAACCGCCCCGGAGCCGAGAGGCGCCGGGGCGGTTCCGTGGTTCTCCGTTCGGGCGACGGGTCCGGTCAGACCATCTCGGGCATGTCGCCGACGGTGGTCTTGAGGTCGATGACCGCGAAGGCGGCGCCCTGCGGGTCGATGATCGCCGCGAACCGGCCGAACGGGCTGTCCATCGGCCCGAAGAGCTTCCGCCCCTTGAGGCGTTCGGCCGCCTCGACGGCCTTGTCGCAGTTGTCGACCGCGAAGTAGATCTGGATGTAGGGGGCGAATTCCGGGGGGAAGTCCTCCGGGGTCATCTTCATCCGCCCCAGGACCGGCATCTCCCCGCCCAGGTCGAAGACCCGGTAGTCGACGTGCTCGTCCTTCATCTTCTTGGAGGCGTAGCCGAAGACGGCGGTGTAGAAGGCGTCGGCCTTCGCCGGGTCCCGGGTGAACACCTCCGCCCAGGCGAACGAGCCGGTCTCACCCTCCAGTTCGAAGCCCTCGTGCACGCCCGGCTGCCAGATGCCGAACGTCGTGCCCGTCGGATCCTGCGCGAGGCACATCGACCCGAAGTCGCCGACCTGCATCGGCTCCATGAGGACGGTGCCGCCCGCCGACCGGATCTTCTCCGCCGTGGCGGCGGCGTCCGGCGAGGCGAAGTACAGACACCAGGCCGACTTCGGTTCGCCGTCCTGACCGGGCATCGGCGGCACGACGGCCGCGACCGCCTTTCCGTTCTTGTACGCCTGCGTGTAGTTGCCGTATTCCGTGGAGGACTCGCCGAAGGTCCAGCCGAGCACGTCGCCGTAGAACGTCTTGGCGCCCTCGACGTCGGTGAACATCGCGTCGGTCCAGACCGGCGTGCCTTCAGGTCGTGCGGCCATGACGGTGACTCTCTCTCTTGCGATCGATGTCGTGTTCCTGTGAGCCACGCTAGCCACGCCCGCCACACACCGCTCGGTGACGCAACGTGACCGTGCCCCCGCTGCTGCGATCATGGACGCATGAAGACGAGCGCGGAGCACGGGATCATCGCCGTCCCGGCGGGGCGGGTCACGCTGTCCGACCGGCGCACCGAGCGACGCTGGACGGTCGACCTCCAGGCGTACGGTCTGGCCGCCCACCCGGTCACCCAGGAGCTGTACGCGCGGATCACGGGAGAGCGGCCGAGCACCGCGCACGGTGACCGGCTCCCGGTGGAAGGAGTGTCCTGGGGGGACGCGATCCGCTTCTGCAACGCCCTCTCCGCCCGCGAGGGGCTCACCCCCGCGTACCGGATCCCGGGCGACGGCACGGACGGCGACCCGGACAGTGTCACGGACGGCGACCCGGACGGCGTCGAGTGGGACCGGGACGCCGACGGCTACCGGCTGCCCACCGAGGCCGAATGGGAGCATGCCTGCCGCGCCGGCACCACGGAGGCGCGATACGGGCCGCTCGACGAGATCGCCTGGCACCGGGGTAACTCCGCAGAGCGACTCCACGAGACCGGCGGACGCCGCCCCAACGCCTGGGGGCTCCACGACATGCTCGGCAACGTCTGGGAGTGGTGCTGGGACGTCTACGACGCCGAGGTGTACGGCGGCTACCGGGTGCTCCGCGGCGGCGGCTGGTTCGACGAGCACTGGAGCTGCCGCGCCTCCGTACGGCGCCGCAGCCACCCCACCCTCCGCATCGACGACGTGGGGTTCCGCCTCGCCCGCACCCTGACCGGGTGAGCGGCGGGGTCAGCGGGGCAGGCGGCTCATCGCATAGCGGTGGAACGGGCCGTCGGGCACCGGGAGCGAGGCCTGGGCAGGGGGCGGCTGCACGTTGCGGCGCGCCGTGGCGGGCTGATCCGGGGTGGACATGAGCCTCCTCTACCAGCAGCCCTCTCCGTACGGCAAAGACCCGTAACAAAACCATCTGAACCCCTTGAATCGTCCGAAAAAAGGAGGAAACTCATCCTTACACCGGACAACCGGAAAGAGCCGCACCCGCCGACGGAGACGTCCGAAGGCCCGCGTGACCCTTGACTCGGCTCTGGCCAGGCCCCCGGCGGGGCCGGTCGGGCACGGAGCCGTCGGCGACGGCCGACGACCGCGCGAACCGACCCGGACCGCCGGGGACTGTCATGTCCCGAGGGCACCGGTGGTTCCTCCGCCAGGCGGGGGGACCACCGCGACCGGACAGTGCGCGTGGTGCAGCACCGCATGGGCGACCGAACCGATGAGCAGTGAACCGATCCGGTGCCGGTGGTGCCGTCCCACGACCACCAGACCGGCATCCCGCGAACCCTCCACGAGCCGCCCCGCCGCGTCCCCCGGCACGACGGACTGAACCAGCCGGACATCCGGCCACCGCTCCGCGAAGGGCCGCAGCCGCTCCTCCTGCTCCCGCTCCGCCTCCCGCAGGAGCTCCGCCGAGTCGTCGGCCTCCGGCAGCGGCGGCGGCACCTGGAGCGCCGGGGACGGGGCGGCGAGCAGCGCCCCCGGCTGCGGGGGCATCCGGAAGGCGGTCACGACCTCCAGCGGCACGCCCCGCCGCTGTGCCGCCTCGAACGCGAAGGCCGGCACCTCGTCCGGGGTCTCCTCGGGGTGCAGGCCCAACAGGACCCGCCCCTGGTCCGGGGCGCCCGGCGACGCGACCGTACGCGCCTCGTGCGGCACGACCACGAGCGGGCAGGGCGCGGTCATCGCCAGCGTGCGGCTGGTCGAGCCGAGCAGCAGCGTCACGAAACCACCGTGCCCCCGCGAGCCGGTCACCAGGAGCCGCCCGCCCCGCGCGGCCGCCGGCAGCGCGTCGGCGACGGTCCCGTCGAGGGAGACGTACCGGACGGGAATGGTGTGCCCGCGCTCCTCCACGACGGTCCTGACCGCGTTCAGGACGGTGTCGGGCAGCTCCGGTTCCTTGCCCAGGGAGGCGATGCGGGCGGCCCCGAGCTGGAGCGCGTCGGAGCGGACATGGGCCACCACGACGAGCGCGCCGAGGCCCTCCCCGGCGCCCAGGGCCCACTCCAGGGCGCGGAGGCTGTGCTCGGAGCCGTCCACGCCGACGACGACCGGGGGCTCGGAAGCGGTGCTCGTGTCACTCATGGGGACATGACTCCCGCATCCGCCCGGACGCCACACCGGCCCGTACCGAATCGCTTCGGTACGGGCCGGCGGAGAAGAGTACGGGGAAGTGTCAGGCGCTCTGGTCGTTGCGCGCCCGCTCCGCGTCCCGCTCCTTGATGCGGACGGTCTCCGCGCGGACCTCCGACTGCGTGGCCCGCTCCTTCCGCAGCCACGCGGGGAGCTCCTCCTTGATCGCGTCGATCTGCTCGGTGGTGAGGGGCTCGGTGATCCCGCCGCGCGCGAGACCGGCGATGGAGACGCCGAGCTTGTTGGCGACGACCGGGCGGGGGTGCGGGCCGTTCTTGCGCAGCTCCTGGAGCCAGGCCGGCGGGTTGGCCTGGAGCTCGGTCAGCTCGGCGCGCGAGACGACCCCCTCCTGGAACTCGGCGGGGGTGGCTTCGAGGTACACACCCAGCTTCTTCGCCGCGGTCGCGGGCTTCATCGTCTGGGCGTTCTGGTGCGACGTCATGGTGCCAAGGGTATCGAGCATGCGGGCGACCTCCGACCACGTCCGCTACCGGTAGCCTTGCGGGGTGACAGGCTCGGACGTTTCTCCCGCGGAATCCCCTTCGGATTCCCCCGCCGCTTCCCCCTCTTCCGCTTCCGCTTCTCCTGCCTTCCGGCTCGCCTACGTCCCGGGAGTGACGCCCGCGAAGTGGGTGCGGATCTGGAACGAGCGCCTGCCCGACGTGCCGCTGACCCTCCTCGCCGTGGACCCGGCCGAGGCCTTCGGCGCGCTCCGGGACGGGGCCGCGGACGCGGGTCTCGTCCGGCTGCCCGTCGACCGGGACGACCTCAGCGCCATCCCGCTCTACACGGAGACCACGGTCGTCGTCGTCCCCAAGGACCACCTGTTCGCGGAGGTCGAGGAGATCTGGGCGTCGGACCTCGCCGACGAGCTCGTGCTGCACCCCCTCGACGACACCCTCGGCTGGGAGCAGCCGCCGGGCCGCCCCGCGAACGAGCGCCCCGAGACGACGGCCGACGCGGTCGAGCTCGTCGCGGCGGGCGTCGGCGTGCTCGCCCTCCCGCAGTCCCTCGCCCGGCTCCACCACCGCAAGGACCTCACGTACCGGACGCTCAACGACGTCCCGCAGTCGCGCGTGGCCCTGTCGTGGCCGGCGGCCGACGAGGCCCCCGACCTGGTGGAGGAGTTCATCGGGATCGTGCGCGGCCGGACCGTGAACAGCACCCGGGGCCGTCGTGCCGAGGCCCAGAAGGGGCAGAAGCAGCCGAAGAAGGAGCAGAAGCCCGGCAGGTCCGCGAAGCCGGGCGGCAGCGGCGCGCGCGGCGGCGGCAAGCCCACGACGGCCCGCAAGGGGGGCGCCAAGACCGGCGGCAAGGGCGGCGCGAAGAGCGGCGGCGCGGGCGGCTCCGGCCGCGGCAAGGGCGGAAAGCCCCGCGGCCGGTCCTGACGCCGTACGGTCCTTCGGTGTCGCCCCTGTCCGCACGGCGGACGGCCCTCACCGGGGCGGGGGTGCCTCGGCATACTGACCCCTCCTGATCATCGAGATCACACAGGAGGAGCTTTGGCCGCCAGTTTCAGGACCGTCGTCGAGGTGGGACCGGACCATCTCGAACGGGCCCGGTCCATCGACCGGGTGTTCCAGGAGGCGATCGCGCCCGCGACCGTCAACTTCGACTTCGAGGCGATACGGGCCGCGGCCGCGGCCGTCCCCGACACCACCGTCGTGCGGCAGGTCCGGGGCTGGGGGCTCCAGGAGCACGCCCCCGTCCTGGTCATGGTCCTCTCCCTGAAGGAGGCCGTCCGGCAGGCCCTTCCCCCGGAGTACGCGGAGGCGGGCTTCTGGGGGACCGTCGAGCGCGAGCTCGTCGACGCCTTCACCGGCCTCGCCGGGCAGGAAGGGCAGCCCGGACTCTCCTTCTACGAGGAGTCCGAGCAGCGCACCCGCTTCTACCGGGACCTGTTCTTCGCCCTCCAGGACGAGGAGACCGGGGAGGACATCTACGCCCTCGCCTTCTGCGTCGACGTGACCGTCGAGCTGCCGAAGGCCGAGGCCACCACCCTGGAGCTGACGGACGTCGTCCCCTTCGCCGTCCGGCTCAACGCGATCCTGGTCCGGCAGGCCCTGGCCGTCGCCGTCTGAGCCGTACCGGCCCGCCGTCCCGGGCCGGACACCGCGTACGGGACGCCTCACGCCTCGGCAGAGCTCAGCCCGGGCGGCGCCACCGTCCGCCCCGCGCCGCCGCGACGAGTTCCGGCACCGTCGCCAGCTTGACCCGGGGGCGCCCGGCGTCCCGGCCCCGTGCCCGCTCGGCACGGTCGATGGCCGCGAGACCGCGCGCGTCGACCAGACCGGCGCTGCGGCTCCGTACCAGCTTGCGGAAGGCCTGCGGCGTGCCCGTCGGGGAGGGCAGGGCGCCCGCGACCGCGTCCGCGAGCAGCGTCCCCACCGTCTCCTCCGCGCACGCCCGGTTGGCCCCGATGCCCCCCGAGGGCCCCCGCTTGATCCAGCCGACGACATAGCCACCGGGCAGTCCGGTCACCCGTCCGGTCTCGTGGGGCACGGTGCCGGTGGCCTCGTCGAACGGCAGCCCCGTCAGGCGCACACCGCGGTAGCCGATCGCCCGGACGAGCAGGCCCGCGCCGATCTCCGTGGCCGCCGGCGATCCGTCCTCCGTCACCCGGACCGCCCGCAGTCGCTCCGTACCGAGTGCCTCGACGGGTGCCGAGTGGAAGCGCAGGACGATCCGGCGCCGGTCCCGCGCGGGCTCCCCCGTCCAGTCCACCGCCTCGCGGGGCACGTCCCGCAGGAGCGCGGCCTTGTCCCCGGGCGCGGCCGCGTCGATCGCCTCCCCGGTGCGCGGGTCCCGGTCGTCGACGAGCAGTTCCACCCCCGCCAGGTGCTTCAGGGCGAGCAGTTCGGACGACGTGTACGCCGCGTGCTCCGGGCCCCGCCGGCCCAGCAGCACCACCTCGCGCACCGGCGTGCCGCGCAGGGCGGCGAGGGCGTGGTCGGCGATGTCGGTGGCGGCGAGGGAGTCGGGGTCCATGACGAGGACGCGGGCGACGTCCAGGGCCACGTTGCCGTTGCCCACGACCACGACCCGCCCGCCCGACAGGTCGACCGCGTGCGCGCCGGTCTCCGGGTGGGCGTTGTACCAGGAGACGACGGTGGTCGCGGAGACGCTGCCCGGCAGGTCCTCGCCGGGGACGCCGAGCCGTCGGTCGGCGGGCGCGCCCACCGCGTAGATCACCGCGTCGTGGTGCGCGGCGAGTTCCTCGACGGAGACGTCCCGGCCGATCTCCACGCCCAGCCGCAGCCGGACGCGGGGGTGGGAGTGGAAGCGGGCGAAGGCCTCCCCGGCGCCCTTGGTCGCCGGGTGGTCCGGCGCCACGCCGTAGCGGAGGAGACCGCCGGCGACCGGCAGCCGGTCGATCAGCGTCACCTCGGCGTTGGTGTGCAGCAGCAGGTCCTCGGCGGCGTACATGCCCGCGGGGCCCGTGCCGACGACCGCGATCCGCAGCGGGGCGAAGTCGGCGGGCAGCGAGCGGGGGAACGAAGGGGCGCCCCAGGGGTGGAAGTTGGGCGAGGCGAGCGCCGGTGCGGGTGTCCGGTTCGCGTAGTACTCGGCGTTGATCGCCTCGTACTCCCGCAGCCGTTCGGTGAGGCGGTCCGCCGGGAAGATCGCGTCGACGGGGCAGGCGTCGGCGCAGGCGCCGCAGTCGATGCAGGCCCGGGGGTCGACGTACAGCATCTCCGTGGTGCCGAAGTCCGGTTCCCCGGGCGTCGGATGGATGCAGTTGACCGGGCAGACGGCGACGCAGGTCGCGTCGTTGCAGCAGGTCTGGGTGATCGCGTAGGTCATGTCGTCGGCTCTGCTCTGCTCGGCTCGGAGGGATCGGCTCGGAGGGGGGCTCGGCTCGGTGGAGGCTCGGCTTGGTGGGGCTCGGCTCGGTGGGGTCAGGCGAGGTGGAGTCAGACGAGGTGGGCGCGCCGGTAGAAGAACAGCGCGGGCCGGGTCAGCATCCCGACGTCGGCGAGGAACTCCATCAGTCCGGAACAACTGGCGCGCAGCTGTGCCTTGTAGTGCTCGTTGGCGGCCGCCTCGCGGCGGGCCCGCTCGGGGTCGAGTCCGGCCCGCACGTACACCTCCGGGTTCACCAGGCTGGTGATGATGTAGTACGCGGCGATGGCGACCACGAGGGCCTGGAAGCGGCGGCGCGCCGCGCTCGCGCGGGCGAGGTTGCGGCGCGTCTCGTCCCGGGCGAACTTCATGTGCCGGGATTCCTCGACGACATGGATGTTGCTGATGGTGCGCACGAAGGGGACGACGCGCTCGTCGCGCATCCAGTCGCGCTGCATGACGTCGAGGACCTCCTCGGCGACGAGGATGCCGGCGTACGCGGCTTCGCCGAAGCCGACGGTCTTCATGAGACGCCCGAGTTCCAGCACGGCCCGCTTGGGCCGGTACGCGGGCGCGCCCAGCTTCTGGGAGCCCCGGGCGAACATGATCGAGTGCCGGCACTCGTCGGCGATCTCGGTGAGCGCCCACTGGAACCGCGGATCGGTGTGATCCATGCGGTAGATGTCGCGGAGCACCATCTGCTGGAGGATCATCTCGAACCAGATGCCCGTGCTGGCCACCGAGGCGGTCTCCTGCCGGGTCAGCTCCTTGCGCTGCTCCTCGGTCATCTCGGTCCAGTACGCGGTGCCGTAGAGGGAGTTCCACTCGGGGCTCTGCCCGTGGAAGTCCTTGTCGAGCGGGGTGTCCCAGTCGACGTCGACGGCGGGGTCGTACGACAGCTTCGCCGCGGACCGGAGCAGCCGCTCGGCCGTGGAGTTGTCGTACTGGTCCTCGGGCTCCGGGCGAACGGTGCTGCTTGCCATGGTGCGGCTCCTCGGATCGCGTGATCGGTGGCTCGGACGCTTATTAGACGCTGCGTCTAGCAAGCTTGTTAGACGGAACGTATAGCAAGGGTCCGGGGCAGGCCTACCCCTCGGTACGGACTTTTTCCGGCGGGCACGCGAACGGGGCCGGAGCCCAGTGGGTTCCGGCCCCGTCAAGGGGTCACGCTCGGTCGGAACGACCGTGTCAGAAGGTCAGGTTCCAGGCGTCGATCTTGCCCGTGTCCTGGCTCGCGTTGTCGTTCACGCGGAGCTTCCAGACGCCGTTGGCGACCTCCGCCGAGGCGTTGACCGTGAACGTCTGGACGATGTTGTCCGTACCGCTGCCGGTCCTGTTGTGGACCGTGTAGACGGTGCCGTCCGGAGCCACCAGGTCGACCTTCAGGTCACCGATGTACGTGTGCTTGACGTCCACGCCCACCTTGAGGGTCGCCGGAGCGTTGCCCGTCACTCCGCTGACCGTGATCGGGCTCTCGACCGTCGCGTTGTCGGCGATCGTGACATCGGTCAGGGACTCGAAGTACGCGCCGGGCGGCGGGGTGGTGCCCCCGACGGCCTTCAGGGCGTCGACCGCGCCGTCGCCGAAGAAGCCGTTCTTGGTCGTGGTGCCCTTGCAGCGGGTGTCCGAGGGGCACGCCCGGTCCGTGGCCTGGACGCCGAGCTGGTCCCGGATCTGCGCCGGGGTGAACGACGGGTTCACGCTCGCGATCAGCGCCGCGACGCCCGCCACGTGCGGGGAGGCCATCGACGTGCCGTTCATGTTGCCGTACTTGCCGCCCGGGAGCGTCGAGTAGACGCCGGAGGCGCCGTCGCCGCCGGGGGCAGCGATGTCGATGACGCCGTTGCCGAAGTTCGAGTACGAGGCCTTGGCACCGCCGTTGCCCTGCGCGGCGACGGTCACGACACCCGGGAGCTCCGTCGGGATGTCGATGCAGGCGTTGGTGATCGTGCGGGTGACCGGCGTCGAGTCGTTGGGGGACTCGGAGTCGGTCGTCTTGTTCGCCAGGTCGTAGTTGGAGTTGCCGGCGGCGGCCACCTGGAGCGAGCCCTTGCCCTCGGCGTACGCCTGGGCGCGGCGGACGCCCTCGATGATGGCGGCCTGGTCCACGTTGTCGGGGCAGTTGAACGCCCACGGGTCCGTGTAGTAGCTGTTGTTGGTGACCTTGAAGCCGTGGTCACCGGCCCACACGAAGCCGCAGATCGTGTTCTCCGCGAAGAACAGGCTGCTGACCGGCTCCGCGATGCGGACCGAGGAGATCTTCACGCCCGGCGCGACGCCGATGACGCCCTTGCCGTTCTTCGCCGCCGCGATCGTGCCCGCGACGTGCGTGCCGTGGGTGCCGACGTCACGCCAGGCACCGGCGCGGGTGTCCGCCTTGCCGTAGGCGCAGGACGCCGAGTCGGCCGCGTTGAAGTTGGGCGCGATGTCCTGGTGCTGGTCGTCCACGCCGGTGTCGAGGACGCCGACCTTCACCGAAGCCGAACCGGTGGTGACGGCCCAGGCCTGGTCGGCCTTGATCTGCGTCATGTCCCAGCGGTTGGACTCCGTCAGCGTCGTCGCGGACTGCGACGGGTTGGCGGGGAGGGCCGGGTTGTAGGCGTCGGCGGGGACGTCCGACGTACGGGTCGCCCCGACCTGCTGGACGCCGCCGACCGTGCGCATCGACGAGGCGAACGACGCGGAGGTCGAGTGCGCCACGATCACGCCGATCGCGTCGTAGGTGGCGAAGACCGAACCGCCGTTGCTCGCCACGGCGCCGCTCACGGCGGAGGTGCCGCCCGGCGCGGTGATCACGAGGTAGGCGCGGGTGCCCGCGGCCCAGGCCGCCGGTGCGGCGGCGGTCGAGGTGGCGGTCTGTGCCGTGGTGGCCTGTGTCGCCCCCGCCGAACGGGCCGCGACGGGCGCGGTGTCCGACGGTGCTGCCTGGGCGAATCCGGCGGGAGCGGCGAGCGCCACGGTCGTACCGAGGGTCGCGACGGCGATGGCCGAGAGTCTCAACCGGCTGGATATCTGGGAAAACAATGCGTCCTCCGATGACCCGGTGGCGCGGGTGGCGCCCGCCGGGCCCTGTGATGTGTGGGGTGGACGCAAGATCCCAGACTCGCCGGACGGAAGGAAGTGTTCTGTCCGAGAAGCCTGTTCGCGTTACGCACTGTTGACCTGTCGGTGCCGGGAAGACGCGGGAATCAGCCGTCCTGTCCCGTTCGTTCTCGGAAGCCGGACGGAAGCCGGACGGAAGCCGGACGGAAGCCGGACGGGAGCGGCGCGCGTACGGGGCGGGTGGTTCCCGCCCCGTACGGGGTCCGACAGGTGAGGCGCCGGCCTACTTCAGGTACGGGCCCGTGGCGCCGATCTTGCCCGGGCCGTTCAGGACGTACACCCGGAGGTTGCCCTTGCCGGGCGCGCCGACCGAGAGCGTTCCGTTGGTGACGGTCTTCACGTCACCCGTGACCGCGTCGGTGTACGTGCCGTTCGGGATGCCCGAGTAGGTGGCACCGCCCGAGATCGTGACGAGGGCGAAGCTGTCCGTCGTGCCGCTGGTGTAGCGGCGCTTGAACGCCATGCCGCCCGAGATGCCCTCGGTGGAGTACTGGCCCATCTGGAGGGCCGGGATCGCCCGGCGGATCTGGTTGAGCCGCTGGACGTGCTGCGCCAGGGGCTGCTGGAGGGTGGTGGCGACGGCGCCGGAGGCCGAGGAGACCTGGGAGAAGTCGGAGGCCGTGACGGAGCCGGCGACGTGGTCGCCGAAGTACGCGCGGCCGGTCGTGGCGAGCGGGCAGGACGGCCCGCAGTCGATCTTCTGCCCCTTCTGGAACTCGATCTCCGAGCCGTAGTAGAGCGTCGGGATGCCGCGGAAGGTCCACATCAGCGACATGTTCTCGGCCCAGGCGTCGGTGCCGCCCGTGTACCGCTCGCTGGACTTGTTGGGACCGTAGTCGTGGCTGTCGACGTAGACGACGTTGTAGGTGGCGTCGTTGTAGCTGTCGTCCGAGTCCTTGCCGTTGGAGAAGGCGTTGTACGCGTCACCGAAGTTCATGTGCATGCGCATGTCGATGACGTTCATGCCGGAGAAGCGGCTGTGGTCGGGCGTGTGGTAGCTGTTCCCGTTCAGGAAGGCGTTGGTGGAGGTGGGCTGGCTGCCCGTGCCCTGCTGCTGCTCGTAGTCGTACATCTCCAGGGCGGCCTTGGCGTCGTCGGCGTCGTACTCCTTGCGCTCCTTCCAGGTGAAGAACTGCGCCGAGTGGTTCACCGAGCCACGGTTCCACTTGTCGTTGACGAAGGCGGCGACCTCGCCGAAGACGAAGAAGTTCCGTGCCGCCTCAGCGCCGTGACGCTGTGTCACCCGCTCCTGGATCGCGGGCAGGAAGCGGCGGTTCCAGGTGGTGCGGGGGATGTGCACGGCCGTGTCGACGCGGAATCCGTCGACGCCCATGTCGATGTACTTGTCAAAGGCGCCGATCAGGTAGTTCTGAACGGTCGGGTTCTCGGTGTTGAGGTCGGCGAGGTCCTCGTGCAGCCAGCACGAACGCGAGTCCTCACCTTCCCAGTTGCCGATCCAGCACTGGTGGAAGAGGGCCTTGGGGAACATGCCGGACGTGGGGCTCGGCCACTGGCAGTTGTAGACGGTGTAGCCCTCGGCGCTCTTGCCGCCCGTCGGCTTGCCCCAGTTCAGGCAGGTGTTGCCGGTCGGCTCGGCCGTCGACCACAGGTCGCCGTTGTAGTGCGACTTCCCGGACTTGGCGTCGACCGTCAGGCCGTCGTACTCGAAGCCGGGCTGCTTCTCGTCGTAGTACCAGCTCCACTGACTGTCGCGGACGCCGTACACGGTGGGCACGAACAGGCCCTTGGCGCCCCAGCGGGAGGAGTGGTTGTAGACGACGTCCTGGTAGATCTTCATGCCCTTGGCGTGGGCGGCGTCGATCAGGTCCTGGTAGGAGGCCCCGGCGGACTCCAGGCGCGGGTCGACCTTGTAGAAGTCGTAGCCGTGGTAGCCGTGGTAGTCGTAGTCCGAGCGGTTGAGGACCACCGGGGTGACCCATATCGCCGAGAAGCCGAGGCCCTTGACGTAGTCCAGCTTCTGGACGAGTCCCTTGAAGTCGCCCCGGAACATGGGGTCGTCGTTGGCCGCGTTGCCGGACTTGGTGTGCTGGCTCCCGCCGCGGTTGTTCGACGGGTCGCCGTCGTTGAAGCGGGCGGTGAGGACGAAGTAGATCGGGTCCTTGCGCGGGTCGGTGCCGAGCGGCTTCCCGGCGGCGGGGGTCTGCGGCTTGTCGCCCGTGGTCGCGGTCGCGGCGGTGGAGGCCGCGGAGACGTTCCCCGCGGCGTCCACGGCCTTCACCGTGTAGCCGTACGCGGTCCGTTCGGCGAGTCCGGTGTCGGAGAAGACGGTGGAGCCGACGTCGGTCACGACCGTGCCGCCGCTGCCGCCCGACCGGGTCACCTGGTACTTGGTCACCCCGCGGTCGTCCGTGGCTGGATCCCAGGTGAGCAGGACGGAGACGCCGTCGGCGGCGGCGGTGACCCGGGTGGGCGCCGTCGGGGCCTGGGTGTCGGGGACGGCGGCGGCGCACGGGTCGGACGCGTTCGCCGTCACCACGTTGTTCCGTACGGTGCTGACGCCCGTACCGATCGTGTAGTCCGAGCCGCGGTTGTTGTCCCAGGTGCCGTTGCCGTTGTTGAAGGCGGCCTTGAGGGAGGCGGCCGTCCCGAGGTCGACCTCCCGCTTCCACCAGCCGGCGCACGCCGCCTGCATGCCGACGCCGGGGACGGTGGTCCAGGCGCCGCCCGTTGGCTGGTGGTGGACGTTGACGGTGGACCAGCCGAGCGCCTCGGTCGAGTAGTAGACCGTGGCCTTGGCGGAAGGCGATGGGGTGGGGGTGGGGGTGGGGGTGGGTGTCGGCTCGGTTCCGGCGCAGGGGTCGGAGTGCGCGACGACCCCGTCCTTGACGGTGATGGCGCCGGTGCCGAGGGCGTAGTTCTTGCCGCCGTTGTTGTCCCAGGTGCCGGTGCCGTTGTTGAACGTGGCCTGAAGGCCCGCGGCCGTGCCGAGGGTGACGGTCTTCTTCACCCAGTCCGTACAGGCCGCCTCCATGGCGACGCCGGGGACCGTGGTCCAGGACCCGCCGTCGGGCGCGTAATGGAGGTGGTGGAGGGCCCAGTTCTTCGTCTTCGTCCAGTAGAAGACCGTGGCCGTGTTCTCGGCGGCGGCCGCGACCGGTGCGGTGCGGGGCGAGGTACCACCGGGGGGCGAGGCGACCACCAGGCCGAGAACGCCGGCGGCGGCCGCCAGTGCGGCGGCCGCCAGTGCGGCGACCGGGCGGGCCGGCAGCCGTCTGCGGGTGCGTGTCATCTGAATCTCCAGGCAGGGCCGCCGCGTCACCGGTCGGAGCTCGCCCCCTGACGGGCCGTGAGGTCCTTTGGAAACACAGTCGGAAACTTTCAGAAACATCTTGCGTGGCCGGAAGCTACCGCTGCACGGCCCGCCCGTAAAGGGATCCGACGGAAGAGGGGCCCGCGGCCGGATCGGCCACGGGCCCCTCAGGAGTGCTCGTGAGTGGGGGGGATCGGGAGGTGATTCCCCGTCAGGGGCGGGGCCAGGGGCGGCCCTCCAGGCGCTCGATGTCCCGATTGAAGCGTTCCAGGAAGCCGGCGAAACGGGCCACGTCTTCCGGTGACCAGTGCTCCATGACCCGCTCCAGGCCCTCGATGTTCGACGCCCGGTCGGCGTCGAGGCGGTGCTCGCCCTCCTCCGTGATGCGGAACTTGCGGGCGATGCCGCCGTCGGGGTCGGGGATGCGCTCGACGGCCCCGGCGCGGAGCATGGCGGCGGTCTGCCGGTTGAGGGTGGAGGCGTCGAGGCCGAAGGCGTCGCTGAGCTGCCCGATGGACATCGGCCCGTGCATGCGGATGCGGCTCAGCAGGACGTACGCGCTGCGGTCGAGGTGACCGCCGGCGGCGCGGGAGCGGGGCGCGTACAGATGGGCGTGCCGGCCGAGCAGCATGGTCTCGAACTCGACCAGGTGAGTGGGCTTGTCCACGGGCTTGTCCATGGGGTCATTCTCTCTCGCGGCGACATGATGTGCATCATGCACGACTTGTGTATAACGCAAGAGCTGTGCATGATGCACATCATTCACAGTGGAAAACCGAGGGAGAACCCGTGGACGGCTCCAAGCCCGAAGCCCGCACCGGAGGCGTCGTCGGCGTCCTCGCCCTTGCGGGCATCGTGGCCGCACTCATGCAGACCCTGGTGGTGCCGCTCATCGGCGACCTGCCGAAACTTCTCGACACCGCGCCGTCCGACGCCTCCTGGGTGATCACCGCCACCCTGCTCGCCGCGGCCGTCGCCACCCCCGTCGCCGGCCGCCTCGGCGACACCCTGGGCAAGCGCCGGGTCCTCCTCGCCTCGGTCGTTCCGCTGATCGCCGGATCCGTGGTCTGCGCCCTCGCCTCGTCCGTCGTCCCGATGGTCGTCGGACGCGGCCTCCAGGGCCTCGGCATGGGCGTCGTGCCCGTCGGCATCAGCCTCCTCCGGGACGTCCTGCCGCCCGAGAAGCTCGGCGGCTCCATCGCCCTGATGAGCGCCTCCATGGGCGTCGGCGGCGCCCTCGGCCTGCCCTTCTCCGCCGCCGTCGCCGAGAACGCCAGCTGGCGGGTCCTCTTCTGGGTCGCCGCCGCCTTGAGCCTCCTCGTCGGCCTCCTGATCTGGCGCGTCGTGCCCGCGGGCCCCCGCAACCCCGCACCCGGCCGCTTCGACGTGCCCGGCGCCCTCGGCCTCGGCGTCGGACTCGTCGCCCTCCTGCTCGCCGTCTCCAAGGGCGCGACCTGGGGCTGGGGCAGCGGCACCACCCTCGGCCTCTTCGCCGGCTCGGCCGTCGTCCTGCTCGCCTGGGGCGCGTGGGAGCTGCGCACCCGTGACCCGCTCGTCGACCTGCGCGTCACCGCCCGCCCCGTCGTTCTTCTGACCAACGCGGCCTCGGTGCTCGTCGGCTTCGCCATGTACGCGCAGTCCCTGGTCGTCCCGCAGCTGCTCCAGCTGCCCGAGGCCACCGGCTACGGCCTCGGCCAGTCGATGATGGCGATGGGCCTCTGGATGGCCCCGGCGGGCCTGATGATGATGGTCCTGGCCCCGCTCGGCGCCAAGCTGTCGGCCGCGCGCGGCCCCAAGGTCACCCTCTCCCTCGGCGCCCTGGTCATCTCCGCCGGATACGCCTCCTCCCTCGCGCTGATGGGCTCCACCTGGGGCCTGCTCGTCGTGACGCTCATCTGCAACACGGGGGTGGGACTCGCCTACGGGGCGATGCCGGCGCTCATCATGGGCGCGGTGCCGCAGGAGGAGACGGCGTCGGCCAACAGCTTCAACACCCTGATGCGGTCCATCGGCACTTCCGTATCGGCGGCCGTCATCGGTGTCGTCCTCGCCCAGATGACCACCACGCTCGGCGGCCACGTCCTGCCCTCCGAGGGCGGCTTCCGCGCCGCCATGATGATCGGCGCCGGGGTCGGTCTCGTCGCCGCGGTCGTCGCCGCGCTCATCCCGGCCAAGACCCCGGCGACCGGCACGCACGGCACGCCCGGCACCGAAACCGGCACCGAATCCCACGCCGGGACCGACGCGGGGTCCGAGGGCGCTCCGCGCGCCGCCCTACGCTAGGCATCCGGGCCAACGCCATCGCACCGGGGGCGCCGCGGGTAGTCCGGCCGTGGCATCCGTCGGCCTGCTCCGACGCGCAGTCCCCTTTGGAGCCGGTCAGTTCGCCCCCGTGTCCAGCGTGAACAGCGCGCCGTCCGGGTCGCGTACGACCGTACGATGCCGGTCGGCGCCGAGGGGGGCGCGCACCCCGCCCCACTCGCCGCCCGGCACCACCGAACCGCCGTGCTTCACGACCGCGGCCGTCGCCGCCTCCAGATCCGGCACCCGGAACCGTACGAGCCAGCGGGGGCGCAGCTGCGGCCGGGGTGAGCCGGACTCGACCGGGCCGCTGTTCAGGCGGGCGACGGCCTCGCCATGCCACCGCAGCACCACCTGCTCCTCCTCGTACGAGACCTCCACGCCGGACGGGCTCCCGTCCGCCCAGCCGAGCACCCCGCCGTAGAAGACGGCCGCGTCGAACGCGTCCCGCGTGTGCAGCTCAAGCCAGGCCGGCGCCGTCTGCTCGCCCACGCGCCAGCGCGTGATCAGCCGCCCCTCCCAGACGGCGAACTGGGCGCCCTCCTGGTCCGTGGCGAGCGCCGCGCGCCCCCGGGGCGGGAAGGCGACCGGACCCACGCCGACCGTGCCGCCGCGCTCCCGGATCCGGGCCACCGCCGCGTCGGCGTCGTCCACGGCGAAGAACGCGGTCCAGGCCACCGGCACCGCCATCTCGGAGGCCACCGCCGCGATCCCGGCCACCGGCACCCCGTCCCGCTCGCCCACCGCGTAGGCGTCGCCGAGAGCGCCCCGGCGGAACGTCCAGCCGAGCACCGCCCCGTAGAAACGCTCCGCCGCGTCGAGATCGCGCGCGGCCAGATTCAGCCAGCACGGCGCGCCCACTGCCTCCGCGCTCACCGCCACTCTCACCATCTCCTCGGTCCACCGTTCACAGCGGGTCGCCCGACGCCGCCCCGCGCCCCTTCCCCGCCCGACCGGTCCGCATGCGCGCGTTCACCCATGTGCCGCCGATCACCACACACGCGGGTGCGCCGACCGGCCGGATATCGTCCGATCATGAGCACGCGGCGCGTCGAACGACCGGTCACCCTGAGGGAAGCCCCCGCCCACGGCGCCGCGGCCCTGCTGCTGCGCCCGTGGACGTACGAGGACGCCCACGTGCTCGTACGCCACCACGCGGACGCGCAGCTCCGCTCCTGGCTCGTCACCCACCTGGACACCGTCGACGAGGCCCGGGCCTGGGTGGACGCCCAGCGCCGGGGCTGGGAGGCGGGGACCCGGGCGGCGTTCGCCGTCGTCGCGACCGGACCGGCCGGGCCGTCCGCACCGCTCGGGCACATCGCCCTCACCACCGGCACAGGCGCGGACACGGCCACCGGCGCGGCGCCCGTGCGGGTCGGCTACTGGACCGCCGCCGAGGCGCGCGGGCGCCGGATCGCCTCCCGGGCCCTGACCCTCGTCTCCCGATGGGCGGCCCGCGACGGTGGCCCGTTCGCCGGACGGCCCCTGGAACTCGTCCACGCCGTCGGCAACGAAGGCTCCTGCCGGACGGCCCTCGGCTGCGGCTTCCCACTCACCGGCATCCTCCCCGCGGACCCGCCGGGCAGGCCCCGCGCCCAGCACCTCCACACCGCGGTGGATCAGGGCGTACCGCGCGGCACACGGGAGGCATAGGCGCGGACGTCGGCGTCGGGGTCGTCGGCCGCCCCGGCGAGGGCGGCGCGGGCCGCCGGCTCGGCGCCGTGCGGGAGCAGCGAGAGGACGGCGGCCTTGCGGACGTCCGCGTTCGCGTCGCCAAGGGCTCCGGCGAGCGCGGGAACCGCCGGCGCGGACGGTGCGGCGCGCAGCGCGGTCGCCGCACCGGCCCGGACCTGCCAGGCGGCATCCGCCAGCGCCGCCACCGCGGCCGCCGCGTACTCCGGCGGGCAGCCCGTACCCGCGAGGGCGGCCAGCGCGGCCCCCCTGACCAGCGGGTCGGGGTCGTCGAGGAGCGGGTCGAGCGGCTTCGGGGCCGGTGCGCGCACGGCGGCGAGACCACGGGCCGCTTCTCCACACCCTTGTCCGGGTCGATCCCCGCCCGTCGGAGCGCGCGGACGAGCGAAGCCGTCGGCCGCCGAACCGACGCTGGTGGACACCTTCCTCCCGCGCAGGTCGGCGAGGGAGCGGAGCGGCGAACCCGGCGCCGTCACCACGGTGTTGAGCCCGCCACGCTGGTTGTAGCCGGTCACCGAGACCAGCCAGGTCCGCTCCTTGAGCTGGACGCCGCGCGCCGCGTTGATCAGCAGCGGGAAGTCGCCCATCGACCCGATGTCGATCTTCCCGGCGGTCATCTGCGCGGTGATCGGTGCCCCGGTCGCGTAGTCCTGCCACACCACCCGGTAGGCGACGCCGTCCCGCTTCCCGCGGGCCGCGAGCTCCTCCTCGAAGTAGCCGAGGGAGCGCAGCAGCGTGCCGGCGGTGACGGTGTTGATGGTCTTCGACTGGTACCCGACGGTCACGGTGACCGTCTTCGCGTCGCCCCCGCCGCCTGCGCCGGCGGAGCCGCCGCAGGCGGTGGCCAGCGGCAGCAGCAGGGCCAGGGGAACCAGCGGTCCTTCCGTACGCCTCTGACCTGCGGAGACGGGGGGGCGAGATCCGCCACCTGGCCGCCCAGCTGGTGGACGGCCGGGTGCCCACACTCCGGATGGGGATCGTCAGGCGGCCCGGGCCGCGACCTGCGTGTGCAGGGCGACGGAGAGGTGATGGTGGAGGGCGCCGAGGACCGGCTCGCCCGGGGCGAAGAGGCCGGTGGCGAGCTTCCAGTACCGGTGGATCACGGGGCCGTCGTTCCGCGCGAGCAGGCCGACGAGGCGGCGGCGGAACGCGGGGGTGTCCGATGCGCCGCTCGCACGGGCGTAGGCGGAGACGAAGCAGTCGAGAGCCCCGCCGTGTACGGCCGTCGTGGAAGCGGCCAGCGCGTACGCCTCGGCCAGACCCTCGTACAGCACCTCCGGCCGGTACTCCCCGTCCGGCAGCGGCGGCGCCGGACGGAACTCCGGCCGGTCGAGGCGCGGATCGGTGACCAGTTCGTGCAGCCTGGCGAAGGCCAGTACCTGCGCGGGGCTCGGTTCCCGCGGAGGCCGCGGCACCACCGAGTCGAGGACCATCGACACCGTACGGGACGGCAGCCGTACCGGCAGTGTCCGCCGCCAGAACCGGGCGAGGGCCGTCGTGTCGGGCGGCACGGCCACGGCACCGACCAGCCGCAACCGCTCGGCGCGTTCCCCGGACGGGCAGTCCTTGAGCAGCCGCAGGGACGCCTCGCGCCAGCGCAGCGCGGCCAGTTGGGAGGTCACCTCGCGCAACTGCCCCGAGACGACGTCCTCCAGGGCCTCGTCCCGAGCGAGGACCCGCTCCACCTCGGGCACCGGCAGGTCGAGCGCGCGCAGCGAACGGATGAGCCGCAGCCGGTCCAACGCCTCGGGACCGTACCGCCGATGCCCGCCCGAGCTGCGCCCCGCCTCGGGGAGCAGACCCCGGTCGGAGTAGTAACGCACGGTCTTCACGGTGGCCCCCGCCCGCTCGGCGAGTTCCCCGATGCTCCACATCCCGTCGCACGACACGAGGGGAACCCTACGTCCGTGCGCTCCCGGGCGGCCCTTGAATCTCCCCCAGGGGGAGTTCCTAGCGTGGCCGCGACGCATCGCCCAGGAGTCGCGAGGAGACGATCATGACCGCGTTCGTGCTGGTGCCGGGCCCCTTCACCGGGGGCTGGGTGTGGGAGGAGACGGCCGTACGGCTCCGCACGGCGGGCGCGGAGGCGTACCCGGTGACGCTCACCGGGATGGGCGACCGGCGCGCCGAGGCCGGGCCCGGCACCGATCTGGCGACGCACGTCGAGGACCTGGTGCGGCTCGTCGACGGGATCGCGGATCCCGACGTCGTCCTCGTGGGGCACGGCTACGGCCTCCACCCCGTCCTCGGCGCAGCCGACCGGCGGCCGGAGCGCGTCGCCCGGATCGTCGCCCTCGACACGCCTCTCCCGCAGGACCGGGAGGCGGCCGTGCGCTCCGTGCCCGACCCGGACGTCCGGGCGCGGCTGGCGGACCCGACCGGGGCGGCCGGGGACGGCGGGCCCGTACCGCCGCCGACGCGCGACACCTGGCCGAGCTGGGGCAGTACCGAGGGCGTCCCCGCCGAAGCGCTGAACCGCCTGGAGCGGCTCGCCGCGCCGCAGCCGCCGGGCACGCTCACCCAGCCCCTGCGCCTGACCGGCGCGGCCTCCGCCCTGCCGGTCACCGGTGTCCTGTGCACCGCCAACGGGTCGAGCATCGACCTCGTCGAGATGCTGGTGGAATCGGGCCCGCCGCAGTTCCGGGCGCTCGCCGACGCCGGGATCCGATTCCTCGAACTGGCCACCGGGCACTGGCCGATGCTCTCCGTTCCCGGACAGCTCGCGGAGACGCTGCTCGGCGCGGCGGCCGGCGAGGGCCATCGGGTGCACGTCCCCGCGCGGGATCCCGAGCGCGCCCACGCACCCGAACGGCCCACGCACCTCCTGCCGTTCCTCCTGGACGTCCCCGAGGCGCCGCGCGAGCGGCGGGGACGGATCGACCTCCACCTGCCGGCGGCCCGCGAGGACGGCGACCGTCCCCGGCCGGCCGTGGTCTTCGTCCACGGCGGACCGATCGCCCCCGACCAGCGGCCCACCCCGCGCGACACGCCGTTCTTCCTCGGATACGGCCGCTACGCGGCGAGCCTCGGCGTCGTCGGTGTGACCCTGGACCACCGGCTGCACGGCCTCGCCGACTATCCGCGGGCCGCCGAGGACCTCGTCGAGGCCGTCGAACTCGTCCGCGCCGATCCGCGCGTGGACGCGGACCGCGTCGCCCTCTGGTTCTTCTCCACCGGCGGGCTGCTCGCCGCGGACTGGCTCGCCGCGCCCCCGCCGTGGCTGCGGTGCGTCGCGGCGAACTACCCCGCCCTCGCGCCGCTGCCCGGCTGGGGTGCGGTGGAGTCCCGCTTCCGTCCGGTCGACGCACTCGGTCCGGAGCGGGCCGGGCCGCCGGTCGTCCTCACCCGGGCCGGACGCGAACACCCCGCCTTCGCGGCGACGGTCCAGGACTTCCTGGACGCCGCCGCGAAGAACGGGGTGGAGGTCGAACTCGTCGACGTGCCGCTGGGCCGCCACAGCTTCGAACTGGTCGACCCGACCGACGCCTCCCGCGCCGCCGTGGAACGGGCGATGCGCTCCGTCCTCCGGCGGCTGCGGGACTGACCCCTGCCAGGACCCGGCCCCCCCGCCCGGACCCGGCCCCCCGCCCGGACCCGGCGGCCCTCAGCGGGCCGTCGCGAATCCGCCGCGCCGGGGCACCGAGTCCAGGAGCAGCCGGGTGTACGGGTGCCGCGGGGTCTCCAGGACGCGCGAGGTCGAGCCGGCCTCCACGACCTGGCCGGACTTGAGGACCATCACCTCGTCCGCGATGTGCCGGACCACGGCCAGGTCGTGGGTGACGAACAGATAGCCGATGCCCGAGTCGCGGCGGATCGTGCCGAGGAGTTCGAGGATCTGCGCCTGGATCGACACGTCGAGCGCGGCGACGGCCTCGTCGAGGACGAGGACCCGGGGTTCCACGGCGAGGGCGCGGGCGATCGCCACGCGCTGCCGCTGCCCGCCGGAGAGTCCGCGGGGCAGCGCCGAGGCCTCGCGCGTGCCGAGACCGACCTGGTCCAGGAGCTCGGAGACCCGGGCGGCGCGGGCGGTTCCGTCGAGACCCGTGTGGAGGCGGAGGACCTCGTCCAGGCAGCCGGCGACGGAGATCCGGGGGTCGAGCGACAGGTACGGGTCCTGGAAGACCATCTGGATCTCACGGGCCCTGGCGAGCCGTTCCGCCCGGCCCCGGGGCCGCGCGGAACGGTCCCGGCCGTCCAGGCGGACGGTGCCGCCGTCCGGGCGCTCCAGACCGACGAGCATCCGGACGGTGGTGGTCTTGCCACTGCCGGACTCGCCGACGATCGCGAGGGAGGACCCGGGCGCCAGGGCGAAGGACACGTCGTCGACGGCGGTGTGGTCCCCGTACACCTTCCGCAGGCCGTCGACGACCAGGCCGGTCTCGACGACCGGGCCGTCCTTTGTCGACACGGTCACAGCATGATCCCTTCGTCGGCGCGGTGGCAGGCGGCGAGTCCGTCGCCGTACCGGGCGAGGACCGGCTTCTCCTGGGAGCAGCGCGGCACGGCGTGGGCGCAGCGCGGGGCGAAGGCGCAGCCCGGCGGCGTCTCGGCCAGGGAGACGGGCCGCCCCGGGATGGGCCGGGGCGCGGGGGCGCCCGGTTCGATGCTCGGCGTGCAGCCGAGCAGACCCGCCGTGTACGGGTGGCGGGGCCGGTCGAACAGCTCGTCGGTGCCCCGCGTCTCCACGATCCGGCCCGCGTACATCACGTACACGCGGTCGCAGACGGCGGCGGCCAGTTCGAGGTCGTGGGTGACGAAGAGCATGCCCGTGCCGCGCTCGGCCCGCAGGCGGGTCAGGATCCGGATGATCTCGGCCTGGGTCGTGACGTCCAGGGCGGTGGTCGGCTCGTCGGCGACGAGCAGCGCGGGCTCGGAGGCGAGCGCCGCGGCGATGACCACGCGCTGGAGCATGCCGCCGGAGAACTCGTGCGGCCGGCGGCGCAGGGCGCCCTTCGGGTCGCGGATGCCGACCGCTTCGAGCAGCTCCAGGGCCCGCGCGGTCGCCGCGGCGGGCGGGGTGCCGGCCGCGCGCAGTCCCTCGGTGAGGAAGTCGCCGACGCGGCGGAGCGGGTTCACGGAGGCCCGCGGGTCCTGGAAGACCATGGAGACCTGCCGGGCCCGCAGCGCGGCCAGCTCCGTGCGGTTCATGGCGAGCACGTCCCGGCCCGCGACCCGGACCTGGCCGGTGGTGCGCGCGCCCCCGGGCAGCAGCCCGAGGACGCTGCGGCAGGCCACCGACTTGCCGGAGCCGGACTCGCCGACCAGACCGACGCTCTCCCCGGCCTCGACCCGCAGGCTGACGCCGTCCAGGATCGGCCGTCCGGCGCGCCCCTCGGGGAGCCGGACGTCGAGCCCGTCGATCTCCAGGACCGGCGTGGTGCCGCTGTGTTCCTTCATGCCGTTCACCGCTCACGCTTCGCGATCCGGTCGGCGAGTCCCTCGCCGACGATGCCGAACGCCACCACGGCGAGCACGATGCACGCGGAGGGCGCGAGGGCGGGCAGCATCGCCCCCTGCTGGACGGCCGACTGACCTTCGTTGATCATGGCGCCCCAGTCGGCGGTCGGCGGCTGCACGCCGAAGCCGAGGTAGGAGAGCGCGGCCAGGTCCATGAGGGCGTACCCGAAGTTCATCGCGGACTGGGCGAACACCGTCGGGGCGATGTTCGGCAGCAGGTGGCGCAGGCAGACGGTCCAGCCGGACCAGCCCTGCACCCGGTACGCCTCGATGTACGGGCGGGCCTTCTCCTGGCGCGCGATGCCGCGCACCAGACGGCCCACGTACGGGGTGTACGCCACGGCCATGGCGATCACCGGCGCGGTCATCCCGGAGCCGACGACGGTCACGAGGAGGATCGCGAGGAGCAGTCCGGGGATCGCGAAGACCATGTCCATCGAGCGGGACAGGAGCGTGTCCGCCCAGCCGCCCCGCCAGGCCGCCACGACGCCGATCAGGGTGCCGAGGAGGGTGGAGACGGCGACGACGAGCAGCGGTCCGAGGAGCCCGGTGCGGGCGCCGTGGAGCAGCCGGGACAGGATGTCCCGCCCGGACTGGTCGGTGCCGAGGAGGTGGTCGGCGCCGGTCCCGACGAGGCTCGCCGTGAGGTCGACGGCCTCGGGGTCGTACGGGGCGAGGACGGGCGCGAGGAGGGCGACCAGGACGAGGGCGACGAGCACCGCGACCGAGACGGTGAAGAGGGGGCCCTGGCCGAGGGCGCGCAGCCGGCGCAGGCCGGGCCTGCGGTACGGCACCGCGGAGGTGGTGGTGGTCATGAGGAGCCTTCCCCGTGGAGCGACAGCCGGGGGTCGATGAGGGGCGCGAGCAGGTCGACGACGAGGTTCACGAGGACGAAGGCGGCGACGCTGAGCAGCGTGATCGCTTGCACGACCGCGAAGTCCTGGGCCGTCACCGACGACACGAGCAGGGAGCCGAGCCCGGGCACGTCGAAGGCGGTCTCGACGATCGAGGTGCTGATGAGGAGGCCGGCGAGCATCGTGCCGCCGACCGTGACGACCGGGCCGAGGGCGTTGCGCAGGACGTGCCGCCGGACCACGGTCCGGCCCGCGACGCCGCGTGCCCGGGAGACCTCGACGTGCTCCCGGCCGAGCTCGTCGAGCATCGCCGAGCGGGTGACCCGGGCGAGCAGCCCGGCGAAGGTCATCGCCAGGGCGAAGGCCGGCAGCGTCAGGTGGTAGAGCTGCTGCGAGAAGCCCACCGGCGTGCCGCCGGGGCCGGGGAACCAGCCCAGCTGCACGGAGAAGAGCGACACGAGCACGATGGCGCTCACGAAGGACGGGGTCGCGGTGGCGACACCGGTGCCGATGAGCACCGTCCGGTCCAGCGGGCCGGGGCGCAGCGCGGCGAGGATCCCGGACCCCACGCCGATCAGCGTGACGAGCAGCGCCGCGTACGCGACGAGCAGCGCCGTGCCGGGCAGCCGGGAGGCGATGAGGTCGGTGACGTCCTGGTGGAACTGGGCGGAGGTGCCGAAGTCGCCCGTGAGGACGCCGCCGAGCCACTTCGCGTACTGGACGGCCAGCGGGTCGTCCAGGTGGTACTGGGTGCGCAGGGCCGCCACGGCCTCGGGCGTCGCGGGGCGGCCGTGGAGCAGGAAGGTCACCGGGTCGCCGGGGGCCAGGTGGATGGCGCCGAAGACCACGAGCGAGGTCACGAACAGCACCGCCACCAGCCCGAGGAGCCGGCCGACGAGGTATCGGGTCATTACTTCGCGGCCCCGATCGTCGCGGCCCACGGGTAGTACAGCTGGGAGATGCCGGTGGGGGCACCGGTGATGCGCTTGCCGAGGAAGACGTTGTACGGCGCCTCGTAGACGGGGATGCTCGGCAGCTCGCGCAGGGCGATCTTCTGGAGCTCGGCGGTCTTCTCGGCGCGCTTGGCCGGGTCGGGCTCCGAGTTCGCGCGGTCGAAGGCGACGTCGTACTCGGCGTTCGACCAGTTGCCGTAGTTCCCGAAGTCCCCGGTGCGGAAGTACTGGTAGAACTCCAGCGGGTCGGGAGTGTTGTCGTACCCGTTGGTGATCACCAGGTCGAGGCCGGCGCGCGCGTCGGGGTCGACGAAGATGCTGCTGTACGCCTCGGGCGCGACGGACTTCAGCTTGACGTCGAGGCCGATCTGCCGCCCGGCGGCCTGTACGGCGGTGGCGACGATGCTGATCTCGGGGGCGAGGGTGCTGGTGACCAGGGTGAGGGTCCGGCCGGAGGCGCCGGCCTCCCGGACGAGCTTCTTCGCGGCCTCGACGTCGTAGACGGGCTCGGGCAGCGTGTCGTAGAGCTCGGCGGTCTTCTCCGGGGCGAGCGACCAGGCGCCGCGCGCGGCGGGCGCCTTCGCGGGGACGCCGACGCCGCCGGCCGCGGCCTTGACGATGTTCTTCCGGTCGAGCGCCATGGAGAGGGCCTGGCGGACCTTGAGGTTGCCGAGCGGGCCGTGCAGGTCGAGGACGGCGAGGTCGGCGGCGGCGGTGTTGGGGCCGAAGAGGAGCGTGCCCTTGCCGCTGGTGCGCAGCTGCTGGATCGAGGACGTGGGCACCATGTAGCCGCCGTCGGCGGTGCCGGAGAGCAAGGCGCTGGTGCGGGCCGCCGGGTCCTCGATGAACGTGAACTCGACGGACTCCGACTTGGGCGCGAGCTTCGGGTCCCAGTAGGCGGCGTTCTTCTTCAGGGTGATGCCCGAGCCCGCGTCCCAGGATTCGAGGGAGAAGGGGCCGGTGCAGTTCACGCCGCCCTTGGGCGTGCCGTAGTCCTTGCCGGCCTTGGCCAGGTAGGCGGCGCTCTCGATGGTGCCGGGGGAGGCGGCCATCAGCTCGTGCAGCAGGACGTCGGCCTTGCCGAGGCGGAGGGTCACCTCCAGCGGGCCGGTCTTCTCGATGGTGTCGACGTTCTTGAAGGCCGAACCCCACGGCGATCCGGTCGCCGGGTCCATCTGGCGCTTGAGGGAGGCCACGACGTCGTCGGCGGTCATGGTCGTGCCGTCGTGGAACTTCACCCCGGAGCGGAGGGTGTAGACCAGCGTGCGCGGATCGGGCTGCTCGTACTTGACCGCGAGACCGGGCTCGATCTTCATGTCGGGCGTGACGCGGAAGAGCTGCTCGCAGACGTTGGCGAGCACGGTGTTCGGCGGGTAGTCGTACGCCAGGGCGTAGTCGAGCGTGTACGGCTCGGCGTACAGGGACCAGGTGAACGAGTCCAGGGTGCCCTTCGCGGGGGGCGACATCGGGGTGACCTCGTAGCCGGGCCCGCCGCCGGGGGCGGCACCGGGCTTGGTGGCGCCGGAGCAGGCGGCGGTCGTGGCGGCGAGGGCGGCGGTACAGGTGAGGAGCGCGATGGTTCTCGACATGCGCATGCAGACCCACCCCTTTACGGGTGTAGTGACGGGCGCTGGGGGGATGGAGCGAGTATTAATGCGGGAACGTTCCCGCACAAGGTCCTGCGGGAACGGTTTTGCAAAGGTCAGGAGGGTGGCACCATCGCTCCATGACCTCTGGATCACGGCACGGCGGGCAGCCCTCTTCACCCACCCCGCGCGTCCGCCTCGTCGACGTCGCCCGCGAGGCGGGCCTGTCCAAGACGACCGTCTCGGCGGCTCTCAACGACACCGGAAGGCTCTCACCCGCCGTACGGGAGAAAGCCCGCGAGACCGCGCGCAGAATGGGTTATCGGCCCAATGTCACCGCGCGCCAACTACGCGCGGGACGAGCCAAGTTGATCGGATTCATGGTCGGCGAGACGGCCGACGTCACCTCGGTGTTCCTGGAGTCGCCGTACTTCGCCCGGCTGACCGGGGCCACGGCGGCGACCGCGCTGCGACGCGGCTACGCCATGGTCCTGCTGCCCACCGGATCCCTGCAGAACGAGTGGGCCGACCTGCCGCTCGACGCCGTGGTCGTGACCGATCCCGATGCCGACGACCGGATCGTCGACGACGTGCTCGCCGCCGGGATCCCCGTCTTCAGCGACCGCTCCGTGGAGGGGCGGCCCGGGGCGTACTGGGTGGACGTCGACACGAGCGCCGCCGTCCGCACCGCCCTGGACCACTTCCTGGAGCAGGGCGCCCGGAGGCCGGTCCTCGTCGTACCCGACAGCACCACCCGCTTCCACGCCGAGGTCTTCGCCGCCCACCGGGAGTGGTGCGCGGAGCACGGCCTGCCGGAGCGGGTCGTACGGGTCGGAGAGCCCGGCAACGGACCGGTGGTCCACGCCGTCGAGACCGCCCTGGCGGGAGGCCCGGCGGGCGAGGACGACGACCGGCCGGATGGCGGTGACAGGCCGGGCGGTGGTGACCGGTCTGACGGTGGTGACAGGCCGGGCGGTGGTGACCGGTCTGACGGTGGTGACAGGCCGGGCGGTGGTGACCGGTCTGACGGTGGTGACAGGCCGGGCGGTGGTGACCCGTCTGACGGTGGTGACCGGCCGGACGCCCTCCTCGTCGTGGCCGAGGCGAGCCCGCCCCTCGTCCTGGAGGCGGCGCGTCGCCACGGCTACGACGTACCCGGCGATCTGCTCCTCGTCTGTGTGAGCGAGGACGTCACGGCCGAGCACACCGAGCCGCCCGTGACCACCCTGAGCCTGCGGCCCGAGGCGATCGCGGAGGCGGGCATCGAACACCTGGTGAGGGTCCTGGAGCACGGTGACCGGGAACCGGCCGGGACACTCGTCCCGACCCGCCTCGACGTCCGCGCGTCCTCGGTGCGGCAGCACGACCAGTCCCGGCCGTCTCAGCTCGCGTGGACGAGCTTGCCGCCGACGTAGGTCCGCTCCACCCGGGCCCGGCCGATCTCCTCCGGCGGTGCCGTGAGGATGTCGCGGTCCAGGACCACGAGGTCGGCGAGGTTCCCGGCGCGCAGGCTGCCCGCGTCGTCGTGACCGTTCACATGGGCGGTGCCGGCGGTGTAGGCGGCCAGCGCGGTCGGGAGGTCCAGCCGCTGCTCGGGGTAGAACACCGGCGCGTCGGCGGACTCCGGGTCCCGGCGGTTCACGGCCACGTGGATGCCCGCGATCGGGTCGGGGCTGCTGACGGGCCAGTCGCTGCCGGCGGCGAGCGTGGCCCCGGCGCGGACCAGACTGCCGAAGGGGTACTGCCAGGCGGCACGCTCCGCGCCGAGGAACGGAATCGTCAGCTCGTCCATCTGCGGCTCGTGGGCCGCCCACAGCGGCTGGATGTTGGCGATGGCGCCGAGCGCGGCGAAGCGGGTCAGGTCGTCGGGGTGGACGACCTGGAGGTGGGCGAGGTGGTGACGGTTGCCGCGGCGCCCGTTGGCCTCCATGGCGGCCTCGATCGCGTCGAGGGCCTCCCGGACGGCCCGGTCGCCCAGGGCGTGGAAGTGGACCTGGAAGCCGAGGGCGTCGAGCTCGGTCACGTAGCCGCGCAGCGCGTCGGGGTCGACGAAGCTCAGCCCGGAGTTGGCGGTGGCACAGCCGCAGCCGTCCAGGTACGGGGTGGTCATCGCGGCGGTGAAGTTCTCCGCGACACCGTCCTGCATGATCTTGACGGACGTCGCACGGAACCGGCCGGCGTCCAGCTTCGCGCGCCGGGCCACCAGCTCGGGGATCTGCTCGGCGCCGCGCTCGCGGTCCCACCAGAGCGCGCCGGTCACGCGGGCGGTCAGCGTGCCGTCGAGCGCGGCGGTCAGGTAGGCGTCGGAGGGGTCGGGCTGCCCGTGGAACTCGCCGAGCATGGCGTCCTGCCAGCCGGTGACACCGAGGGAGTGCAGCAGCGACTGGGCGCGGTACAGGCCGGCGAGGCGGTCCGCGTACGACATCGGCGGCACCAGGTGGCCGACGAGGCCGGCCGCGCCCTCCTGGAGCATGCCGCTGGGGGTGCCGTCCGCCTCCCGCTCGATGCGGCCGTCGACGGGGTCGGGCGTCTCGGCGGTGATCCCCGCCAGCTCCAGCGCCCGCGTGTTCGCCCAGGCGCCGTGGTGGTCACGGTTCGACAGCAGGACCGGCCGGTCCGGGACGACCGAGTCGAGCAGCTGCCGGGTCGGCAGACCGCCTTCGAAGCTCTCCATCGACCAGCCGCCGCCGGAGATCCACTCACGGTCCGGGTTCGCGTCCGCGTAGGCACGGACCAGGCGCAGGTACTCGTCGACGCTGACGGTCCCCGACAGGTCGCACTGGGCCAGCTCCGCCCCGGCGAACACCGCGTGGACGTGCGCGTCCTGGAAGCCCGGGACCAGCAGCTTCCCCGTCAGGTCGACGACCTCGGTGTCCGGGCCGATCAGCTCGCGCACCTCGTCGTGGCCGACGGCGGCGATCCGCTCGCCGATGACGGCGAGCGAGGTCGCCCGGGTACGGGCCGGGTCCACCGTGAAGACGGGACCGCGGGTGAAGACCAGATCGGCCTTGGCCATGCGAATGCTCCAGAACATGAGGCGGCAGGTGGTTGGGCGCTATGGAAGCGGCAAGGCCGTTTACACGTCAATGGTGTTGACGTAAGGTCCCGGCCATGTCCGAACGCGTGGTCCCCGAAGGCAGCCGGCAGCGTCGCCGCCCCACCAAGCGGGGCGCCGTCCTCTCGGAGCAGCTGATCGTCGAGACGGCGCTCCGCCTCGTCGCCCAGCACGGCGCCGAAGCCCTGTCGGTACGGAGGCTGGGCGCCGCGCTCGGCGCCGACCCCAGCGCGCTCTACCGCTACTTCCGCAACACCGACGCGCTCCTCCTCGCGATCGCCGACGAGCTCATCGGCCGGGCACAGGACGGCTGGACGGCGACGGGCGACTGGCGGCAGGACCTCCGCTCGATGGGCCTGCGCATCCACGCCTGCTACCTCTCCCATCCGCAGGCCGCGGTCCTCGGCGCGTACCGCACGACCGGTCGCTCCCACGAGACCCGGGCCGTCGAGCGGATCCTCGGCATCCTCCGCTCCGGTGGCTTCCCCGACCCCCTCGCGGTGCGGATCTACCACGCCTTCGTCGACCAGGCCCTCGCCTTCGCCGCCCAGGACGCCGCCGCGGCGGCCCTGCCGACCGCCGCACGGGAGGGGGACCAGGAGGTCTGGCAGTCGGTGTACGGCAGACTGTCGTCCGACACCCATCCGAACATCGCCGCGACCTACCCGCTGCTCGCCGCCGACATGCGGGACAGCGGATACCCCTTCGCCCTGGAGCTGATGCTCAGCGCGGTGGCGGCGCTCCACCCCCAGGAGATCCCGCGTGCGTAGTGCCGCGTTCCCCGCCGCCCTCGCCGGTCTGCTGCTGCTCACGGCCTGCGGTACGGAGCGGGCGGGCGCCGGGTCATCGGCGCCGTCCGCCACGGCGGCGGGCTGCGCGGCCCGGCCGGGCGACGGCCCGCCCGAGGACGGGGTCACCATCACGGGCACGGGCGAGTCCGCCGTTCCCGGCGCCACCGCTGTCCCCGGCTCCACTGCCGTCCCCGGCGCCACCGCCGGACAGGCCCTGCCCTGCGCCGAGTACACGGTCACCAGCGCCGAGACCGAACCCTTCACGTACACGATCGCCTTCTCGTTCCTGACGGAGAGCGGCCAGGCGATGACGACCGTCAAGGAGACCGTCCCGGCCGTCGCCCCCGGCAAGACCGTCCGACGCACCGTCACCGCCGCGGACGTCCCCCCGGACGCGGCCGCCGGCGGACGGTTCAAGGTCCTCACGGTCCGGAGCGTCCCGACCGCCGAAGCACCCTCCGAGTCGGGCCCCTGCCCGCCCTCGGGCGTGCGCGTGTACGCCGACGACGGCGACGCCGCCATGGGGCTCCGGGTCGTCGGCCTCCACCTGGAGAACTGCGGGACCGCGCCCTACGCGCTGAACGGCTACCCCCGGATCGGGCTCGCCGACGAGGACCGCGCACCCGTCGACGGCGTGGAACTCCTCCAGGGCGGCGAGCGGATCGCCGGCGGGACCGGAATGGAGGGGCCCGCGCGGCCGCTCGTGCTGGCGCCCGGCGAGCGCGCGCACGCCGGCCTGGTCTGGCGCAACACCGTCGAGGCCGGCGAGCCCGTCAACGCCCCCTACGCCCGCGTGTGGGCCAGGCCCGGCGCCGCCCCGGTCATGGTCACGCCCGAACTCGACCTCGGCACGACGGGGAAGCTCGGCATCGGCCCCTGGAAGAAGGACGGCACGCGCTGAGAGCTCCGGGCGCCCGTCAGGGGTGGGAGAACACGCCGACCATGCGGGTGCCCGGATTGCTGCTCAGCCCGACGATCGCGCCGCCGTCGGCCCGGTTCGCCCGCGCGTGCGTCCCGGCGTACCCGTCGTCGGTGAGGAAGACCCCCAGGACCGCGATCCAGTCCTCGACGGCCCCCGTCGCCGGGTCGTAGACGGGCTCGGCACGCGGGACGACCCGCTCCTGGGCCACGTAACCGCCGTGCTCGACCGCGACGGACAGCGCCGCCCGCCACTCCGCGTCGGTGCTCTCCCAGCCGACGAACGTGTCCAGACCGCCGTATCCGGCTCCCGGCTTGAGGATGAGCTCCGCCCGCCGCTCCCGGCAGAGGTCCACGATCTCCGAGACCCCGGCGGGACCCGCGCCAGTCACCGTGCGGCTCCACGGCAGCAGCCGCTCCACCAGAGCCCGCTCGTCCGCGTCGAAGGCGGTGCTCCAGCGCGGGTCGGTGAGCAGCGAGAGCGCGCTCTTGTTCCCGTAGAAGCCGCTCTCCAGGGTGGTGAACAGCACGGTCCTGCCCGCCTCGTGGGCGCGGAAGAACGGCTCCGCCACCTCCGGGCCCGCCGGGTCCTCCAACAGCTGACCGGCCGCGAAGTTCCGCACGACCAGGTCGAGCGGAGTCCCGTCCAGGGTCAACTTGCCGTCGCCCCGGGTGCGTACGTCCCCGACCTCGCCGATCCGCAGGTCGAGACCGTGCGCGGCCATCGCCTCCTGCGTGGCGACCATCATCCGTCCGTACGCGGCGACGCCGCCGCGGCCCTCGATGAGCCCGACGACCGGCTCCCCGCCGCCCGACAGCGCGGGCTTCGCCCGCTCGCGCAGCACCGCCGCCATCCGGGCACCGATGTCGACGTGTCCGAGACCGTGCTTCCGCGCGAAAGCGTCGAACTCCGGTACGCCGAGCAGCCCTTGGTTGAACACGGCCAGTTCGAGCCCGCCCACCTCACTGCCGAGGTTGAACTCCAGGAGCTTGTACGAGGTGCCGTCGTGGTACGCGTCGGCGCGGCCCAGCCTGTCGGGAGCCCCGGAGCCGCCCCGGCGGAGCAGCGACACGAGCCGGGGGTCGATCCCGATGGCCGCCCCGTACCGCGCCATGTCACCGTCGAAGAGCCGCCGCGGCAGCGACACCAGAAGGTCGAAGAGGCCACCCAGGTCCCGCGCGAAGGCCTCCGTCTCCGCGGCGTCCACGAACCAGGGCCGGGGCAGCAGGTACGACCGCCAGGCCTTCTCGAAGCCCGGGGGGAACGCGGCCCGGGCGACGGCCTCGCCGAGGGCGCCGTCCCCGCTCAGGCACTCGGCCACGAATATCCGGCTCAGTTCGGTCATGTGTATCGCTCGCCTCAGGGAAGTGATCGGGTACCTGCTCCGAAAGGCGAGCAGATTACCGCGCCCGTCCGGCATGCGGACAGCTGCCGGGGCAGGTCGCCGGTCACCGGTTCCGGCGGCGCCCCGGCACCCCTGCTCAGTAGCCGACGCGGACCCCCGAGACCACATGGCGGTCCGTCAGGCCGCCGGTGGCGCCGCCGAATCCGACCAGGACGTTCTTCGGTAGCGACACCGCCACGTCGATGACCTGCACCCCGTCGACGAGGACGAGGAGACGCCCGGCCGCGGTCACGTTCACGTCGACCACGTGACTGCCCGTACGCAGCGCGGGGACGGCGGTCGAGGTCGCGGCGTACCGCAGGGTGGACGCCGAGCCGCTCGTGGCCACGCCGACGAAGTTCGACGACGGCTCGCCCGGGTTGCGGTAGGTGTCCAGGGCGACCGCCACCCCGGGCAGCCCGCTGTAGCCGAGTCCGCCGCCTCCGAAGCCCAGCGCCTTCGGCGTGGTCCGGGTCGCGTCGAGGAGCAGCAGGGCGAGCCCGTCGGCGCCGGTGCCGCCCGAGAGCGTCGCGGTGAACCGGGCCCGCAGCCGGGCCGACGGCACCGCCGTGGCCTGGATCGCCGAGCCCTTGACGTACGCCTGGGCGGGGTTGAGGACGAGGCTCGTGCCGGACAGGGCGGCGGCGCCGTTGTACGTCCAGCCGTTGGGCCCGGGCGGCGGCAGCGCGTACGACGGGGAGGTGATCGCCGCGCCGCGCACGGCGTGGATGTCGGTCAGGCCGCCCGTCCCGCCCGTGAAGGCGAGCAGGGCCGCCGGGGGCAGCGAGGCCACCGTCGTCCGCAGCCGCTGCGTTCCGTCGACGGAGACCGTGACCGTCTTGCCGGTCACCGCGACGGTGACCGTGTGGGTGCCCGCGCGCAGGTTCGGGACGCTCGACGTCGTCGCCGCGTACGTGAGGGCCGAGCCGCTGCCGCCGGTCGCGACACCGACGAAGTTGGCCGACGGATCCCCGGGGTTGCGGTACGTGTCGAAGGCGACGGCCACCCCCGGGAGCCCGGCGTAACCGAGGCCGCCGCCCACGCCGCCGAGCGCGGTCGGCGTCGTCCTGGCCGGGTCGAGGAGGGCGAAGGTGAGGCCGTCGGCCCCGGTGCCGCCGCCGATCACCGTGGTGAACGAGGCCTTGAGACCGTCGGTGAGCACGGGGACCGGCCACACCGCCGAACCCCGCTGGGACGCGCTCGCCTGCGTGAGCTGGAGGTCGTTGCCGGAGATCCCGGCAGCGCCGTTGAGCCGCCAGCCGCCCGCGCCCGGCGAGGGCACGGTGACCCCGGTGCCCGCCACCCCGGTACCGGTCAGCGTCTCGTTGCGCGGGCCCCGCCCGTCGTCCGAGGTCAGCTCGTACGCGGCCGTCACCGCCCCGATCGAGGTGGGCGAGAAGGTCACGGCCTGGTGGACCACGTCCTCGGGGCCGAGGACCTGGCCCTCGCTGATCGGGTTCGTGACGTGGAAGGGCGCCGCGGGCGGTTTCGCCTTGGTGATGGTGAGCGGGATGTTGCCGGTGTTGCTGATGTCGAAGGTCCTGGTGACCGACTGACCGACCTTCACCTCACCGAAGGCCGTCGAGGTGGGCGTGACCGTGAGCTCCGCACGCCCGGTCACCGCCGTACCGGTCACGGACACGGACGCCATGCCGTTCGCGCCGCCGACGGCGAGCGTTCCCGTGTGCTCACCGGCGGCGGTCGGGGCGTACGTCACCTGCACGGTGACGGACTGCCGGGGCTTCACGACCGTGCCGACGGACGGCGGGTCCGCCGCGCCGAAAGGAGCGCCCGGGACGGAGACCGCGGAGATCGTCTCGTCGGCCGTGCCCGTGTTCGTGAACGTCACGCCGAGCGACTTGCTCGACGTGGTCGGCACCGTGCCGAAGTCGAGCGCGCCCGGCGAGGCGAGGAGCCCGGGCCGGGTGCCGTATCCCGTGAGCCCGAGCGCGCTGTCGCCGAGGTCGGTGGCGAAGGTCAGCGCCGAGGTGTCCGGGCCGGGCGTCGTGGGGGAGAACGTCACCCGCGCGGTGTGGGTCTCGCCCGCCCGCAGCGTGCGCGGCAGCCCGGCCGAGGTCGCGGAGAACGGGCCGCCCGCCGGCGTGCTCACCCCGGTGAGCGTCACGTCCCGGGTCGCCGTGACCGTGGCCGTGACGCTCCCCGCCGAGCCGACCGCCACCTCGCCCGCGTCCACCGGCTCACCCGTCAGGGCGGTGTTCGCCGGGCGCCCGAACGCCAGCACGTGCCCGTCCCGCGTGCCCACATAGATCCGCCCGCCGTCGGTCGCGGGCACGGCGAACTTCGACGCCACCCCGATAGGCGCCGACCAGCGCAGCCGCAGCGCCCCGTTCACGGGCACCGCGTCGTACGCCCGCAGCTGCCCGTTGGCGCCGCTCGCCCCGTCCGACGCGACCGCCCACACGAGCGCCGACCCCGGATTCGTCCCCGTCGAGGTCACCACCGGAGAGCCCGAGGTGTAGCCGAAGCGCTGCGCGCTGCTGCCCGTGTTCGTCAGGCCCGGGAGACCCGAGCCGGTGAGCCCGTACGCGAAGGCCCGCAGCGGGCCGCCGCTGCCGATCGTGTAGACGTAACCGCCCTGCCCGCCGTACACCGCGGGATGCCCCCAGACACCCTCGTACGGACCGAAGGCGCCGAGCACCTTGTCGGTGCCGCCAGGACCCTGGCTCCGGCCGCCGAGGTCGTCCCGGTCGAGCAGGAACAGCCGCCCGTCCTTGCCGATCTGGACGAGCAGCCGCGGATGGCGGCTGGTGCCGAACACCGGGCCCGGCAGGGCCACCGGTCCGCCCGAGCCCAGGTCGGTGTCGTTCAGGTCGAGCTGGGAGGCGTTCGAGGGACTGAAGAAGTCCTGCGCCGACATCGTGCCGTCGCTGTTCACCCCGAGCCGGACCACGGACTCCGCGAGCTGACCCGGCGGCAGGCTGCCGGGGCCCGGCGCGGGCGAGACCCCGTTGCCCGTCGAGAAGAGGATCCGGCCCGGGCCGTCGGAGACGAGACCGCCACCGCTCATCCAGATCCCGGCCATGCCGTTGGCGGAGGAGTCCTCGGTGGCCCAGAGCGTCGTCCGGCGCGTCGAGGTGTTGACGCCCATCACGTACCCGACGTACGGCCCCCGGTCGCAGTGCGAGGCGAAGGACGCGTAGACGGAGCCGCCCATGAGGAGCAGCCCGGGCCGCTGCCCCGCCGTGTACGGGTTGAACGCCCGCCCCGGGTCGTTCACCGGCGCACCCGCCACCTTCACGGGCCAGCCCGCGCGCTCGGCGCCGGTCACCGGGTCCAGCGCGTGCACGTACCAGTTGGGGTGCTGGACGTCGGGCCCGTCGTTCACCTTGGAAGTCAGGTACACGGCGTTGCTCGCCGGGTCGTAGACCGGGGTGGCGGTCACCCCGATGTTCGGCACCAGGTCCCCGCAGCTGATCGCCGAGGCCGGCCAGGGGGCGCCGAGGTCCTTGGTCCAGCCGATCCCCCCGGTGGCCGCGTCGATCCCGTACACCTTGTTGTTCTCGGTGGCCGCGACGAGCGTGCGCCCCACGACCAGCGGCTGCGCGTACACCTGTCCGTCGACGGTGGTCGAGAACTGGAGGCCGAAGTCCGAGCTCGACACCTGGTCGGGCGCGAGACCGGGCTCGTCCCGGTCCCAGCCGGTCCGCAGGTCGTCGTGGGAGATCGTCGTCTGGTCGGCGGGGAGCGCACCGCGCACCGCCGGAGTCCAGGCACCGGCCGCACCCACCACCAGGCACATCGTCAGCAGTCGGGCGATCGCCCTGCGTCGGCCGGCCATCTCTCCCCCTTCACCTGGTCGAGCGGGCACGGAGACCGGGGCGCTCCGCCGGGGCCATCGTGAACCGGCCCTGACGGGGAACGGTCCGCCGCCCGTCCTCGCCCGGCGAGGTCCACCCGAACGGCCGCCGTTAGCGGCGCGTAAGCGGAACGCCAGCGCCCGGCCCGAAGCTGGGGGAGTTGCCGTACCGTCCGGGCGCCAACGGGGACATCACAGGAGGCATCATGCAGCGTCGTACGTTTCTCAAGGGCGGCTTGCTGGGCGCGGCGGTCGCCGCCGTACCGCTCGAAACGCTTCTCGCGACGGGCGCCTCGGCGGCCACGGAGACCCGGGTCACGAACCTGAAGGATCTCCAGAGCGCGATAGACCGCGCGGTCGCGGGGGACCGGATCGTCGTCGCCGCCGGCACGTACACCGTCCCGTCCGGTGGCGCGATCACCGTCTCGGGGAGGAACGGCACGACCAGCGCACCGATCACCATCGTCTCCGAGTCCCGCGGCGGCGCCGTGCTCCAGGGCGAGCGCAGTTTCGTTTTTGCCGACTCCAGCAACATCGTCATCAGCGGCTTCGCCCTGCGGCAGAGCACCACCCTGGAGATCCCGGCGAGCAGCCCGCGCATCCGGCTGACCCGCAACGACTTCCGGTTCGCCGACATCAGCGGACTCGACTGGGTCGTCGTCCGCGGCGACGACGCCAAGATCGACCGGAACCACTTCCACGACAAGACCACCGAGGGGATCTTCGTCGTGGTCGACGGCCCCGGCACGACCGCCATGGCCCAGCGCCTCCAGCTCTTCAGGAACCACTTCTCCGACCACAGCTACACCGGCGCCAACGGCGGGGAGCCGATCCGCCTCGGCGTCAGCGGCCGCGCGCTGGCCGGCGCGGACGCGAAGGTGGAGTACAACCTCTTCGAGCGGTGCGACGGCGACCCCGAGGCCGTCTCCGTGAAGTCCTCCGGCAACACGATCCGGTACAACACGATCCGCGACAGCCGCGGCGGCATCGTGCTGCGCCACGGCAACGGCTCCACGGTGGAGGGCAACCACATCCTCGACGGCACCGACGGCGTGCGCGTCTACGGCAACGACCACCTCATCGTCAACAACTACCTCGCGGGCCTCTCGGGCCGGGCCCTCGTCATCGGCAGCGGCTCCACCCGCGACCACCACGAGGGCGAGACCATCGAGGAGCGGCGCGGCAACGACGCCTGCGACCGTGCGGTGATCGCGCACAACACCCTGCGCGGCAACAAGAGCACGCTCTCGGGCGAGACCCGGGACCACGCGCCCCAGGACGTGGTGATCGCCGACAACCTGCTGGCCGGGGACGTCGGCAGCCTCGTCGCGATGGGCGCGACCACCCGTTTCACCTGGCAGAGCAACATCCTGTGGGGCGCCGCGGCCGACGGCAACCTGCCCGCCGCGGGCTACGTCCGCGTCGACCCCCGCCTCCAGCAGGGGGCCGACGGCGTGTTCCGCCTCGCGGCGGGCAGCCCGGCGATCGGGGCGGCGACGCTGACGGGTGTGACCGTGGCCGAGGACCTCGACGGTCACGCCCGCGGTGCCGCCCGGGACATCGGCGCGGACGAGTACACGACCCTGGCCCCGGTCCGCCGCCCCCTGACGACCGCGGACGTGGGCCCGAACGCCTCCTGACGGAGGGAAGGGACGCACGAGGGGGTGAGGCCGGGGAGCTTCACCGCCTCGTGCCGGACCGCCCGGTACCGGACCCCCCGGTACCGGACCCCCCGGCGCCGGACCGCCCGGTGCCGGACGCCCTGATGCCGGACCCACGCCTGTCGTGTCCCCTCGACAGCTCGCCGAGCAGTTTCCACGTACGGACGCGGTCGGCGTCGCCGCCCAGGTGGGTCGCCGTGAACACCACCTCCGTCGCCCCCGCCTCGCGGTAGCGCCGCACCTCGGCGGCGACGGTCTCCTCGTCGCCGATCACCGCCAGGTCGGCGGCCCGCATGCCGCCGGAGCGTCCGATGACACGCTGGTAGGAGGGGATCCGGTCGAAGAGCGAGAGAGCTTGGGGTCCGAGTAGGAACGGAACAGAAAACCGGTGTAGCCGTCAAATCTTTTGACGGTTCGTGAGGTGGGCTGTCAGGGTGCGCCCATGAGTGACGACCCGACGATCGGTTTCCTGAAGGCGGACGTGGCGCGGTTCTGTGCCGGGCTGGATGAACTGGCCCCGGCCATCCGGCTGCGACTGCTTGTGCAGCTGCGGGCCGTGCTGGACGAGGTGACGGACGCTGCCCTGGATGAGGGCATGGCCGCGGCGAAGGCGGAGGGCTGGGGACTGCGGCAGATCGGCGGTCAGGTGGGCCTCTCGCACGAGAAGGTCCGCTACCGGCTCGCCCAGGCCGCGGACGAGGACGAGCCGGCCGGGGAGCCGTCCTAGACCGTGGTGGTCTTCTCGGGCTTGGCGGTGGAGCGGAGCTGTCCGCCCTGGATCTCGGCTGGCAGGGCGAAGCTGTAGCGGCCGTGGAAGTTGATGTGAGCGAACTTCAGCGGTGAGAGGCGGGCGATGTCCTCGTCGCGGACGTGGATGCCCTCGGCCCTCATCTCGATAATGATCTTCTGGAAGTACACCGTGTTCCACAGGACAACGATGTTGAGCATCAGGCCCAGTGCCCCGAGCTGGTCTTCCTGGCCCTCTCGGTAGGACTGCCTAAGCTCGCCCTTCTGCCCGTGGTAGATCTTCCGGGCGAGTTCGTGGCGGGATTCCTGCCGGTTGAGCTGGGTGTTGACCCGGCGCCGCAGCAGTTCGTCGGTGAAGTACGTGGACAGGTACGCGCTGCGGTCCAGCCGGCCGAGTTCCATCACGGCCTTGCCGGTGGGGGTGGGCTTGCCGCCGGGTGGGAGGACGCGCAGGACCTCGGAGGCTTTGACGGTGCCGGAGTGCATGGAGCCCGCGAGGCGGAGCAGCTCGTCCCAGTGGGTGGTGATCTGCTTGACATTTATCTTGTCGCGGGTGACCGGGTTGAGCGGCCCGTAGTCGGCGTCCGGGGCGACGCGGTAGAGGGTGGCGCTGCCGACGTCCGCGAGGCGCGGGGAAAACTGGTAGCCCATGAGGCGAAAGAGGCCGAAGACGATCTCGGTGGCGCCGTGCGTGTCGGAGGTGATCTCGACCGGCCGCAGAGCGGTCTCCTGCTCCAGGAGGCCGTCGACGATGTAGAAGGAGTCGCGCTGGGTGCCGGGGATCAGGATTCCGTGCAGGCCGCTGAACTGGTCCGAGAGGAAGTTGTAGAACGTCACACCGCGTCGGCGGGTGCCGAAGTACTTCGGGTTCGGCCCGGAGTTGAGGGTGCGGATCGGGGTGACGAAGCGCAGCCCGTCGGCGGAGGCCAGCTCCCCGCTGCCCCACGCCTGCACCAGCGGCAGACGCGTGTGGTAGTCGACCAGACGGGCGTTGGCCATCGAGAGGGTATGCGCGCGTACGTAGTTCTGCTCGACCCAGAACAGCCGGTCGCGCTTGAGGGCGTCGACGCCGTCGTGGACGATCGGCTCGATACCGACGTTGGTGGCCTCGCTGGTCAGGACCGCGGCCACGGAGAGCTCCAGGTCGTCCATACGCGAGTTGGACTCGGAGACATGGGTGAAGTCGGACAGGTAGGGAACCCAGGAGTTGACCTCCAGCACGACCTCGGGCAGGTCGACGGCGGGCATCCGCGCCTCGATCTCCTTGTTCAGGTCGATCAGAGAGGCCGGTTCGTCCAGGCGGTCCAGGCCGGTGAGGATGATGCGGTCGCGGCCTCCTTGCTGCTCGATGCGCACGTTGGGATTGGCGGCCAGACCGTCGGCGAACTCCCGGTGGGCCTTGTCGAGCCGGTCGGTCCAGGTTTTGAGGATCTTGTCGGGCTTGGGGTCGAGGTCGAGTTCCTCGCAGACCCGGGCGCGGGCCGCCTCCCACGCCGCATCTCTCAGCAGGCGGGCGTTGGGGTCGCCCCACTTGCGCAGGCCCGGCACGAACACCTCGTGCCGGTGCAGCGCCGAGCGCAGGGCCTCGGCGGAGGCGACGACCAGGGCGCGCTTCTCGACGCTGCCCACGGGCATCGGCGGGGGCGGGAAGACCAGGCGCCGCCAGGCCGAGGTGAGGACCTTGGCGGGGACCTCCCAAGCCTGGATGGGGCGGCGCCGGCCCTTGAGAGACTTCACGAAGCCGATCGCGTCCAGCACCGGCTCGCCCGCCTCGAACGTGAACGTCTTGAGCAGGCCGGGCAGGAAGCGGGCGATCGTGTTGTAGCGGGCGGCGAGCATCTGCTCAGCACCGTCGTCGGGCTGCTGGGCCAGGACCTTGACGGTGTCGGCCGCGGCGTGGACGGGGCCGACGTCCATCGCGTCGAGCATCGCGCGTACGTCGCCCTCGGGGTCGGCGGCCGTGGTGCAGATGGCGAGCCACGCTTTGCGCAGCTCGATCGCCGCGGCGTCCAGGTCCTTCAGCGTCCGCAGCCTCTGCTTGGTCATCTTGGTGGCGGAGCTGCGGATGATGTCGCCCATCACCAGGTCGAAGACCTCGATCGCCTCATCGGCGGCGAGCTGCGGCATGACCGCGGCGAACGCCACCAGGGTGGCCAGGCGTCGGTCACCGGCGAGGTCGGAGACGGCCTGGGCGCGGGCGGCCTTGGCGAACCGCACCAGGGCCTGCAGCCGTCCCGGCGGTATCGCATCCAGGTTCCACGCATGGCCGCCGAAGGCGCGCAAGGATTCGTAGCGCTCAAGGGCCTTGCCGACCCCGCTCGCGGAGATGTCGCGAGCGGCGCAGCCGGTCCAGCTCGGACAGGCGCTTGCCCGCAGGCACGACGACCAGCTGCTGCAGCCGGGCGGCCTGCTCAGTGGTCGGGGCTGCGGCGAGAGTGGCCCACAGGCGCTTCTCGGCTCGCTCGCGGGTTCCGGAGACCAGGCGTTCCAGGACGGTGACCCCGGGCAGCACCACCTTCTTGTCCACCAGGCGTTTGGTCGCGAGGTCGAACAGCAGGGTGGGGCGTTCGTTGCCGATCCAGGCGCGCTGGTACATCCAGCGGGCGAGCGTGAACCACTGGTCGAACTCGAACTTCGTGTACTCGTACTCCTTGCGGATCTGGTCCTGGTGGTCCCAGCGGGCCTCGCCGGTGCCGTACCCGGCGAGCTCCCCAGGGTCCAGGCCTAGCTGCTCGGCGACATAGCCGGCCACCACGACGGGCACCTGTTCGGGGTTCTCCAGGAAGGTGCCCAGGTAGCGGATGGTGCCGAGCTGGACGGCCCAGCCGATCCGGTTCCGCGCACCGCGGGCGGCCATCGCCCGGCGCCGGGCGGTTTGATCCAGCAGAAAGGACCCGGCGAGCTGTCCCTCGTCCGGGTCCTCGGTAAAGCGACCGAAGCGTCTGCGTTGTTCGTCGCTCAGAAAGTTGGTGGGCACCGGCCCGCTCCTTGATCCGTCGGCGTGATTCGCGCGCGACGGCGCCAGGCGTGCTGACGGTGCGTGAGGTGATCCCCGATTCCATCCCAGAGCGTCACCCCATGTGATAGGCGGGGCGGGCGCGGCTCAGCGGGCCAGGAACCTGCGGACCGTCAACACCCTGACGGACCCGACGGTCCTCGAGCCGGTGACCGCCGGTGTGACCGCAGGCTCAAAGGGGCGGGCACAGTGTCGCCGGTCGGGCGCCTGTCCATGTGTGAATGGGGCTGTCGCATGGACAGGCGCGACCGTGGGCCTCAAGCCGCTTCGAGGAAGGGATAGTCGGTGTAGCCCTCGGCGCCCGGCCCGTAGAACAGTTCCGGCCGCGGCTCGTTCTCCGGGTGGCCACCCTGCCAGCGCTCGATCAGGTCGGGGTTGGAGATGAGGGCCCGGCCCACGACCACGGCGTCGGCGTGACCGGCCTCGATGTGCTGCATCGCGTCCTCGCGGGTGGTCTGCCCGAGGAAGCCGTTGTTGACGATCAGCTTGCCGTCGAAGCGCCGCCGCAGCTCCTGTACAAGGTCGCCGCCCGGCTCGGCGTGCAGTACGGAGAGGTAGGCCAGGCCCAGCGGGCGCAGCTGGTCCACCAGGGTGCCGTAGGTGGCCAGGACGTCGCCCCGGTCGGTCTCGAAGACGTCCCCGAGGTCGACCTCCGGCGAGATCCGCAGCCCGACTCGCTCGGCACCGACGGCCTGGGCGACCGCCGTGACGACCTCGACGACGAAGCGGGCGCGGTTCTGCGGCGAGCCGCCGTATCCATCGGTGCGCTGGTTGGCCGCCGGGGAGAGGAACTCCTGGAGCAGGTAGCCGTTGGCACCGTGGATTTCCACGCCGTCCGCTCCCGCCTCGATGGCCCGGCGTGCCGCGGCGACGAAGTCCTCCAGGGCTGCCCGGATCTCTGCGGTGGTCATCGCTTCCGGTACGGGGTAGGGCTGCTCGCCCTTCTCGGTGAACGTCTTATTGTCGATGGCGATCGCGCTGGGGGCGAGGATGCGGCGGTCGCCGTTGATGTCGGGGTGGGTGCCGCGGCCGGCGTGCATGATCTGCAGGACTATGCGGCCGCCCTCGGCGTGCACCGCCTCGAACACCCGCTGCCAGCCGGCCGCCTGCTCGTCGGTGGCGATGCCCGGCTCGCCGACATACCCCTGCGACGCGTGGTCGGGGTAGGTGCCCTCGGTGATGATCATTCCGACGCTCGCCCGCTGCCGGTAGTACTCGACCATCAGGTCCCCGGGGATGCCGGAGGAACCGGCGCGGACCCGGGTCAGCGGTGCCATGACGACGCGGTTGGCGAGCTCGATCTTGCCGAGTGTCACGGGGGAGAAAAGCGACGGAACGGTCGAAATCTCAGAAGTGTTGACAGACATGGGTGTCCCTACGTGAAGCGGTGGATTGCCGGAGGAAAGTCATCGCGACCTCTTCACTGTATCCCGATGTACGCATGAACGCGAACATGAGGTCGGGGTTACCCTTCCCGTATGGCCAGCCGCACCTCATCCCCGCTCATCCACCCCGACGTGGACGACTTCGACCTCTTCAAAATCATGAGCGCGCTGACCGACGAGACCCGGCTCACGATCGTCGTCACACTCGCCGCTTCGCCCGGCCTGGCCTGCAGTGGCTTCAACCGGGAGGTCGCCGCCTCCGTGCTCACCCGCCACTTCCGCGTCCTGCGCGAGGCCGGCCTCATCCGGCAGCACGACGTCGGCACCCGCCGCATCAACACGCTGCGCAAGGAAGACCTGGACCAGCGGTTCCCCGGACTGCTCGACCTCGTCCTCAAGGAGAGCGTCGGCCGCGTGGAGCCCTATACGAACTGTGACAACGAGTGACACCTCGCAGCGAACCGCAGTGGATGCGGCCGCCGCACGCCACGGCATCAGACACGTGAACCGGTGCGCGTCCACCTCGATCACCACCGAGGGTCGGACACGCCCACCCGAGTCAGGCGACGGGAGGATGCCGTCCCGACCGGCCCTCTCGAAGCTGCCACCAAGTTCCACGCACCGCAGTGTCACAGATGCGACGCAGCGTCACTCTCATAAATGACCAGATGCGAGAGTTCTGAGAACGCCCCCGGAGTGACCACGTTTCCGCAGGTCGCCGTTCGCAAAACGTCTGTCAATACCCGGGCGTTCTGCGAAGCACTTCTGAGAGCCTGATCTCATGCAGCTGACGCCCGATCAAGCCGTAAATGCGGTAGAACGCCATGACTGCCCCAAGTGCGAGGTGCCCGGCGGGAGTCCGTGCCGCACCCGCGGCAGCAGGACCACCACGAAGTACCACACCGCCCGCTTCATCCTCGTGCCCGCACTCCGCGAGGAACTCGAAGTCCTGGTGCCCGAAGACCGCGGCCCGGGACGAACGTGGAAGCCGGGGCCGCCGGTCGAGGAGATGCCCGCCGCTCCGCCGGCCAGACCCATCAGGATCGGGTACGCCCGCTGTTCGACCGCGACGCAGGAACTGCAGTCCCAGCTCGACGCGCTCGCCCGCGCCGACTGCAAGAGCGTCTACTCCGAGAAGATCAGCACGAGGATCAAGACGCGGCCGGAGCTGGAGAAGGCGCTGAAGCTGGCGTACGACATCAAGGAGGCCGCCCCCGACCAGGAGGTCATCCTCACCGTCCACGAGCTCAAGCGACTTGCGCGGAATGCCGCCGAGCTGATGACGCTCTCCGGCCAGCTCCAGGCGGCCGGCGTCCAGCTCGAACTCCTCACCGGCCCGCTCACCGGCATCCACGACCCCAACGGCATGGGCGCCATGTTCTTCGCCGTCCTCGCGGCCGCCGCGCAGATCGAGCGCAACTACATCCGGGAGAAGACCCTCGAAGGCCAGGTGTCCGCCGCGTCGAAGGGCAACCACGGCGGACGGCCCAAGGTCATCGACGACGACATGCTCACCTTCGCCCAAGCGCTCAAGGACAAGGGCATCCCCGTCCCCGAGATCGCCAAGAAGCTCACCATCAAGACCGGCAAGAACAAGGACCAGCACCCCTCGGTCGCCTCGGTGTACCGGGCACTCGCGGAAGCCGAGCAGGAGGCAGAGGCGGCGTCGTGAGCGCAGAAGCCGAAGCCCACCTCACGGCCCGTCAAAAGATTTGACGGCTGCACCGGTTTTCTGTTCCGTTCCTACTCGGACCCCAGCTTCGGCCGCCTCCTCCCGTACGGCCTCGACGTCGGCGGTGACCACACCGGGGACGATGGCCACGACCCGGGGCGCCGGCCTGCCCGCGGCCGCGGCGGCGGCGGTGACGGCGGGGACGATGTCCTCGCCGAGCGCGGGCGGCCCGGCCAGGAACGGCAGGATGCCGTCGGCGACTTCGCCGCTGACCCGCAGGGCCTGCGGACCCATGGCGGCGACGAGGAGCGGTACCGGCGGCTCGGCCCCGGGCACGGCCGCCGGCCACGGAGTCGTGGCCGTGAGCAGCTCGCCGTGGAAGTCCGCGGAGCCCGTCTCGACCAGGCCTCGCAGGGCGGTGAGGAATTCCCGGAGGAGCCGGACGGGCCGCTCGTACGGAATGCCGAACCCCTCCTCCGTCAGGTGCTTGGTGCCGAGGGCGAGCCCGAGGTGGTAGCGCCCGCCGGTGGCCGCCTGCGCGGTCTGGGCCTGACTGGAGACGATCAGCGGGTGGCGGCCGAAGACGGGGATCGCGGCGGTCCCGACGTGGAGTCCGGGCACCTCGCGCCCGACGATCGCGGCGAGCGTGGGGGAGTCGTACGCGAAGGACTGGCCGAACCACGCCGAGTGCAGTCCGGCGTCGCGGGCCTCCCGCGCGAGGAGCACCGTTTCGTCGATCGGGAGCTGGCGGGTGGTCGTGCTGAGGACTACTCCGAGGGTCATGTGAGGGCCAACAGGCCTGTCCCACAAGGGAATTCCCGCTCCCGTACGACATTCGTGCGTCCGCTCTGTGAACGGCGTACGGGAGCGGGGGCCCTGGCGGGACGGCCGGATACCGCGGTCGGCTACAGGGTGACCGCCTTGCCGCCGAGGGTCACCGCGAGACGGCCGTCCGTGGCGTACGACCAGCTCAGGGCGCCGGAGTAGGCAGAGCACCGGGAGCCGTTCGTACCGGACCAGAACTGGTTGGAGCCGTCGGCGTTTCCGATGGTCCGGTCGTTCGTGCCGCTGCCGCTGCGGCACGAGGTGTTGTTCCGGAAGACCGAAGTGCCCGCGTCGAACGAGTAGTTGCGCTGGGCGTTGTCCACGCTGAGGTTGTTCGACACCGCCATGGTGCCCGGGTTGCTGTTGTACGTGAAGCCGTGCTTGCCGTTGCGGTAGGCGATGCTCCGCCGGACGACGTGATCGACGGCGATGTCCTCACCGCCCAGCTTGTAGCCGTTGCGGTCGCCGCTGGCGTTCTGCGTGCCGTCGGAGAGGGTGCCGTTCTCGTAGGCGAGGGAGTCCTCGATGGTGACCGTTCCGATGGGTCCGGTGTCGGTCTTGGTGTAGAGGTCCCAGCCGTCGTCGATGTTGTGGTGGGCGACGGCGTAGCGGAAGACGTTCCCGGGGCCGACCGTGAGCTTCGCCGCGAAACCGTCGGCGTCCTCGCCGTCGGAGTCGGCGTTGTCGTGCGACTCCGCGCTCAGCACGAGGTTGTTCGACGGCCACTGGCTCTGCGGCGTGGTGGACGCGATCCGGGAGAGCTGGAGCCCCGAGTCGCGGTTGAAGCGCGTCACGGTCCGCTCGATGACGTTGTGGCTGCCGCCGACGAAGATGCCGTTGTCCCCGGCCCGTTCGACGACGATGCCGCTGACGTGCCAGTAGGAACCGTTCACGGCGAGCCCGCGGTTCGCCGGGTCCTCGGTCATGGCCGAGAAGTTCAGCACCGGCCGCTCGCCGGGGTAGGCGGAGAGCTTCGTGCGGGCGGCGGCCGTGCCGTTGTTGCCGGCGGGGATGGTGACCGTCTGGGAGTGGTTGTACGTGCCGCCGCGGAGGTAGATCGTCCCGCCGGCCGTGACGCGCGCGATCGCCGAGCCCAGCGTGGTCGGGGCCGAGGCGGTGCCGGCGGCGCCGTCCGTGCCGTTCGGTGCCACGTAGAGCGCGCTGCCCGATGGCGGGGTGGTGGTGCCGGCCGTCTCGACGTCGATCCGGTCGATGTTGGGCAGCCCGGCGGCGCTGGTGGGGTTGAACCGGACGGTGTTGGCTCCCGCGCCGACCGGCACGGTGAACGTCTTCGTCGCCCAGGTCGTCCACGCGCCCGTCGCCTCGTACGAGGACGACGAGACCGCCGATCCGTTCACGGTGAGGGCCGCGGGGCGTGCGGTGGTGGTGCCGTTGGCGAAGCGGACGGTGAGCGTGGCGGTGCCCGCGGTCGGTGCGTTCACGGTGAACTGCGCGTAGGCGCCGGCCGCGTTGGTGCCGTTGCAGAATCCGGTGCCGGTGAAACCGGCCCAGTCGGAGTCGATGGTGCCGGTGCAGACCGCGGGCGAGGCCTCGGCCTCATAGGTGGTGGTCGCGGCCTGCGCCGTCGTGCCGGACAGGGCGACGAGCGTGCCGGCCAGCAGGCTGACGCACGCGATGACGGGTCCCGTTCGCATCGTTGCTCTCCAGTGTGAGGGGCTTGTGAGGGGGCGGGAAGCACGGGTCAGAAAGCGCTTTCCGTGGGACGCTAGAGGTCTGCTGTGGACGCGTCAATAGATGTGTATGTGATTGCTGTTCATGAACATGAACGATTGGCAAGGTCCTGATGGGACGATGTCCGGCGCCGCGTACGGTGGAGGCCCTGCCGCCCGCCGTCGTGGAGGCCGCCGTGGCGACCGTCCGTGAACTCGGCGCGGTACAGCCGGACATCCTCATCCACGGCGACCTCCACCCCGGCAACATCCTGCGCGCCGACCGCGAACCGTGGCTGGCCGTCGACCCCAAGGGGTACGTGGGCGACCCCGCCTACGATGGCGGCACCCTGCTCAAGTCCCGCGCGCTCGCGTTCCTGGAGGCCGACGACCTGCGCGCGGCCGTCGAGCACGCACTGGACGTCTTCGTCGACGCGGCCGAGCTCGACCGCGAACGCGTCCGGCGTTGGGCGCAACTCCACGCGGTCCAGGCGGCGTTCTGGGGACGTCGGCACGGATTCCGGCGCGCCCGCGGCGGCTCCGGGCTCGACCGGCTCGTCGCGTTCGCCGACCACCTGGCGGCGTTGCTCACCGAACCGTCCTGAGGCGCCCGCGTCCGTCGCTGGTCTGGACCTATCGGGGGTGGGGCGTCAAGCTCTCGGTATGGACTTGGAGTTGAGGCACCTCAAGGCGATCAGGGCCATCGCGGACGCGGGCAGTCTCACGCGTGCCGCCACCGCGCTCGGTCTCGCGCAGCCCGCGCTCAGTGCCCAGCTCAAGCGGATCGAACGAGCCCTGGGCGGCGCGCTGTTCGAGCGGGGCCGGGAGGGGGTGCGGACCACGGCGCTCGGGGACCTGGTCCTCGACCGCGCCCGGGTCGTCCTGCCCGCCGTGTGCGAGTTGCAGGAGGAGGCGGTGCGGTTCGCCCGCGAGGGCGCGGGCGGCTATCGGCTCGGCGGTACTCACGGCCCGCTCCTCGGCGGCCTCGTCGACCGGCTCGCCCGCACCGAGCCCGGCTCGCCGGTGACCACGTACACCTCCTGGTCGGAGCGGGAGATCGCCCGCGGGGTCACCGCCGGCCGGCTGGACTTCGCCCTGGTCGGCGTCTGCGGCGAGAGCGCGCCGCCCGAGGCGGGACGGCTCGCCTGGACGGAGGTGGCCCGCGACCCGGTGTACGTGATGCTGGCCGCCGACCACCCGCTGGCGTCCCGTACCGAACTCGACCTGGCCGAACTGGCGGTGGAGGCCTGGACCGACGTCCCCGGCGACGGCTGCTTCGGCGACTGCTTCGCCGCCGCCTGTGTACGCGCGGGCTTCACCCCGGCCTGCGTGTACGAGACGGACACCGCCTCCTGCGTGCACCTGGTGCAGGTGGGGCGGGCCGTCGGCCTCTGCCGGGCAACCTTCCCCGCGACGCCGGGCATCGTGACCCGCCCCCTGTCCGGCGCACCGCTCGTCTGGCGGCACCTCCTCGGCTGGCACCCCGAGGCGCGCGCGGCCGGTCGGGCCGCGACCGTCCTCCACCACACCCGGGCCGCCCACGCGGAGGCACTCGCCCACAGCGCGGGCCGGCGAGCGTGCGTGCCTGGCCCCGCGAGCCCGGCGTGATCCGAGAGACAGGCCCTCGGTGCCCCGGGGCATAACGCCGTGGCAGGGGCCGACTGACAACTCCCGCCGCCCCCTTCGGGATCCCTACGGTTTCGGCAGATCCCCCACCGAGAACCGAGGAGACACCCCATGCTCCGACGACACGCCCGCGCGGCCTGTACCGCGCTGGTCGCCGCCGGGATGGCGCTGGCCGGCCTCCAGGCCGGGACCGCCACCGCGGCCCCGGACGGAAACCCGGCCGCGAAGACCGCCGCCCGGACCCTCGCCGCCCACGCCGCCCAGCCCGAACTCCTCTCCGCCATGGAGCGCGACCTGGGGCTCACCCGCCCCCAGGCCCTGACCCGGCTGGCCAACGAGGCCGAGGCCGGCGCCACCGCCGCCCGGCTCCGCCAGGGCCTCGGCGGCGCCTTCGCCGGGGCTTGGGTGGACGGGGCGGAGTCCGGCACCCTGACCGTGGCCACCACCCGCGCCGCCGACGCCGCCGCGATACGCGCCACGGGCGCGAACGCCCGGCTCGTCCCGCACAGCCTGACCGCGCTGGAGCGGGCCAAGCGGGCCCTGGACCGGGCCGCCACGGCCGAGGCACCCGTCCGCTACGTCGACGTGCGCGCCAATGTCCTCGTCGTCGAGGAGACGCGGGCCGGCGCCGGGGCGCGGCTCGTCCAGGCCACCGGTGTGCCGCGCGACCTCGTCCGGGTCGTGAGGACCGACCGGGCGCCCCGCCCGCTGTACGACATCCGGGGCGGCGACGCGTACTACATGGGGGGCGGCGGCCGCTGCTCCGTCGGTTTCGCGGTGACCCGCGGCACGACCCAGGGATTCGCCACGGCCGGACACTGCGGCCGCGCGGGCACCACCACCAGCGGCTTCAACCAGGTGGCCCAGGGCAGCTTCCAGGGCTCGGTCTTCCCCGGCAACGACATGGCCTGGGTGGCCGCCAACACCAACTGGACCGCCACCCCGTACGTCAAGGGATCCGGCGGCGCGAACGTCCAGGTGACCGGGTCGGTCCTCCAGCCCGTCGGCGCGTCCGTCTGCCGCTCCGGCTCGACCACCGGCTGGCACTGCGGCACGATCCAGCAGCACAACACCAGCGTCACCTACCCGGAGGGCACCATCTCCGGCGTGACCCGCACGACGGTCTGCGCCGAGCCCGGCGACTCCGGAGGCTCGTACATCTCCGGCAGCCAGGCCCAGGGCGTCACCTCGGGCGGCTCGGGCAACTGCTCCAGCGGCGGCACGACCTTCTTCCAGCCGCTGAACCCGCTGCTGCAGAACTACGGTCTGACCCTCAAGACCACCGGAACCGACCCGGGCCCCGGGCCCGGCGAACCGCAGCCGGGCGGCACCTGGGCGGCGGGCAAGGTCTACGCTGCCGGCGACACGGTCACGTACGGCGGCGCGACCTACCGCTGCCTCCAGGGCCACCAGGCCCAGACGGGCTGGGAACCGCCGAACGTCCCGGCCCTGTGGCAGCGCAAGTGACCCACTGACCCACACGGGCCGGTGACCGGGGGGTGCCGCGGCCCCGAGGGGCCACGGCACCCCCCTCGGGGTCATCAGCCGCCGAGGCCGCCCCGGGCGATCACGTCCGCGTACCACCGTGCGCTGTCCTTGAGCGTCCGGCGCTGCGTGGCGAAGTCCACGTGCACGATGCCGAACCGCTTGCTGTAGCCGTACGCCCACTCGAAGTTGTCGAGGAGCGACCACAGGAAGTAGCCCCGCACGTCCGCCCCGTCCGCGAGGGCGCGGTGCAATGCCGCCAGGTGCGCGTGCAGATAGGCCACCCGCTCGGGGTCCTTCACGTTCCCCGACGGGTCGGCGTAGTCGTCGTACGCCGCGCCGTTCTCCGTCACCACCAGGGGGACGCCCGGCAGTTCGTCCCGCAGCCGGACGAGGAGCTCGTACAGCCCGTCCGCGTCCACCGGCCAGTCCATGGCCGTGCGCGGCCCGGGAGCCGGCTCGAACCGTACGTGCCGCTCGGCGCCCGCCCACGGCGAGGGGGATTCGGAGCTGCCCGCCGCGACGACCGCGGGGGAGTAGTAGTTGATGCCCAGCGAGTCGATCGGCGCGGCCGCCGTCGCCAGGTCCCCGTCCTCGACGAAGGACCAGTCCGTGATCCCCGCCGTGTCGCGGACCAGGTCCTCGGGGAGCCGGCCGTGGAAGACCGGGTCGAGGAAGATCCGGTTGCCGACGGCGTCGATCCGGCGGGCCGCGTCCCTGTCCTCGGGCGACTCCGAACGGGCCCGCACCGCGTGCAGGTTGAGCGTCAGCGACACCTCCGCCGAGGCGGGCAGCGCCCCGCGCAGCACCCGCGCCGCCAGACCGTGGGCCAGGTTGAGGTGGTGAGCGGCGCGTAGCGAGGCGAGGGCGTCGGTACGCCCCGGGGCGTGCACGCCGTTGCCGTAGCCGAGGAAGGCGGCGCACCAGGGCTCGTTGAGCGTCGTCCAGGTCGCCACCCGGTCGCCGAGCGCCTCCGCCATGACGCCCGCGTACTCCGCGAAGCGGTACGCGGTCTCCCGGGCCGGCCAGCCGCCGCCGTCCTCCAGCTCCTGGGGCAGGTCCCAGTGGTAGAGCGTCGCCACGGGCCGGATGCCCGCCTCCAGGAGACCGTCGACGAGCCGCCGGTAGAAGTCGAGACCCTTGGTGTTGACCGGCCCGCGACCGGTGGGCACCACCCGGGGCCAGGCGACGGAGAAGCGGTAGTCGGTGACGCCGAGCCGCCGCATCAGGGCGATGTCCTCGTCGAGCCGGTGGTAGTGGTCGGCGGCGATGTCACCGGTGTCGCCGTTGCGCACCTTGTCGGGGGTGCGGCTGAAGGTGTCCCAGACGGACGGCGTGCGGCCGTCCTCGGCTGCGGCACCCTCGATCTGGTACGCCGCCGTGGCGGTGCCCCAGCGGAAACCCTGCGGGAACCGGAGAGTGGCAGGGCTGTCGGGGCGAGCGTCGAGCGCGGTCATGAGGTGGGAACTCCCGGTCGTGAGAGGTCTGTTGGCGAGAAGTGTCGAATCGGGGCGGGATCAGCCCTTGACCGCGCCCTGCATGATGCCGCCGACGATCTGCCGGCCGAGCAGGCCGAAGACCAGCAGCACCGGCAGGGTGCCGAGCAGCGTGCCCGCCATGATCACGGACTGGTCGTGGACGTAGCCGCCGCCGAGCTGGCGCAGGGCGACCTGGACGGTCGGCTCGGAGGAGGTGAGGGCGACGATCGGCCAGAAGAAGTCGTTCCACGCGGCCATGAAGGTCAGCAGCCCGAGCACCGCCATGCCGGGCCGGGCGATCGGCACCACGATCGACCAGAAGATCCGGGCGGTGGACGCGCCGTCCACCCGGGCCGCCTCGATCAGCTCGTCCGGCAGTGTCTGGACGAGGTACTGCCGCATGAAGAACACGCCGAAAGCGGAGACGAGTCCCGGCAGGATCACCGACTGGAGCTGGTTCACCCACCCGAGCTCGGCGATCATCATGAACAGCGGGATCACGCCGAGCTGGGGCGGGATCATCATGGTGCCCACAGTGAGCGCGAGCAGGGCACCCCGGCCGCGGAACCGGAGCTTGGCGAAGGCGAAGCCGGCGAGGGTGCAGCAGAGCACGGTGCCGAGGGTGATCGAACCGGAGACGATGAGGGAGTTCAGCAACGCCTTCCCGATGTCCGCCTCTTCGAGCACGGCCTCGAAGTTGCGGATCAGGTGCGGACCGGGCACCAGGGCCGGCGGGACCTGCGCCAGGTCGGCGTTGGAACGGCTCGCCGCGACGAGGGTCCAGTAGAACGGGAAGGCCGAGAACAGGACGGCGACGATCAGGATCGCGTAGGCGACGGGCCCCGCGTGCAGGGTGCGGCCCGCCCGGGAGGGGCCGGTGCCCCGGAGCAGGCCGCGCCGGGGCCGGGGTGCCGGGGCCGGGGCGTCGCGCCGCGCCGGAAGCGGCGGGACCTCGGTCGTGGTCGGCGCGGTCATCGGCCGGCCTCCTTGCGGGAACGGCGGCGCGCTAACAGGGCGTTGACCCCGACGAGCACCACGATGAGCAGGAACATCACCCAGGCGATGGCGGCGGCCCGGCCCAGGTGGAAGAAGCCCCAGCCCTGCTCGTACATGTAGAGACCGAGCGTCTGGTACTGGTGCGAGATTCCGCCCGAGATCGATCCTTCGAGCAGCAGGGGCTCCCCGAACAGCTGGGTCGCGCCGATGGTGGAGACGACGACGGTGAAGACGATGGTGGGCCGCAGCCCGGGCAGCGTGACGTGGAGGAACTGGCGCCAGCGCGAGGCGCCGTCCATCGCGGCCGCCTCGTACAGCTCGTCGGGGATCGACTGCATGCCGGCCAGGTAGATGAGCGCGTTGTAGCCGGTCCAGCGCCAGACGACGACGGTCGAGACGGCGATCTGTGAGGCGACCGTGCCGGTCTGCCAGTCGACGGGAGCGATTCCGACGACACCGAGGAGGTAGTTGATCAGGCCGAAGTCGCGCCCGAAGAGCTGGGCGAAGACGAGGGTGGCGGCGGCGACCGAGGTCGCGTACGGCAGCAGGATCGCGGTCCGCAGAAAAGTACGGCCGCGCATCCGGTAGTTGAGGAGATGCGCGAGCCCGAGGGCCATGACCAGCTGCGGCACGGTGGAGAGCACGCCGATGGTGAAGGTGTTGCGCAGCGCGGTCCAGAAGAACTCGTCGCCGAGCAGCGCGGTGTAGTTGCCGAGCCCCCGCCACTCCATGTCGCCGGGTGTCTGGAGCTCGACCCGGTACAGCGAGACGTAGGCCGTGTAGACCAGCGGGAAGACGCCGAAGGCGGCGAACAGGGTGAAGAACGGGGCGATGTAGGCGTACGGCGAGGCCTTCCGCCAGGCCCGCCGGACGGACGGCTCCCGCCGGGGCGCGGGGACGGACTTCGGTGGTGCCACGGGTGCGGTGAGGGTCACGGTGCGGCCCTTCGGGAGGAGTCGAGACGGGTGTGCGGCGGGGCGGTGCCGGACGGGTGTGCGGCGGGGCGGGGCGGTGCCGGACGGGCGGACGCGGGGGAGCGGGCCGCCCGTCCGGCACCGGGATCAGCCGAGGGTGTTCGCGACACCCTTCCGCGCGTTCTCCCACGCCTTCCCGGGCGCGGTGCCCTTGCGCTCGACCTCGCTCAGCGCGTTGGTGATCTGCTGGGCGATGTTCTGGTCGTGCACGCCGAGGACCTGGACGGGGGCCGCCTTCGCCGCGTCACCGAAGATCCTGCCGATCGGCGCGTTCGAGAAGTACGGGTCCGTGGCGGCGGCGACCTTCTCGATCGCGCCGGTGGAGGAGGGGAAGTTGCCCTGCTTCTCGAAGAGCCTGGTCTGCTGCTCGGGCGCGGTGAGCCACTTGATCAGCTCGTACGCCTCCTTCTTGTGCCGCGCCGCCTTCGGTACGGCGAGGTAGGAGCCGCCCCAGTTGCCCGCGCCGCCGGGGAGCGCCGCGACGTCCCACTTGCCCTTGCCGCTCTCGCCGGCCTGGCCCTTGATGTAGCCGAGCATCCAGGCGGGGCAGGGGATCGTGGCGAAGGAACCGGCGGCGAAGGCCTGGTTCCACTGCGGGGACCACTGGTCGAGTTCGGCGCTCAGCCCGTCCTCGGCCGCCTGGACGGAGTGGTCCCAGGCGGCGCGCAGGGCGGGGTTGTCCTCCCAGATCAGCTTCCCGGAGGCGTCGTAGTACCGCTCCTCCTCCTGGCCGATCATGATCGAGTAGAGGCTGCCGACGCTGTCGAGCCAGGCGCTCTTGCCGGGGGCCTTCGCCTTGTACTGCTTCCCGAGCTCCAGGTAGCCGTCCCAGGTGGACCACCGCTTGGCGAGCGCCTCGCGGTCGGTGGGCAGCCCGGCCTTCGCGAAGAGGTCCTTGCGGTAGCACATCGCCTCGGGGCCGACGTCCGTGCCGAGTCCGAGGACCTCGCCGTTCTTCCCGGTGGCCGCTGCCCACTTCGCCTCGGCGAACTGCGCCATGAGGCCGTCCGCCCCGTACTTCTTCAGGTCCTCGAACTTGTCGGCCTGCTGCTGCGTGACGGAGGCGATCCGGCCCACCTCGATGCCCTGGACGTCCGCGAGACCGCCGCCGCCGGCGAGCCGGGTCTGGAGGGACTTCCAGTAGTCGGCCTCGTCCTCCGTGTCCGTCTGCTTGACGGTGATGCCGGGGTGGAGCTTCTCGTACTCGGCGTAGAGCCCGGCTTCCTTGTAGCCGAAGGAGCCGAAGAGGTCGACGGTGATCGTGACCTCTCCGCCCGCGCCGTCCGTGGCCGCCCCGTCCGACGAACCTCCGCAGGCGGCCAGCAGCGCCCCGCTGAGGGCGACCGCGCCGAGGCGGACGGCGACGGTGGTGGATCTGGCGGCTCGGTCGATGGGCATGGGGGGCCTCCCTTGGCTCCGGGGCGAGCGAGAGAACTGGTTGAGAGCGCTCTCAAGAATGCGGTTGGAGCGTGCCTGCGCTCCGGGTGTCCCGTCAAGACTTGAAGGCGTAACGGCTTGGACTCGGGCCCAACTGCCGTCCGTGTCCCCTCTCTTGACACCCAGGTTTCGAGAGTTTTACGTTTTCGGCCATTCGGTGCGCTTGAGAGCGCTCTCGAAGGCTGTCCGTGCTCGATCCGTCGTGACGACATGAGGTGCCGTTCATGCCAGCCCCCCGCACCAGGCTCACTCCCCGCAGCCGTCCCTCCCCTCGCACCCGGCCGGTCGCCGTACTGGCCCTGGTCTCCGCCCTCGCCGCCCTGGGACTCGGCCCCGCCGCCGCCCCCGCGGCCGCCGCCACCGTCCCCGTGGGCGCCGGCAGCTACTCCGACACCCGCCCCGCCGGCACCTCCGGCCCCACCACCAACACCGGCGCGCCGGTCACCCCCAAGGTCACCGCCGCCGCCCAGGGCAAGCCGGTGCCCACCAATGACTGGTGGTCCTCCCTGGCCTTCCAGCGCTACGGGGACAACCCGTACTCCACCCCCATGTACGGCCATCCGCTCACCTACCAGGCCACCGCCGGCGGCCTGGACATCGGCTACCCGACCAGCGCCGCCGTCGTGGGCGACGGCCGCCAGTACGAGTACGCCCACAAGCGCGACCTGACCCTCGGCCTCACCGGGCTCAACTCGCCCGACACGAAGGTCGACGCCTGGTCCGACTGGACCGTCACCCCCTACTGGTCCGACGGCGCGCGCACCCTGCGCACCACCATCGGCCACGGCATGCCCTTCGTGTACGCCAAGGGCACGGGCGGCGACGCCCGGATCACCACCGCCACCGCGCCCACCGTCTTCGCCGACCAGGGCAACGTCCTCGGCATCACCGTCGCGGGCCACCACTACGCCCTCTTCGCGCCCGGCGGCACCGACTGGACCGTCTCGGGCTCCACCGTGACGGCCGGCCTCGGCGGCAAGGACTACTTCTCCGTCGCGGTGTTGCCCTCCACCGACGCGCTCGCGACCTACCGGAAGTACGCGTACAGCTTCGTCACCGGATCCACGGTGAACTGGAGCTACGACGCGGGCACGGTCCGGGCCACCTACGGCCTCACCACCGAGGCGAAGGAGGGCGCCGAGCGCGGCACCCTCCAGGCGCTCTACCGGCACCAGTGGCTGCACACCACCGACCCGCTCACCCCGTACACGTACGTCTCGCCCCGCGGCACCATGAAGGTCCGGGAGTCGGCCTCCTTCACCACCACCCAGAAGGCGGCCGCCACCCTGCCCGGCCTCCCGGGCGGCGCGGGCGTGGACACGGCCCGGCTGCGCGGCTACCTGAACGAGGTCGCGAACTCCTCCGACCCCTTCTCCGGCGCCGTCGACACGTACTGGACGGGCAAGGCCCTCGGCAAGCTCGCCCAACTGGTGCCGCTCGCCGACCAGATCGGCGAGGGCGCGATCCGCGACAAGCTCCTCGGGCTCATGAAGGGTCGCCTCCAGGACTGGTTCACGGCCGGCGGGGCGAGCGAGTTCTCCTACGACCAGGCGTGGAAGACCCTCACGGGCTATCCGGCCTCCTACGGCAGCGACACCGAACTCAACGACCACCACTTCCACTACGGCTACTACGTCTACGCGGCCGCGATCGTCGCCCAGTACGACCCGGCCTGGGCCGCCGACTCCGCCTGGGGCTCCATGGTGAAGACCCTGGTCCGCGACACCGCCAACCCCAGCCGCACCGACGGCGCCTACCCCTTCCTGCGCGGCTTCGACGTCTACGCCGGACACAGCTGGGCCAGCGGCCACCAGGGATTCGCCGCCGGAAACAACCAGGAGTCCTCCTCCGAGTCGACCAACCTCAGCGCGGCGCTCGTCCTGTGGGGCGCGGCCACCGGTGACACCCGGCTGCGCGACCTCGGCACGTACCTCCTCACCACGGAGGGCGAGGCCATCGCCCAGTACTGGTTCGACGCCGACCAGCAGGTCTTCCCCGCCGGCTTCCAGCACGACACGGCCGGCATGGTGTGGGGCAGCGGCGCCGCCTACGCCACTTGGTGGACCGCCAACCCCGAGGAGATCCACGGCATCAACGTCCTCCCCGTGACCGGTGGTTCACTCCACCTGGGCGGACACAAGGACGCCATCCGGCGCAACATCGCCGAGCTGGAGCGCGAGAACGGCGGACCCGCCGTCGAATGGCGCGACATCCTCTGGGAGTTCCAGTCCTTCGCCGACCCGGCCGCCGCGAAGGCGAAGTGGGACGCGGGCCATGCCGGATACACCCCGGAGGCGGGGGAGTCCAAGGCCCACACCTACCACTGGCTCACCACCCTCGGCACGCTCGGCGCCCCCGACGCCTCCGTCACCGGGTCGCTCCCCACCTCGGCCGTCTTCACCAAGGGCACGACGCGGACGTACGTGGCCCACAACCACGGATCGACCGCCCGCACGGTCACCTTCTCCGACGGCAAGTCCCTGACGGTTCCCGCGCGTTCCACCGCCACGGGCAACGGCACGGGCGGCGGTACGGATCCCGACCCCGAACCCGGCACCGGGAACACCTTCCAGCTCCGCACCGGCGGCACCCTCACCACGGCCACCGGTGCCACGGCGGGCAGCGACACCGTCCTCTCGGCGCAGGGCGGCAACCACGACGGGACCCCGAACCGTCCGGTCGTCTACGAGGCGAAGGGCGTCAACGGCACACTCAGGGCGGGCGGTTCCACCTCCTTCCGCCTCCAGCTCGACGCCGGTACGGCCGTCGGCCTGGGCCAGCAGGCCCGCATCAGCTACGACCTCACCGGCGACGGCACCTTCGAACGGACGGAGACGTACCACTACTTCGCGACCGACCCGGTCACGGGCTGGGAGGAGTACGCCCAGTCCCGCGGCCTCAAGTCCGCCACCGGGGCGCTCGGCAACCTGAACGGCGGGACCGTCCGCCTTGAGGTGTGGAGCGCGATCGGGAACGGGGACGCGCGCGTCCAGACCGGCACGGACCGGTCCGTGGTCGTCATCCCGTACGACTGACCCGACACCCCACAGGAGCGGCGGGCCCGGGGACACCTCCGGGCCCGCCGCTCCGCGCGTTCCCTCAGGCCGAGTCGCGGAGCACCAGCGACGTCGGGGTGATCACGGAGCCGGGAACCGCGCCGCCGGGTCCGTCGAGCAGTCGCATCAGCAGCTTGACCATCAACCGGCCCATGCCCTCGATGTCCTGACGGACCGTCGTCAGGGCCGGCGTGGCCCGGTCGACCACCGAGGCCATGTCGTCGAAGCCGACGACCGCCACGTCCTCGGGGACCCGCATCCCGCGCTCCCGCAGGGTACGGAGCGCACCCGTAGCCATCAGGTCGTTCGCGACGAAGACACCGTCGACGTCCGGCCGCCGGTCGAGGAGTTCGGCCATCGCGCGGGCGCCGCTCTCCTCGGTGAAGGAGCCCTGGCACAGGAGGTCCGGATCGGCGTCGGGAAGGACGTCGTGGTAGCCGTGGAGCCGGTCGACCGCGGACGTCTGGTCCCGGGGCCCCGCGATGTGGGCGACGGCCCGTCGGCCGAGGCCGACGAGATGCCCCACGGCCTCCCGGGCGCCGCCGCGGTTGTCGCAGTCGACGAACGGCACGGCCGGGTCGGTGCCGGGGGCGGGGCGCCCGCCGAACACCACCGGGATCCGGGCCCGGTCGATGAGGGCGGGCAGCGCGTCGTCGCTGTGCAGGGAGAACGCGAGCGCCCCGTCGACGTGCCCGCCGCCCAGATAGCGCGCGATCCGTTCGTGGTCGCCCGGACCTTCCACCCACAGCAGCACCAGCTGGGAGTCGTACGCCGTCAACTCCCGGCTGATACCGCGCACCTGCTGCTCGAAGAACGGATCGGAGAAGATCCGGAACTCCGGCTCCTCGATGATCACGGCCACCGCGCCGTTGCGCCGGGTGACCAGGGTGCGCGCCGCGTGGTTCGGGATGTAGCCGAGCTCCTCGACCGCCTTGTTCACCTTGTCGACCAGCGGAGCGCGGACGCCCGCACCCCCGTTGACGACACGGGAAGCCGTGGCGCGGGACACACCGGCGCGTGCGGCGACGGCTTCCAGCGTGGGGCGGGACCCCGTGGTCTGATCGGGCAAGGCGGTCGCTCCTCGTCTGCGTCTGCTGAGCTGCGGTCCGACGCCGACCAGGATATCTGTACCGCTCAGGTGTTGAGAGCGCTCCCAAGACGAATGTCCGGTCTTCCTCGACGAGCAGGCCGACCTGTGGGCGCAAGGTGGTGGCCATCGCGGATTCACGGGGCGGTTGTTCGGTGTAACGAGCATGCGAGGCGTGCCGGCGCCCGGTCGGCCGTTCCCGAAGGGCTGTACCTGACGTGCACCGCCGCCGATTCGCCGCCGCGCTGACCGCCGCTCTCGCCGCACCGCCCGTACTGGCCGCCACCCCGGCCCAGGCGGCTCCGGCCGCCGGGGCCGTGCCGACGGGGGCGGCGGGGCTCGCGCGCCACATGCTTCCCGTGCTCTCCCGTGAGCTGGGGGACAGGGCGGTGGCGAAGGAGCTCGTGCCGCACCTCCTCGACGTGGGCTTCGACTGGGAGCCGGAGACGGCGCCGCTGGCCGCCGTGGACTTCGTCGTCGCGTACGGGTTCGGCAACCGGCCGGCCGCCGGAGGCGGGGACCCCGCGAAGACGCTGCCCGAGCCGGGGCCCGTGAACGAGGAGCTGGCCTCGACGGTCGCCCGGATCCGCGCCGCGCGCGACGTCCCCGTCTACGCCCAGTGGGAGATCGCCCGCTTCCTGGAGGCCGACCACGGCATGACCGACGTCGTGGCGATCGAGCCGGTGATCGCGCCGGACGGCACGATCACCTATCTGAGCACGGACGGCGTGGCCGCCCAGGTCGCCGCAGCACGCCGCGAGCTGCCCGGTGGCATCGGCACCGCCTGCGTCGTCGGCTTCCGCGACCACCACAAGCGGTGCGTCCAGACCACCCGGGACCGCGGCATGACCGCGTACGCCCCCCGGGGCTTCGCCATGCCGCACGTCTACGACGCCGAGTCCGGGCAGCCGTGGACCCGCGGCAGGGACCTGTACCTGGTGCACGACATGGCCGCGCAGTGGCAGGTGATCCGGGCGAAGCTGGTCGCCGCGACCTGGCCCAACGGCTGATCCGAAGCGGACCGGAGGAGCGGCACGGGGAGGGCGGACCGGAGGGGCGGACCGGAGGGGCGGAACGGGAGAGGGCGGACCGCCACCCGGGGTCAGTCGAGGAACTCGCCGTTGCGGGCCACCACGGCGCCGCCGTGCACGACCATGTCCCGCTGGGGCATGTCCACGACGACCTGCGGCAGGCATTCGCCCCGTACGAGGACGAAGTCGGCCGGGGCGCCGGGCGTGAGGTCGGCGTGCGCGAGGCCCATGACGTCCGCGCCGCCGTGGGCCGCGACGCGGTAGCAGTCTTCCAGCTCCTCGTCGAGGCGTACGTCCCGCACCCACCCCAGGAGCTGCGCGCGGTGCAGCATGTCCGCGTTGCCGAACGGGCTCCACGAGTCGCGCACGCCGTCGGAGCCGAGCCCGACCCGTACCCCGTGCTCGCGCAGCCGGGTGATCGGCAGCACCAGCGAGTCGGAGGGCGCCACCGTGGTGAGGGCGATGTCCTGGTCGCCCAGGTCGGTGGCGAGGGAGCCGAGTTCGCGGTCCGACAGGCCCGGCAGGCAGAAGACGTGGCTGACGGTGACCTTGCCGGCGAGCGACAGGGCCCGCGTGCGGTCGATGATGCCGCGCATCGCCTTGACGCCCTTCTCGCCCTGGTCGTGGAGGTGGATGTCCACGCCGACGCCATGGCGGTCCGCGATGCCGAAGACGACGTCGAGCTGTGCGTCGAGGGCCTGGTCGAACCCGATCGGGTCGATGCCGCCGATCATGTCGATCGTGCCCTCGCGCGCCGCCCGCTCAAGCAGCGCCGCCGTGCCGGGCGTACGGATGACGCCGTGCTGCGGGAAGGCCACGATCTGGACGTCGAGCGCGTGCCGGAGCCGCTCGCGGGCCTCCGCCACGCCCTCCACTCCGGCCAGGCCGTAGGCCGGGGCGACATCGGCGTGGGCGCGCATCGCCCGTGTGCCCCGGGTGACGGCGTGGGACATCAGCCCGTACGCGCGTTCCGCGACGGGGCGGCGCTGGGCGCGGAACAGTTCGACGTCCTGGGCGACGTAGTCGGCGATGCCGCTCGCGGGGCGCCGCGACACCCAGGAGCCGCCCCAGGTCGTCTTGTCGGGGTGGATGTGCGCGTCCACGAGCGAGGGCAGCGCGATCCGGCCGCCGCCCTCGACGACCTTCGCGCCGCGCGGCGCCGGGCCGTTCGTGACGCGGCCGTCGACGACCACGAGGTCAGTGGCCTTCGCCGCACCGAACGGGCGGACGTCGCGGAAGACCACCGCCTTGGCGCGGCGGCCCGCGGCGCCTGACACGGCGGCCTCGGAGTGCGACGGGGCCGCGGCGTGGGCGGAGGTCGTGGTGGTGGCCATCGCGGCCGTCGTACCGGCCAGGGCGGCGGCACCGGCGAGCATCGTGCGGCGGGAGAGGGCGCCGGGGGCGGACGAGGAGGGTGACGGGGTGCCTTCGACGGGCATGGGAGCTCCTTGGGGAGTGGGCCGGTGGGCTCCTCGTTTTTGTATACCAAGCGAATGGCGCCGGACAAGGGCGTGATCGACAGTCGACGAAATCCGCACGTCGCGATGTTCGCGCACGTCGGAGGGGTGGCGTCGAATCCGTTCTGGTATACAAATACTCTCAGGCGTCGCCGAAGAGGGAGCGCGCCGCGACGGCCCTGCTGTCCCGTACGTGCAGCAGCGTGCTCGCCGCCGCGGCCTCCGCGTCCCCGGCGGCGATGTGCCGGAACATCTCGGCGTGCTGGGCCCGCATGTGCGCGGGCTCCTCGCGCAGTCCGAACAACAGCCTCAACTGCCAGCTCAGCTGCTCCATGGTGCGGGCGAGCAGCGGATTGCCCGCCAGTTCCACGATGCCCTCGTGGAACGCCGTGTGGGCGGCCACCTCGCGCGTCCCCTCGCCGGCCGCCGCCGCCGACTCGGCCTGCCGGAGCGTCGCCTCCAGCGCGGCGAGCCCCGCGGTGCGGCCCTCGGTGGGGCCCGCGGCCAGGGCGCGCGCCGCGAGCCGCGACGCCTGGACCGCGAGCGGCTCCCAGACCTCGTACAGGTGGTCCACGTCGACGCGTTCGAGGCGCCGCACCCGCACCCCGCTGTGCGGGAGCAGTTCGAGGAGGCCCTCGGCGACGAGCGCGCGCAGCGCCTCGCGCACGGGGACGCGGGACATGCCGAGCTCCTCGGCGACCTCCCGCTCGACGAGCCGCGCGCCCTGCGCGTACCGCCGGTCGACGATGCGCTGCAACACGGCCTCACGCGCCCGCGCGCTGAGCGAGGCCGCTCCGGCCTTGCCGGTCTCCGTCACTGGCCGAGTCCCTTTCCGTTCGGCGCCCGCCGCCCCTACGGGGCCGCGGGGCCCGTCGAGGCGCGGATGACGAGCTCCGGGTCGAAGAGGAGCTCGCCCGTCGGCACCTCCCGGTTGCTGACCAGGGCCAGGACGCTGCGGCCCACCTCCAGGGCGAGACGGTCGGCGGGCTGGCGGACCGTGGTCAGGGCCGGGTCGGTGAACTCGGTGACCGTCGACCCGTCGTAACCCACCACCGAGACGTCCCCCGGCACGGACAGACCCTGGCGGCGGATCCCGCGCACGGCGCCCAGGGCCATGAAGTCGCTGGCCGCGACGATCCCGGTGGCGCCCAGGCCGACGAGGGCCGAGGCCGCGGCCTGCCCGCCCTCCACGCTGTAGGACTGGCGGACGACCCAGCCCTCCGCGCCGTCGATGCCGCGCCGGCCCATGGCCTCGACGAAGCCCCGCACCCGCCGGTCGGCGGGCCGGTTCCCCGCCGGGCCCGATGCCATGCCGATGCGCCGGTGGCCGAGGCGGTGGAGGTGGTCCACGGCCAGTTCGGCGGCGAGCGCGTCGTCGGTGGAGAAGACCGGGGCCGGCACGCCGTCCGCGAACTCGCCGTTGATCCCGACGTACGGGACGCGGCGCTGCCGCAGCAGCTCGTACCCGTCGGTGTCCGCGCCCTCCACCGTGTTGGACGCGGAGAGGAAGACGACGGCCGCGACGCCCTTGTCGACGAGGGAGGTGAGGAAGTCCAACTCCTGGACCCCGCCGGGGAAGACGGGGCACAGCACCGTCTTGAGACCGTGCGGGGCGAGCGCCGACTCGATCCGCTCGGCGACGTCGGCGAAGAACGGGTTGGAGACGAACTCCGTCACCACCGCGACCAGTTGTCCCTGCGTGGCCCGCTCGTAGCCGAGCTCGGCCATCGCCTGCTCGACCGCCTCGCGGGTCTTCTTCGACACGCCCTGCCGTCGGTTGATCACCCGGCTGACGGTGGCCTCGCTGACCTGTGCGTGGGCTGCGACGTCGGTGATGCCGACCTTCATCGCGGTCCTTCCGTGAGTACGAGCGAAACCAGACCGCCCCGCGGGACGGCCAGGGAGCGGGGCCCGTCCGACAGGAGCGACAGCGGATCATTCATCATACGGCCGTCCGGCCCGTGGACCCGGGCAACCACCCGGCCGCCGCCCCCGGTGACCTCCACCATCAGGCGGTCCCGGTCCGAGCCGTTGACCAGGTGGAAGCGGCGGTACGCGGCGAAGTCGAGGTCCACCACCCGGTCGCCGTGCACGCTCACCAGGCACTCGTCGCCACGCGCCGCCACCACCAGCGGGTACAGCTCGTCCGGCCGTCCGGGCTCCACCTCCCCGTCGAGCAGCAGCTCCCGGTGCAGGTGCCAGCGCCCGAGCCAGAACCGGACGGTCGCCAGGTGTTCCGGCGGCACCTCGTCCAGGCGTACGGAGATCTGCGGGACCGCGTGCAGCGCCCCGATCAGCTGGCGGGCCACCGCCTCGACCGGCGCGGAGCGGGACCACATCACCATGTCGGAGTGGACGGCCCCGCCCACCGCGAGCAGCCCGGTGTCGAGCGTCCGCACCCGGTTGGCGGTCGCGTCCGCCGGGCAGTCGTTGGAGCGCAGCATGTTCCCGAACGGCGCCATTCCGGGGCCGACGTACGGCTGGCGCAGTTCGAGCAGCAGCTCGGGCCGCACGGACTCCAGGGCCCGGCGCACCTCCGTGAGCAGCTCCGTCATCGCCCGGCCGACGTCCGCGCCGCCGTCGCCCGCGTAGACCGCCGCCTGGTCGAGGAAGTCCAGCTTGAGACCGTCGATGCCGTGGTCGCGCACGAGCGAGACGCACAGGTCGACGACATGCCGCCGGACGTCGGGGAGGCGCGGGTCGAGCACGAAGGCGCCCGGCACGGTGGCCCGGGCGGGCGCCGAGGACGCCCAGCGGTCGTGGCAGTCGGCCTCGGGGCCGATCAGCAGCGGCGCCACCCAGAGCAGATAGCGCAGCCCCCGGTCGCGCACCCGGGCCACATGGCCACCGAGGTCGGGGAACTTGGCGGGGTCCGGCTCCCAGTCGCCGCAGCCGGCGTAGCCCCGGCCGTTGCCGAACCGCTGCCAGCCGTCGTCCAGGATGAGCACCCCGCAGCCCAGCTCGGCGGCCGGACCCGCCTGCGCCTCGATCGCCTCGGCCGTGACGTCCTGGTTGAAGGCGTACCAGGTGGAGTACACGGGGAGGCGGGCCGCGTCCGGCACCGGCATCGGCGGGTGGGCGGCGGCGAACCACGTGCGCAACGGCCGCATGGCGGCGGCGACGGAGGGCGCGCGCGGGACGAGCAGCAGACGGTGCGGCTCCGCGGCGGCCGGCAGGGTCAGATGGACGACGTGGGTGTCGTTCTCCTCCGAGACGCCGAAACGGACCGTGGCCTCGGGGACCGGGTCGGCGGCGGCGAAGGCGAGGAGGGTGGCGCCGGAGTGCTCGTACAGACAGCCGACGGCGGGTCCGTCGACCAGGCAGACGCGGCTGAGTCCCTCCCAGTCGGCCACCACCGTGCGCCGCCAGTCGCCCTGGGGATGCCAGTAGCCCGTGGCGTCGCCGAGAGGCACCGAGAGACGGATCTCCACGGGCACCCCGTCGGCCCGGACGGACAGCATCCGCAGCCCGTCGGGGAGGGAGGCCAGCTCCCATTGGGGGCGGACGCCGGGGTGGCCGGGGGCGAGGACGGCGATCGACACGTCGTCGAGCAGCGGCTCGACGGGGGCGGGGGCCGCGTGCGCGGTGGTCACGACGGCGGGGGCGTGATCAGGCTGCTGTGTCTGTGCGGTCTGCTGCTGTTGAGTCATCGGGGTGCTCATTCCTTCACCGCGCCCGCGAGGAGCCCGGACACGAAGTGGCGCTGGAGGGCGAGGAAGACGATGGCCATCGGTACGGCGGCGATGGCGGTGCCGGTCAGGATGGCGCCGTAGTCGGTCTCGTCCAGGCCCTGGAGCGAGGCGAGCGCCACCGGGATGGTGAACGTGCTGTCGTCGCGCAGGACGATCAGCGGCCAGATGAAGTCGTTCCACTGGTACAGGAAGAGGAACAGGGCGAGGGCCGCGAGCGCCGGGCGCATCGGGGGAAGGGCGACGCGGCAGAACAGCCGGAACTCCCCGCAGCCGTCCATCCGGCCCGAGTCGAGCAGCTCCTTCGGCAGCGCGGCCATCGACTGGCGCATCAGGAAGATGCCGAAGGGCAGGGCCAGATTGGGGGCGATGACGGCCTGGTAGGTGTTGAGCCAGTGCAGCTCGGCCATCATCTTGAACAGCGGGACGAGCGTGATCTGCGCGGGCACGACGAGACCGAGCATGAGGAGCCCGAACAGAGCCTCGCGGCCGCGGAAGCGGTACGTGGCGAAGCCGTATCCGGCGAGGGTGCACACCACTCCCGCGAGGAGGGTGTAGACGACCGATATGCCGAGGGAGTTGAGCACGACCCGGCCGAAGTCCGCGGTCTCCTGGAGGGTGGCGAGGTTCTCCCCGAGGTGCCCGCCGGGCAGCAGGGGCGGCGGGCTGTCGAAGATCTCCTGCGAGCTGTGGGTGGCGCCGACGGCCAGCCAGTAGAAGGGAACCGCGACGGCGGCCAGGACGATGGCGAGCCCGGAGGTGAGCAGGATGCTCCGGCCGGGATGGCGGGTGCGGGCGGTCACGACTTCTCCCCGAGGAGGCGGAACTGGATCAGGCCGAGGACTCCGACGAGGACGGTGAGGGCGTACGCGACGGCGGAGGCGTAACCGAAGTCGAAGTACTTGAAGGCGTTCTGGTAGAGGTACACGCCGATGGTCAGGGTCGCGTTGTCGGGCCCGCCGCCGGTGAGGACGTACGGCTCGTCGAAGAGCTGGAGCGTGCCGATGGTGGACAGGACCGTCGTGAGGAGCAGCGCGGGCCGCAGCCCGGGCAGCGTGACGTGGCGGAAGGCGCTCAGCGCCCCGGCGCCGTCGACGGCGGCCGCGTCGTAGAGCTCGGCCGGGATGGTCTGGAGCCTGGCGAGCAGGATCACGGCGTTGTAGCCGGTGTAGTGCCAGGTCAGCGCGAGGCCCAGGGAGATACGGGCCCACAGCCCTTCGGTCAGCCAGGGCACGGGGTCGATGCCGACGAGGCCGAACAGCCAGTTGACGAGCCCGTACTCCTCGTTGAGGAGGACGGAGAAGACGATGCCGTACGCGACGAGGCCCGTGACCATCGGCAGGAAGAAGCCGAGCCGGAAGACGGGCCGGCCGCGCAGCAGGGTGGAGTCGAGGGCGACCGCGAGCCCGGTGGCGAGCGCCAGCATCAGCGGTACCTGGACGACGAGGATCACCCCGGTGTTGCGCAGCGCGGTCCAGAACAGCGGGTCGTCGGCGAGACGTGCGTAGTTGTCGGCACCGACGAACGTCTCGGTGCCGCCCACCGTGCGGTGCAGGCTGAGGAGGAACGACCAGCCGATGGGGTAGAGCTTGAACGCGGCGAAGAGCAGCACCGCGGGCAGGACGAAGAGGTACGGGGCGGCCGTGCCCCACCGCCCGCGCCGACGCGCGGCGGGGCGGGGCGCGACGGCCGCGGGCGTGCTCGGTGTCATCGCACGTTCTTCCTGCCGGTCTGGCGGGCCAGCTCGCTCGCCGCCTCGCCGAGCACCTTCGCCGGGTCGGCGCCCTTGAGCAGCACCTTCGACTGGGCGTCGGTGACGAGCTTCAGGGCGCGGGCGTAGTCGGCCGTGTAGTTCACGGCGGAGCCGGGCGCCTTGAGGGCGCCGAGGAAGATCTCGCCCTTGCGCTGCCCGCTGAAGAAGGCGGAAGGCTCGTGGAAGACGGAGTCGTCGTAGGCCTTGAGGAGCGCGGGCGCGATGCCCTTGCCCCGGTAGATCCGCACCTGGGAGGCGGGGCGGGTCAGCGCGAACTCGACGAAGGACCAGGCCGCCGCCTGGTGCTCGCTGCTGCCGGCGACCGCGAGGTGGGTGGAGTTCACGGTGGCCGCGGTGGGGCCGCCGCGGCGGACGGCCGGGGGAAGCCGGACCTTCCACTTGCCCGCCTCGCCGGGCACCTGCTCCTCGATGATCCCGCCGAACCAGGTGGGCCAGGGCAGTACGGCGGCGGTGCCCCGCTTCAGGGAGCTCATCAGGGCGTTCCAGCCGCCGGCCAGATTGCTGACGAGCCCGGCGTCGTTCATGGTCTTGATGAGCGTCATCGCCCGGACGGCCTCCGGGGAGTCCAGGGTGATGCGGCCTTCCAGGTCGAAGTAGAAGGCGCCCTGGAGCTGGAGCAGCATCTGGAAGAAGTTGGCGGCGTCGGGCTGCGAGGCCGGCTTGTCGATGCCGAGGAGATGGACGCCCGTGCGCGCCTTGAGCTGCTTGCCGGCCTCGATCGTCTCGTCCCAGGTCTGGAGCGCGCCGACGTCGACCCCGGCCTTCTCGAAAAGGTCGGCCCGGTAGTAGAACCCCGCCGAATTGGCCTCCCAGGGAAGGGCGTTGACGTGCTTGCCGTCGGGGGAGACGGTCTGCCAAAGACCGGAGGCGAAGGCGTCCTTGTGGGCGGTGGCGCCCAGCGGGGCGAGGTCGGCGAGGCCGCCGGGGAAGCGCTCGACGTAGCCCGGCAGGTAGTCGACGCCGATGTGCAGGACGTCGGCGAGGCCCTGGCCGCCGGCGGCGAGACCGGCCGTGATCTTGTCCCAGATCGCGGGGTTGCCGATGTCCTCGACGGTCACCTGGATGTCCGGGTACGTCTTGTTGAACTCCGGTATCAGCGCCTTGAGCTGTGCCGCCGGGCCCTGCCAGGACCAGACCGTGATCTTTCCCTTGCGGGGGTCCCCGGCGGCGCCCGAACCGCCCGCGCCGGTGTCGCCGCTGCCCGAGCAGCCGGTGAGCGTCGTCAGGCCGGTGAGGCCGAGTCCGCCGAGCCCGGCCGCCGCCAGGGCGCTGCCGCCGCGCAGTACCTGCCGGCGCCCCGGCTGTCTTCCACTCTGCTGGTCCGTCATGCCGGATCCCCTCGCTCGCACCGTCGCGGAACTTGACGGGGCCGGACATTACAAGGGTGATCTCTCGACTTGCAATACTTCAGTGAAAACTTTCAGTTTGGTCGACGTTCGGGCTTTGACAGAACCATTGCAATCCTTCAGCTGCTGTTGCTAGCGTGCCGCGCGCCCAGCCCCGACCTGACCCGCCCCGATCCGGGAGAGACCCCTCATGACGCGTTCCCGCTTGTCGTTGCTGTCCGCCGTCGCCCTGCTCGCCTCGCTCGCCGCGGGCGGATCCCCGGCGGTGGCCTCCCCGTCCGGCCCCGCCCCCGCCCCCGCCGTGCTGACCGTGGCCGATCCCGGCTTCGAACAAGGCGGTGGCGGCTGGGAGTTCACCTCCGGAACCGGCGTCGCGAGCAACTACCCGCACGCCGGGAAGCGGCTGGCCTACCTCGACGCCGGCACCGGCATGAAGGTCTCCCAGACCGTGACGGCCACCGGCCACGGCGGCTACCTCGTCTCCGCGTGGATCGCCACCGGAGGCCCCGGCGGCCGGTACGTCCTCCGGACCAACGGCGCCACCGTCGCCGAGCGGACCCTGCCCGCCGCCGCCAACTACCGCCGCCACACCCTCGGCAGGATCGCCCTCACCCCCGGGGATCGGCTGGAGATCGCCTTCGAGTCGGGGGAGGGCTGGGTCAACGTCGACGACGTGATGGTCTCCCCGGCCGCCCCCGCCGACCCCCGCGTCTCCTCCAGCGACCCCGAGATCGTCGAGATGTTCGACTGGGCCAAGGGCAAGGCCAACAGCTGGGTGCACCTGCCCGGCACCCAGGGCCCCCTCGACGCGGACGAGCGCCAGACCGGCGGCACCGGCACCGGCGTCTACGCCCCCTCCTACTGGGCGGGTTACGCCAACCGCAGCGGTTACTACTCCCGCGACATGGCCCACCAGCTCTCCGGCGCCGGAGTGCTCGGCCTGCACACCGAGAACAAGGAGATGCTGCGCGCCTTCGCCGCCTCCGCGACCGCCGAGCACGCCTACTACCCGGTGTGGGCCCTCAACTTCGACAACCGCTCCTACCTCTCCATCGACTACCGCGGCCCGAGCCTCTTCGTCCGGGAGGTGCCCGCCCCCTTCGAACTGGTCCAGAAGGCCGAGGAGGCGTACCGCTGGAGCGGCGACCCCGCCTACCTCGACGACCCCGCCCTGTGGGAGTTCTACCGCCACGCCACCGAGGAGTTCGTCACCCTTCACGACGGGAAGAAGGACAACGGCCGGGTGAGCGTGGCCGAGGGCACCGGCAAGGGCATCTTCCAAGGCGTCGCGAGCTACAACGAGCAGAGCGACGAACCGCTCGCCGAGGCCGGCGACGCCATCGGCTCGCAGTACCAGGCCTACCGCGCGATGGCCTCCCTCGCCCGCGCCAAGGGCGAGCACCAGCTCGCGGCCCTCTTCGAGCGCCGGGCCCGCGAACTCAAGGCGTACTTCAACTCCACCTGGAGCGGCACTGGTTCGGGCGCCGACATGGTGCGCGGCTACACCACCGACGGGCGCGCCCTGACCGGCTGGGGCAAGGAGAACAGCTGGTTCATGCCGATGAAGCAGATCGTCGCCCCCGGGGACCGGCGCGAGGCCTACCTCGACTACATCGACGAGCAGGCCGAAGGCGACGGACGCCCCCACAACATCGAGGCCCTGACCTACCTCCCCGACACCTTCCTCACCAACAACCGTGCCGACACCGCCTGGAAGTGGATGCGCCACATCTACGCCCAGAAGGACGTCCAGCACGTCAACTCCCGTCAGGGCACCAACGGTGACTATCCCGAGGTCTCCTTCACCCTCGTCGGCCAGACCGTCCAGGGCCTGATGGGCGTCACCCCGAACGCCCCCGCCCGCACCCTCGCCACCCAGTCGCGGCTGCCCGCCGGCATGGAGTGGCTGAGCATCGAGGACCTGCGCGTCGGCGACTCCGCCTTCACCCTGCGCCACGACACGGACCGCCGCTCGACCCTCACCCACGCCTCGGGCAGCGCCCCGTACACCTGGGTGGCCCGCTTCCCCGGCGCCCACGCCGCCGTCGCCGTCGACGGGGTGGTCACGGCGGCCCGCACCGAGGTCGTGGACGGGGCGACCTACACCGTCGTCCGCACGCGCGTGGCCCCCGGCCGGACCGTCACCGTCGAGGTCCGATGACCGCGTCCGCCGTACCGCCGGGAGGGGCGGGACAGGGCGTCCGGGGCGTTCGGGGTGGCCCGGGAGGGGAATTCCCGGGCGGGGCGGGGCTGTTCCGGCTCGACCCGGCGGTCGCCCACCTCAACCACGGCTCCTTCGGCGCGGTACCCGTCCCGGTCGCCGAGGCCCAACGGCGCCTGTCCGAGGAGGCCATGGCCGACCCCGACGCCTTCTTCCTCGGCGTCCCCGACCGTCTCGCCGTGGCCCGGGGGCGCGTCGCGGCCCACCTGGGCGCCGACCCCGAGGGGATCGCGTTCGTCGCCAACGCCACCGAGGCCGCCAACCTCGCCCTCGACGCCCTGCGCCTGGACGCCGACGACGAGATCCTGGTCACCGACCACGGCTACGGCACGGTCGTCGCGGCGGCCGCCCGCCGCGCCCGGACGGTCACCGTCGCCCTCGACCCCGGCCTCCCGGACGAGGACGCGGTGCGCGAGGCGGTGCTCGCCGCGCTCACTCCTCGTACGCGGGCGGTCCTGATCGACCAGATCAGCTCGCCCACCGCCCGGCCGCTCGCCACCCCCCGACTGCTCGCCGGACTCCGCGAGCGCGGGATCACCACCGTGGTCGACGGCGCCCACGCCCCGGGCATGCTCGCCGAACCGCTCGCGGGCGAACCCGACTTCTGGTTCGGGAACCTGCACAAGTGGGCGTACGCGCCGGCGGGCAGCGGCGTCCTCGCGGTGGCCCCCGCCCATCGGGCCCGGGTCGCCGCGCCCGTCCCCTCGTGGGAGGACGACCGCGGTTTCCCCCGCGCGGTGGAGTTCCGCGCCACCGTCGACTACACCGGCTGGCTCGCCGCGCCCGAGGGACTCGACCTCGTCGCCGGGCTCGGCGGCGACCGGGTGCGTGCCCACAACGCGGAACTGGTGGGCTACGGAGCGGAGTTGCTCGACGAGATCCCGGGCATGACACCGCTTCCGTACGGCGAGGGTCTGGCGATGCGGTCGCTGCGCCTGCCCGGCGGCCTCGCCCGCACGCCGCCGGAGGCGGTCGCGCTGCGCGAGGAGATCGCCGCCCGGCTCGGCTGCCGCGTCCTCGTCTGGAACTGGCCCGGTGGCGGCGGAATCCGCATCTCGGGGCAGATCTACAACCGGCCCGAGGAGTACGAACGCCTCGCCGTCGGCCTGCGCGACCTGCTGGCTCGCGGCTGAGGGGAGCGGCTCAAGGAACCGTGGCGGTACGGCGAGCCGGGCGAGGCGGTCAGCGCCTGGCTCGCCGTCGGGCGATGAAGAGTCCGAGGACCATGCCCACGAGAAGCGTGACCGTGAGCACCACCCAGAGGGGCAGGGTGACGGTGGGGATCCACAGCCGGATGCTGACCGACCCGGTGTTGGCCGCGATGAACCAGATCGCGAGACCCGCGAGCACGAGGAATCCGATGGTGCGGAGCCGCATGTCCCGGCCCTTGACGGTCAGCTTCGAGGGGCCGTGTCGTGGAGGTGCGTTCTGTGCCATGTCCCCCATTGTCTTCCCAAACCGGTCAGCCCTCGACCGGAGGGGCTTGGCCGGAGGAGCTCGACGGAGGAGCTTGGCCCCCTCGTGTCGCCGCGCACCCCTCGTGCTCCCTCACCCCCGGTACACGCGCAGCGCCGCCACCTCGTAGGACATCGCCGAGGCGGCGGCGTCCGGCGCCGGGTGGTAGCGCCCGGCGCAGACCGAGAGGTTCACGATGAGGTGGGCCCGCCAGGAGCGTCCCACCCCGCGCCCGTCACTGAAGACCCGCGCGCCGTTGACCCACCACACCACGGAACGGGCGCCGAACTCGACCCTGAGGTCGACCCACGCCCCCGGCCGGACGGCGGGGTCCCGGAAGTAGTGGTGGCGCCCCCGGACGCGGTTCGACAGCTCCAGCAGGTCCGGGTTGTCAGGGTGGTACTCGAAGACGTCGACCTCCTGCCCGCCGTCGAGCCAGGTCCAGATCGCCGGCCAGGCGCCCGTCTCCTCGGGCAGCCGCACCCGGGCCTCCAGGACGTCTTCCGCCCGCACCAGAAAGCCCTCCGGGCTGCCCTCGGTCGTGAGGAGTCCGGTGTCCCAGTCGCCGTCCGCGCGGCGGGTCGCCCGGAACAGTCCCGTACGGCTGTAGGCGGGGTCCGCCGTCAGGTGGTCGAGCTTGTCGTCCCCCGGATTGGTCGGGCCGCCGTCGGGATAGGCCCAGGAACGGCCCGCCGTCCACTGCTCGGCGGAGGAGAAGTCCGCGTCGAGCACGAGGGTCCCGGCGGCGCGCGGCGGCGCGTGCGTACCGCCTCCGGAGCCGGAACGCACTTCCCGGCGCAGCAGGCGGTCGAAGAAGTCGGACAGCACGGCACGCTCCTTTCGTACGGGCACCCACTCGGCCCTCGGGCGACCCGTCCACCATGCACCGTCCGGCAGCGGAACGTGCCCTTTTGGCGACAATGCGTCACGATCCGATCCCCGGCCGACGCTCCGGGTCGAGCGGATACGGCCCATCCGTTGAACGGCCCGACGTGCACCCCGCGATCCTCCAGGCCGCCGAGAGCCTCGCCTCCGTCTCCGCCGACGAGGAATTCGACGCCTCGCGGACTCCTCGTCCAGGGCCCGCGCAGCTCCACCCGGCCCGATGGGCCCCGGGCGCGGATCACGCAACGCCCGCCTCCCCGCCTCGTTGATCACGCCATGAACCACACCACCGCCCCGCGGAAGCACCGCGTCCTGACCACCGCCGTCGCCGCCCTGATGCTGGGGATCGCGGGCACACCGAGCACGTACGCGAGCCCCGGCGAGGAACGCTGCCGCACCACCGCGGAGCTCTTCGCCACCGACAACACCGCGATCATCACGGATCCCGAGGACCCCCGGCTCGATACCCGGCTGACGCGGTTCGGCCACGAGGTACGGGCCGTCATCAGGGCCCATGGTGCCCGGCCCGGCGCCTCGGAGCTCCTGGACGGCGTCTTCTGGTCCACCGACCTGAAGCAGGCCACGTACGAGCGGTCGCGCGAGTTCGACGTGAACAGGGTCGGGCGCGACGGGCTGCACCACATCGCGGGCGTCATCGCCAAGCAGTACGACCAGGAGGCCGTGCTCACCTTCCGCTGCCTGCCACGGACGTCGCCGGAGACCGACGCCGTCGAGATCGAGGTCCCGGGGGTCACCCCGGGCGATCTGCGCGCGGCGCTGCTCGCGGACGCCGAGGCCCGCGAGAAGCTCGGCGGCGGCTCGGTCACCCTCGACGGCCGGCTGATCCTCATCGCCCCGGTCGCCGACCTGCCACTGGCCCGGAAGTTCACGGCCGCGCTCGGCGCCGACTGGAACGAGGCCCAGGTGCGCTACGGCGACCGGGAGTTCGTGAGCTGAGCCGGGACGACACGCGACCCGCCGGGCCCGGGGAATCCGGGCCCGGCGGGCGGTAAGGCGGTGTGGAGGTGAGGCGGCGCCGCTATCCGGCGTACGTCTCGAACTCGGCGACCCGAGGTGTCGCCGACGAGCCGGTGATCTCGAAGGTCACCTTGCTCAGGGTGGTCCGGGCGAAGGTGATGACCCCCGCGCCGCTGCCGGAGGTCAGGACGGCCCCGGTGTCGGCGTTGAGGACCCGCCAGGATCCGATCCGGCCCGTGGAGCCGGCCGCCTCCTTGATGACGGCCTTGGACACGGCGGTGGGGGAACCCCACTTGATCGACACGGAACCGGTCGCACCGGCCGGCGACCAGTAGGTGTTCAGGTCACCGTCCCGCACGTTCCCGTAGCTCGTCCCGTCGGCCTTGCTCGTCCCGTCGGACCCGGCCCCGATGCTGAGGTTCGTCCCGCTCGGCTGGGACGACGTCGGAGTGGGAGTCGGAGTGGGGGTGGGGGTCGTGGGGGTGGGAGTCGTCGGCGCCGGAGTGGTCGGTGTCGGCGTCTGGGGCGAGCATGCGCCGTCCGACACCTGGAGGCCCTTGCCGGCGCCCGCCGTCCGGCTCACGACGCTCGGTACGCAGTTCGCCGCGTCGAGCGTGTAGGCGTACGGGATGGCCACCGTGGTGTTGGACTGCGGGTCCGGTCCCGCCGGGTTGTTCTCGGCTCCGGGGCTCGACCAGGTCACGTTGTCGAAGATGTTGCCGCTGACCTGCCAGTACCCGGCCGCGTCGGTGTAGAAGGTGCCGAGGACGTCCTTGGAGTCCTCGAAGTAGTTGTGGTCGACCTTGGCGCGGGCCCCGGCCCGGGAGTTGATGCCGGACTCGTTGAGGCTCACGTAGTGGTTGTTGTAGATGTGGGCCGTACCGCCGCGCAGGAGGGGCGCGCGGGAGTCGATGTTCTCGTACAGGTTGTGGTGGTAGGTGATGAAGCTGTTCGAGAGGTCGCTCTCGCTGGACCCGACGAGGCCACCCCGGCCGGAGTTGCGCAGGACGCTGTAGGACAGCGTCACGTACTGGGTGTTGTCCTTCATGTCGAAGAGGCCGTCGAAGCCCTCCGACTCGCCGCCCGAGGCCTCCAGGGTGACGTGGTCCACCCAGACGTTGCGGACGTCGCTCTCCATGCCGATGGCGTCACCGCCGTTGGACGTGGGCGAGCCGGACTTCTTGACGTTCCGTACGGTCACGTTCTGGATGACGATGTTGCTCGCCGCGCGGATGTGGATGCCCAGCTGGTCGAAGACGGCTCCGGAGCCGACGCCGACGAGGGTGACGTTGCTGATCTGCTTGAGCTCGATCACCCCGGCGGCGGTGCTGCAACTGCCGTCCGACACCTGGCTGGTGTTGGCGTGGTTGATGGTTCCCTCGACCTCGATGGTGATCGGTGTGCTGCTGGTGGCCCGGCCGCAGAGGGCCGCGTGGATCGCGGTCCCCGTGGTGGCCCGCACGGTCTGCCCGCCGGCGCCGCCGGTGGTCCCGCCGTTCTGCGTCGCGTAGCCGGTGGCGCCACCGGTCGCCGCCGATGCCGCGGGTGCCGAGAGGACGGCCCCTGTCGCGGCCGCGAGGGCCAACGCGGCCAGCGCCGCCTGGAGTCGTCGTGCGACTGGTCGTCTCATGATCGTCGCCTTCCTTGTTCGTCGTCGGGGTACGGGAGCCGGCCCCGCATGCCGGGCTCCCGCGGAAACGTGGAAAGCGCTTTCTGTCGGCGAGGATAGGGTCGGGCCGCGGGGCTGACAAGGCTCCGCGCACGGCGGGAATCGCCCGGATCCGTGCGGCACCATGTCCGTATGCCGACTCCGCGCTCGCTGCGCTCCCGGGACCCCGTGGCCGTCGCCGTCACCGACGCGATCCGCTCGGGCGACCTCGACGCGCTGCGCCGCCTGCTCGCCGGCGATCCCGGCCTCGCCGTCGCCCGGGTCGTCGAGGACCGGGAAGGACACGGCCCCGGCGGGCGGAGCCTGCTGCACCTGGCCACCGACTGGCCCGGCCACGTGCCCCGCGGACCCGAGACCGTCGCCGTCCTGGTCGCGGCCGGTGCCGACCCGGACGCCCGCTTCACCGGGGCGCACCGCGAGACGCCCCTCCACTGGGCGGCGAGCAACGACGACGTCCCGATGATCGACGCCCTCGTCGCCGCGGGTGCCGACATCGAGGCCGACGGAGCCGTCATCGCGGGCGGGACGCCGCTGGCCGACGCCCGCGCCTTCGGGCAGTGGCGCGCGGCCCGCCGCCTGCTCGAACTGGGCGCCCGGCCCACCTTCCAGGACGCCGCGACGCTCGGGCTCGACGAGCTGGTCGAGGCCCGTCTCCGCGTCGCACCGCCGCTGTCCCCGGAAGAGATCGCCGAGGCGTTCTGGGGCGCCTGCCAGGGCGGACGGCTCTCCACCGCCGTCCTGCTCCGCGCCGCCGGAGCGCCCCTCGACCGGATCGGCTGGGGCGGCCTCACCCCGCTCGACATCGCCCGTGCCGGAGAGGCCGAGCACGGCGCGGAGGTCGTCGCCTGGCTCACGGCCAACGGGGCGCGCACCCGCGCGGAGGTGGCGGAGGCCGATCGGCCCTGACGGCCCTCCCGGTCGGCCGCCGCCGTCCCTACCCGCCCCGCACCGTCAGCTCACCCGCACCGTCAGCTCACCCGCACCGACAGCTCACCCGCACCGTCAGCACACGCCCCGGAGGTAGCGCTCAGCACACGTCCGGGACGTAGCGCTCAGTACACGTCCCGGACGTAGCGCTTGTCGGCGGCGAGCTGCTTCACGTACACGGCCGCCGACTCCTCGTCGTGGCCGCCGTGCGCGACGGCGATGTCCCGCAGCGCCCGGTCGACGTCCTTCGCCATCCTGGCGGCGTCGCCGCAGACGTAGAAGTGCGCGCCGGACTGGAGCCAGGACCACAGCTGCGGGCCGTGCTCCCGCATCCGGTCCTGGACGTAGACCTTTGCGCGCTGGTCGCGGGAGAAGGCCGTGTCGAGCCGGTCCAGGGTGCCGTCGGCGAGGAGGGCGGTGAGCTCGTCCTCGTAGTAGAAGTCGGTGGCGCGGTGCTGCTCGCCGAAGAAGAGCCAGTTCGGTGCGCGGTGCCCGAGCGCGCGGCGCTCGTCGAGGAAGCCGACGAAAGGCGCCACTCCCGTGCCGGGGCCGACCATCACCATCGGGGTCGTGGGGTCGGCGGGGGGCCGGAAGTGCGGCGCGCGCTGGACGAAGACCGGGACGGGGGCGCCGGGTTCGGCGTCGGCGAGGAACGGCGAGCAGACGCCCTTGCGGGGGCGGCCGCGCAGGCTCTCGTAGCGGACGACGGAGACCGTCAGGGAGACCTGGTGGGGGTCGGTGAGCGGGCTGGAGGAGATCGAGTACAGCCGGGGCCTGAGCCGGCCCAGTACGTCGGCCCACTCCTGCGCGGTGGCGCGGACGGGGTGCTCGGCGATGACGTCGACGGCCTGACGGCCCCAGGACCACCGGGCGAGCCCGTCCTTGTTGTCGGGGCGGAGGAGCCTCTTCAGCTCCCGGTCACCGGTCCGTTCCGTGACGAAGCCGAGGAACGCGGACGGGGTACGGGTGATGTCGAGGTGGCGGTGCAGGGCCTCGCCGAAGGGGACGTGACCGGCCCCGGGGAGTTCCACGGGGGCGTCCCCGTCGAGGCCGGTGGCGGCCAGCCATTCGGCCACGAGGCCGGGGCAGTTGACGGGCTGGACGCCCAGCGCGTCGCCGGTCTCGTAGCCGAGCGGAGCCCCGCCGTCGCGCGTGTCGAAGGTGAACCGCCGCACCTCCTTCCCCGCCCCGGGCAGGGAGAGGAGCCGGTTGCCGACGAGCCGCGCGGGCGTGGTGGCGGGGCCGGGCCGGCGCGCGGGCGCAGGAGCCGGTGCGGGCGGTGCGGGTGGTGCGGCATCGGCCGTCAGGGGTGCCTGCCGGCCGTCGGACAGGCCGGCGAGGACCTGGTCGAGCCAGGCGTGGGCGGAGGTCTGGAAGTCGGGCTCGCAGTCGGTACGGGGTGCCAGACGTACGGCCCCGAGCTCGTCCAGCCGGTGGTCCAGGCGCCGCCCGTGCCCGCAGAAGTCGCCGTACGAGGAATCCCCGAGTGCCAGGACGGCATAGCGCCGCCCGTCGAGCCGCGGGGTGTCGGGCGCGGTGAGCTCGTCCCAGAAGCCGGAGCCGTTGTCGGGCGCGTCCCCGTCCCCGAACGTGCTGGTGATCAGCAGCAGATCGGCGGTGGGCGGGAGGGCCTTGAGGTCGGTCGTGTCCATGCCGGTGAGGGCGGGCCGGTGCCCCGCCGCGAGGAGCCGTTCGGCGGTGGCGGCCGCGAACTCCTCGGCGTTGCCGGTCTGCGAGGCCCACAGCACGACGACCTCGCGGCCGGCCGCGCCCTCGCCCGCCCGGGACTCCCGCGGCGGCCCCGAGCCTTCCGGCGTACGGGAGTACAGGCCGGCGAGCACGCCGTTCACCCAGCGGGCGTGCTCGTCGCGGAAGGGCGCCCCGGGCGGCAGGACCGGCATGCCGGGCGCGCCCGATTCCAGGCCCGCGAGGAAGCCGACGAGGTACTGCCGTTCCTCGGCGCTGAGGACGGGCGGCGGGGCCGGCGCGAGGCCGAAGGCGGCGGCCGGCCCGGACGGAACGACCCCGCTCGGGATCACCACGCGCGGGGCCACGGCGGTCGACGGCTGCCCCGGAGCCGTCACCGTCGCCGCAGACGTCTTCGTCAGCGCCACCGCGCAGACCTTCAGCTCGGGCTGGAAGGAGAGGGGATCGACGGCGTCGCTGGTGACGGCGTTGACGCACAGGTCCTCACCGAACAGGTCGTTCCAGTGGAACGGCGCGAAGCAGCAGCCCGGCCTGACCCGGTCGGTGATCACCGCGGGGAGCACGACCTTCCCGCGCCGCGAGGCGATCCGAACGGCGTCGCCCTCCGCGATGCCGAGCCGCCGGGCGTCCTCGGGGTGCACCTCGACGAAGGGCGCCGGGTTGAGCTTGTTGAGCTTGGCGACCTTTCCGGTCTTGGTGAGGGTGTGCCACTGGTGCTGGAGACGGCCGGTGTTGAGGACGAACGGATGCTCGTCGTCGGGCATCTCGGCGGCGTCGATGTGCGGGCGGGCGTGGAAGACCGCCCGGCCGCTCGCCGTCGGGAAGACGGGACCCGCGCCGTCGCCGTCCACGTAGCGGATCGGGTTGCGCTCCGGACCTCCGGGCGAGGCCGGCCACTGGACGGGGGTCGCGCGCAGTCGTTCGTACGTCGCCCCGCTCACGTCGTAGCCGGTCTTCGGGTTCGTGGCGCGCCTGATCTCCTCGAAGATCTCCTCGGCGCTCTCGTACGCGAACGCCTTCTCGTACCCCATGGCCTGGGCGACACGGGCGATGATCCGCCAGTCGGCGAGGGCCTCGCCGGGCGGGTCGGCCGCCGGTCGGGCGAGGGTGAGCGTCCGCTCGCTGTTGATCAGTACGCCCTCGGACTCGGTCCACAGCGCGGCGGGCAGGACCACGTCGGCGTAGGCGTTGGTCTCGGTCGCGGCGAACGCGTCCTGGGTGATGACGAGTTCGGCGGCCCGCAGCCCCGCGACGACGGTGGCGCGGTTGGCGACGGAGGCGACCGGGTTGGTGCAGATGATCCAGCACGCCTTGATCTCGCCCTCGGCCATGCGCCGGAAGAGGTCGATCGTGCCGGTGCCGGAGCCGTCCTCGCGGAGCGTGCCCGGCGGGAGCTCCCAGAGCTCCTCGGTGAAGGCCCGGTCCTCGGGGACGAGCACCGAGCGCTGCCCGGGGAGGCCGGGGCCCATGTAGCCCATCTCGCGGCCGCCCATGGCGTTGGGCTGGCCGGTGAGGGAGAAGGGGCCGGAGCCGGGGCGGCAGATCGCGCCGGTGGCCAGGTGCAGGTTGATCAGGGCGTTGGTGTTCCAGGTGCCGTGGGTGGACTGGTTGAGGCCCATGGTCCAGCAGCTGGTCCATTCCCGCGCCAGGCCGATCCACTCGGCGGCGGTGCGGATGTCCTGCTCGGGTATGCCGGTGAGCGCGGCGACGGTCGCGGGCGGGTAGTCGGCGAGGAACGGCGGCATCGCCTCCCAGCCCTCGGTGTGCGCGGCGATGAACTCGGGGTCGGTGTGGCCGTGCTCGTGCAGCAGGTGCAGCAGGCCGTTGAGGAGCGCGAGGTCCGTGCCCGGCCTGATCTGGAGGAAGAGGTCGGCCTTGTCGGCGGTGGCCGTCCGCCGGGGGTCGACGACGATCAGCTTCGCGCCGGCCTTGACCCGGTCCATCATGCGGAGGAAGAGGATGGGGTGGCAGTCGGCCATGTTGGAGCCGATGACGAGGAAGACGTCGGCCTTCTCGAAGTCGTCGTAGGAGCCGGGCGGGCCGTCGGCGCCGAGGGAGAGCTTGTAGCCGGTGCCGGCGCTCGCCATGCACAGCCGGGAGTTCGACTCGATCCGGTTCGTGCCGATGAAGCCCTTGGCGAGCTTGTTGGCGAGGTACTGCGCCTCCAGGCTCAGCTGGCCCGAGACGTAGAGCGCGAAGGCGTCGGGGCCGTGCTCGTCGACGACGGCCCGCAGCCGGCGGGCGGTCTCGGCGATGGCCCGGCCGGTGTCCGTGGGGACGGGCGCGGCGGCGCGGTCGTCCCGGACGAGGGCGGTGGTCAGGCGTCCGGGCGCGGCGAGCATGTCGGCGGTGGTGGCGCCCTTGGTGCAGAGGCGCCCGCGGTTGGCGGGGTGGTCCTTGTCGCCCGTCGCCTTGAGGACCGTACGGCGGCCGTCGGGCCCCGGACCGATGTCGAGGAGCATGCCGCAGCCCACACCGCAGTACGAGCAGACGGTCCGCACCTGAGCGGCGGCGGCGTCGTCCCGTGGGTCCTGCGTGTCGTGTGGGGTCACCGGGGCGCCTCTCTGTGGAACCGTTCGAGCCCTGACCGTACGGAATGCCCGTTACGCCTGTGTCAACCGCGCCGATCATGGTCCGTAACGCCGGTCACACAGCGGCGGGGGGCACGCTGTGAGGAGGGCCTCGGCTCGCCCCCCCGCGTGCGTCGCTGGCGGGGCGCCGCCGCCCGTGGGACCATTTTCGTAGGAAGCGACAATGAGCCCACGCCGGGGCTCGGGTCCGGGCGCGGTCTCCCGCCGGACGAAGAGGGCACCATGCCTGCCATCACGGAAACCATTGACATCTCCCGCAGTCCCGCGGACGTCTTCTCCTACGTGACCGACCCGACCCATCTGCCCGAATGGCAGGAGAGCGCGGTCTCGGTCCGGAGGCTGGGCGACGCCCCGCTCGCGGTCGGCTCGAAGGTCGCCGTCACGCGGCGGATCGGGCGTCGGGAGTTCACCACGACCATGCAGGTCATCGAGTTGGACCCGCCGAGGCACTGGCACGTGCACGGCATCGACGGTCCCGTACGCGGTGACGTCCAGGGCACCATCGAACCGCTGGACGACGGCGAACGGTCACGCCTGACGCTCTCCCTCGACTTCGAGGGCCACGGCATCGGCAAGGCCATCGTCCCGCTCGTCGTCCGCCCGCACGTGCGCAAGGAGATGCCGAGGGACGAGCTCACCCTCAAGGGCATCCTGGAGAGCGACGCCGTCACCTGACGAGGCGGCCTCCACGCGACCCGGCGACCGTGTCACCCGGCCATCGCGCGGGCCGTGAACGCCTGTTGGTCCGCCGAGTCCGGCCTCGCCTGTGGTACTGCCTTACGGATACATCGTCACGTTTTTCCGTAATGCAGTGAAAGGTGACCTCTGTGCCACAGGAAGACGAGAGGCCGGACGGCCGTCGGACAGGCGCCGAACGGGGCGGCCGGGAAGGGCTGGCGGTGACGGCGGACCTCCCCGGCCGTTCCGACCACCACCACAAAGCCCGTACCGACCGGATCGTGTTCGGTGTCACCGCGGTGCTCACCCTGGCGTTCGTCGTCTGGGGAGCGACGGCCACGGACAGTCTGGAGAGCGTCTCCAGCAAGCTCCTCGACGGACTGATCCGCGACGGCGGCTGGGCGTTCATGCTGGCCGCTTCGGGCTTCGTCGTCTTCGCGCTGTGGCTCGCCATCAGCCGCTACGGCCGGATCACCCTCGGCCAGGAGAGCGAGGGGCCCGAGTTCCGGACCGTGTCGTGGATCGCCATGATGTTCAGCGCGGGCATGGGCATCGGCCTGATGTTCTACGGCGTGAGCGAACCCCTCGCCCACTACGGCACCCCGCCGCCCGGCACCCACCCCGTCGACTCGGCCGAGCGGATGCAGACGGCCATGGCCACCACGCTCTTCCACTGGACGCTCCACCCGTGGGCGATCTACGCCGTCGTCGGACTCGCCATCGCCTACTCCACCTTCCGCCGCAGGCGCCGCCAGACCATCAGCGCCGTCTTCGTCCCGCTCATGGGCGAACGGCGGGCGTACGGCGGTCCCGGCCGCGTCATCGACATCCTGGCCATCTTCGCCACCCTCTTCGGCTCCGCCGCCTCGCTCGGCCTCGGCGCGCTCCAGATCGGCAGCGGCATCGAGGAACTGGGCTGGATGGAGAAGACCGGCACCGGGCTGCTCGTCGGCATCATCGCCGTCCTCACCGTGGCCTTCGTCTTCTCCGCCGTCTCCGGGGTGGAGAAGGGCATCCAGTGGCTGTCCAACACCAACATGGTGCTCGCGGTGGTGCTCGCCGTCTTCGTCTTCGTGGCGGGCCCCACGATCATCGTGCTCGACCTGCTGCCCACCTCGCTCGCCGCCTACATCGACCAGCTGCCGCAGCTCGCCGGCCGCACCGAGGCGACCAGCGGCGCGAACATCCACGACTGGCTCGGCGGCTGGACCGTCTTCTACTGGGCGTGGTGGATCTCCTGGACGCCCTTCGTCGGCATGTTCATCGCCCGCATCAGCCGGGGCCGGACCATCCGCCAGTTCGTCGGCGGCGTCATCCTGGTGCCCAGCACCGTCAGCCTCGTCTGGTTCGCCGTCTTCGGCGGTACGGCGATGAAGCTCAGCGAACAGGGCGAACTGACGGGGGAGACCACCCCCGAGGGGCAACTCTTCGGCGTGCTCCAGGAGTTCCCCCTCACGGGCGTCATGAGCCTGCTCGTGATGATCCTGGTCGGCATCTTCTTCGTGTCGGGCGCGGACGCCGCCTCCCTCGTCATGGGCACGCTCTCCCAGCGCGGCTCCTTCGAACCCACCCGTCCCGTGGTGGTGTTCTGGGGCGTGCTGACCGGAGCGGTCGCGGCCATCATGCTCCTCATCGGCGACGGCCAGGGCGACGCGCTCGCGGGGCTCCAGAACCTCACCATCCTGGTGGCGGCGCCCTTCGTGCTCGTCATGATCGGCATGTGCGTGGCGCTCATGCGGGACCTGCGCAAGGACCCGCTGATCGTCCGGGGCGAGGTGGGACAGGAGGTCATCGAGGTCGCCGTCATCGCGGGCCACGCGCGGTACGACGGCGACTTCGAGCTGCGGATCGGCCCCGGCACGTCGGAGTCGGGCGGGCCCTGACGGCGGGACAGGGGCTCTCACTCCCCGCTGGTGTAGCGGAAGCGCACCCACAAGGGCAGGGCGAACCAGCAGAGCAGGTACCAGGCGAGGACCCCGGCGACGATCCACGGCACGTACGAGTCGTTCCCGGTGGCCACGCGCAGGACCAGGAGGAGAGCCGACGTCAGGGTCGCGAGCAGGAGCACGATGCCCGTGAAGGTGAGGCGGGCGGCCCAGACGACGGCCCGGGGTTTGATCTGCCGCCCGGCCACGATCCGGTGCAGGGCCACGGGCCCGATGAGCGCGCCGGTCGCCAGGGACCCGAGGACGACCGTGACGATGTAGATCGTCTTGTCGGTCTGTTCGAGACCCTGGAAGTGCGAGGTGAAGACCACGGTAAGGAGGAAGCCGAGCAGGATCTGCACACCGGTCTGCACGACACGGATCTCCTGGATGACCTCCTGCCAGCGCCGGTCGGCGCGCTCCATCTCGGTCTCGCTCCGGCCGTCGTCCCGGCCCTTGCTCGTATCGGTGCCCATGGGCTGGTCCTCCGGGGGATCGGGATCAGGCCCGGCCCGCGGCCTTCTGGCTCCTGCGGGACAGGGAGTCGACGACCACGGCGGCCAGCAGCACCGAACCCGTGATCATGAACTGGACCGCGTTGCTGACACCCATGATGTTCATCCCCGACTGGATGGACCCGATCACCAGCGCGCCGAGCAGCGCGGACCAGACCGTGCCGCGCCCGCCGAACAGGCTCGTGCCGCCGATGACCGCCGCGGCGATGACGTTCATCAGCAGGTTGCCGCCGCCGGAGGTCTGGCTCGCGGACTGGATCTGCCCCGCGAGGAAGATGCCGCCCACCGCCGCCATCGTCCCGGCGATCGAGAAGACGCTCATCCGGACGAACGGCACACTGATGCCCGCCCGGCGCGCGCCCTCGATGTTGCCGCCCACCGCGAAGATCCGGCGGCCGTAGGTGGTGCGGCGCAGCACGAAGTCCAGGACCACGAGCAGGATCAGGAAGATCAGGAGCGCCAGCGGGAGCCCCTGGTACTGGTTGAGGATGTACGCGGTGACGAAGGCGATCGCGGCGAGCACGACCGTACGCAGGACGATCTCGGCGATCGGTCGGGACGGCACCCGCGCCGTCCGCCGGCGCCGCGCGTCCAGGAGCTGGGCCGCCAGGAACAACCCGACGCCCACCGCCGCGGTCACGTAGGCGGCGGCCGGGCTGTGGTAGATCGTCGAGTAGAGCTTGGAGACGACGCTCTCGCTGGGGATGTTGACCGTGCCGCTGGTGCCGAGCACCTGGAGCATCAGCCCGTTCCAGGCGAGGTTGCCGGCCAGGGTGACGACGAAGGCCGGGACGCCGACCTCGGCGAAGAAGAACCCCTGGATGAGCCCGACGGCCGCGCCGCCCACGATGGCGATCAGCAGCGCGAGCCACTCGTTCATCCCGTTCAGGACGTTGAGCACGGCGAAGATCGCGGCGCACAGGCCGCTGACCGAGCCGACGGAGAGGTCGATCTCGCCGAGCAGCAGCACGAAGACGATGCCGACGGCGATCATGCCGGTGCCGACGATCTGCTGGCTGAGGTCGGAGAGGTTCTGGGCCGACAGGAACGTGCTGTCGAGAGTTCCGAAGACCGTCCAGATGATGATCACGGCCAGAATGACGGGCAGGGACCCCAGCTCACCGCTGCGGAGCTTGCGGCGGAACTCCCCGAGGTACCCCTTGACGCCCTCCTCACGGACGAGAAGACGCGTGTCCACGGCCGGTACGGCACCCTGCGCCGGCTCCTGGGAGGCGGCGTCGTCGGGTCCCCTGGAGCCCGGCCCCCCGGAGCTGTCGGCGCGGTCGCGGTCTCTGTCGCGGCTCATCGCTCCTCCTCCCGCTTGCGCGCCTGGCGGCGGGTGACGGCGCTGTCGCTGGCCCCGGTGATCGCGGAGATGATCTCCTCGGTGGTCGTGGAGCGCTTGTCGAAGAAGCCGTTGTTCCGGCCGAGCCGCATTACGGCGATCCGGTCGGCGACCGCCATCACGTCGACCATGTTGTGGCTGATCAGGATGGTGCCGAGGCCGCGCTCGCGGAGCCGCTCGACCAGGTCGAGCACCTCGGCGGTCTGCTCCACGCCCAGGGCGGCCGTGGGCTCGTCCAGGATGACGACCTTCGGTTCGCCGATCAGCGAGCGGGCGATCGCCACCGTCTGGCGCTGACCGCCGGAGAGGGAGGCCACGGGGATCCGGACGCTCGGGATGCGGATCGACAGGGTGTCGAGCAGCTCCCGCGCGCGCTGGTCCATGCGGACCTCGTCGAGCACGCCGAAGTGGCGCAGCTCGCGGCCGAGGAAGAGGTTGGCGACCACGTCGAGGTTGTCGCACAGCGCCAGGTCCTGGTAGACGGTGGCGATGCCGAGGTTCTGGGCGTCATGGGGCCGGCTGATGGAGACCGGGCGGCCCTCCCACTCGATGACGCCCTCGTCGGGCGGGTTCACCCCGGCGATCGCCTTGACGGCGGTGGACTTGCCGGCGCCGTTGTCGCCGACGAGGGCGACGACCTCGCCGGGGTGGACCTCCAGATCGAACCCCTTCAGGGCCTGGACCGCGCCGAACCGTTTGGAGATGCCCCGCAGTGTGAGCACGGCTGACTCCGGCAATGGAACCGCCTCCTCCGCTCGCCCGCTCGCACGGGCCGCTCCGCCCCACCGGGATGAAACGCCTCGCGGCTGCGGAGGCGCTACTGGAGACCGGCTTCCTCGCAGGCCGCGGCATAGGCCGGGGTGCAGATCTCCGCGACCGTGTACAGCCCGTCCTTGACGACGGTGTCCTTGATGTTGCTCTTGTCGACGACGACCGGTGTCAGCAGGTTCGCCGGGACCTTCTCGCCACTGCCGCTGGTGACGGTGGTGGGCGTCAGGTCGGCCGGGAGCTCCTTGCCCTCGGCGAGGTTGACGGCCATCGTGGCGGCGATGTCGGCCTCCGGCTTGTACGGCTTCTCGACCGTGATCGTCTGGGTGCCGAGGAGGATCCGCTGGATCGCGTCGAGCTGGGCGTCCTGGCCGGTCAGCGGCACGTTCATGCCCGCCGCCTTGAGGGCGGTGGCGATGCCCGCGGCCAGTCCGTCGTTGGCCGAGTACACGCCGACGATGTTGTCCTTGCCGAGGGAGCTGATGGCACCGGACATCTGCTGGTTGGCGTTGTTCGGGTCCCAGTTCGGTGTGTCGTACTCCTTGCCGATCTTCACCTTGCCGTCCAGGACGGAGTGCGCGCCGGCCTTGAACTCGGCCGCGTTCGGGTCGGTCGGCGACCCGTTGTGCATCACGATCTGGCCGCCTTCGGCCTTGTCGCCGAGCGCGTCGAGGAGCGCCTGGCCCTGGAGCTCGCCCACCTTGCGGTTGTCGTACGAGACGTAGGCGTCGACGGGCCCCTGTGCCAGGCGGTCGTACGCGACGACCTTGACGCCCGCGTCCCGGGCCTTCTGCACGGAGGACTGGATCGACTTGGCGTCCACGGCGTCCAGGATGAGGACCTTGTCGCCCTTGGCGAGTGCCGTGTTGACCTGCTGTTGCTGGGTCGTGGCGCTCTCCGCGGCGTTGTAGTAGTCGATCTGCGCGTTCGGTGCCAGCTCCTTGATCTTGGCCTCGATGTAGGGCCGGTCGAACTTCTCGTACCGCGTGGTCTTGCTCTCCGGCAGCAGGAGGCCGATCCGCACCTCGCCCTGCGCTGCGGACCCCGCACCCGGCTGGGCCGCTCCGCTCACGGACGCCGCTCCCAGGGCGAGCGCCGCGGCGCTCGCCAGGGCTATCGCACTCCGCAATGTTCGGGTCATCGAAGGCTCCTCTCGTACGCCTCCTTCCCCTCACCTCGTGAGCGCGGGAACAGAGGATGCACTTATGGCCTATATATCGACATTAGCGGCAAGCTGAGGACCGGCAAGCGGGTGAAAAAACCGGCCGGTAACCTGGCCGCTGAGCGTCCGGCTCCCGTGTGAAGTACGAAACGAAGCACGAACTAAGCGCGAATGATCAGAAAGAGGTCGAAGATGACCAATCTGGCTCTCAACCTGGCCCGTACCGCAGCGGCGCAGCCGGACGGCGTCGCGATCCAGCTGGACGACCAGGCGCTCGACTACCGGTCGCTGGACGACCGCAGCGCCCGTGTCGCCGGCTGGCTGGAGGCCAAGGGAGTCGGACCGGGCGACCGGGTCGCGATCCTGCTGCCCAACATCCCGCACTTCGCCGTCGCCTACTACGGCGTACTGCGCGCCGGCGCGGTCGCCGTGCCGATGAACCCGCTGCTCAAGTCCGGCGAGATCGCCTACGCCGCCGGTGACTGTGGAGCCCGGCTGATCCTCGCCTGGGGCGCGGCGATGGGCGAGGCCGGAACCGCGGCGGCGGAGCTCGGCATCGAGTGCGCCGACGTGACGGACCCGGGCTTCGGCCCCGCGCTGGCCGCCGTCGAGCCGCGCGAAGGGGTCGTGGACCGGGACGTCGACGACCTCGCCGTACTGCTCTACACCTCGGGCACCACCGGCCGCCCCAAGGGGGCCCGGCTCACCCACGGGAACCTCGGGTCCAACGCCTCGGCCGTGGCCCGCGTCCTGGGCATCTCGGCCTCGGACACGGTCTTCGGCGGCCTGCCGTTCTTCCATGTGTTCGGCCAGACCTGCGGGCTGAACGCGGCGGTCCTCACCGGCGCCCGCATCACCCTGCTGCCGCGCTTCGACGCCGCGAAGGCGCTGGACATCCTCTCCCGGGACCGGGTCACGGTGATGGAGGGCGTGCCCACCATGTTCCTGGGCCTGCTCGCCGCCGCCGACGCGGCCGGCTCGACCGGCCTCACGGACGGCGGCGGCGATCTGCGGCTGTGCGTGACCGGCGGCGCGGCCATGCCCGTGGAGGTGCTGCACCGCTTCGAGGCCGTCTTCGGCTGCCCGGTCGTCGAGGGCTACGGCCTGTCCGAGACCTCCCCGGTGGTCACCTTCGGGGCCCTCGACGGCCCCCGCAAGCCCGGATCGATCGGCACCCCCATCGACGGCGTGCACGTCCGGCTCGTCGACGACGAGGGCAAGGACGTCCCGGACGGCGACGTCGGCGAGATCGCCGTGCAGGGCCCGAACGTCATGGCCGGGTACTGGAACCGGCCCGAGGCCGACGCGGCCGCCTTCACCGACGGCTGGTTCCGCACCGGCGACCTCGCGCGCCGTGACGAGGACGGCTTCTACTTCATCGTGGACCGCAAGAAGGACCTGGTGATCCGCGGCGGGTACAACGTCTACCCGCGCGAGATCGAGGAGGTCCTCTACGAGCACCCGGCCGTGGCCGAGGCCGCCGTGGTGGGCGTCCCGCACGCGGTGCACGGCGAGGAGATCGCGGCCGTCGTCACCCTGAGGCCGGGTGCCGAGGCCTCGGCGGACGAACTGCGCGAGTTCGTGAAGGCCCGCGTGGCCCCGTACAAGTACCCGCGGATCGTCCAGCTGGTGCCGGGTCTGCCCAAGGGCCCCACCGGCAAGATCCTCAAGCGGGAGATCACGATCGAGGACTGAGCCAGCCCCGGAGCAGCCGGCTGACCGTGGGCATCGCCACATAGGTCATCAGGACGTTGAAGACGCACGCGATGACCGCGCTGCTGAGCACGACGGGCAGCGAGGTCAGGCGGGGCGTCAGGAAGTAGCCGCCCAGGAGGGAGATGGGGTAGATGGCCAGCGTCGCGCTGATCGCCATCTTCCACCGGGGCGGCGCCGGTCGCGTCGAGCCCGGCTTGGCGAACCACGTCTCCATGCCCGTGAGCTGGCGTCGCGCGACCTCGGTGTGGTGGTGGCCCCGGCAGTCGGCGAACCACGCGGCCCGCTCCGGGGACTCCTGCCAGGCCTGACACGCGGCCGCGTCACGGAAGCGGTGGACCAGGAACCAGGGGGCGTCCCCGCCCGAGGAGCGGAAGAACCCGTATCCGAGGTGGCCGGGGAAGCGCGCGGCGCTCTCCAGAATGCCCTTCGCCCAGCGCTCGAAAGCGGCCTCGTGACCGGGCTCGACCCTGCGGGCTATCAGCAGGGTCACCTCGCCGGAGTCGGCGGGGACATGCGTGTGCTCAAGGCTCACCGCGGTCATCGTTCTCCTCGTGATCACAGCGCGCCCGGGCACACTCTACGCGGCGGCCACCCGCCTCCCCCCGGGCCGGGGCGTCACCAGCCGAAACGCCGGTCGACCACGGCGGCGAACTCCTCGAAGGTCAGGACCTTGTCGCCGTTCTGGTCGGCGGCGTCGAACAGGGCCGCCGACTCCGCGTCGCCCCCCACACCCCAGACGGGGACGACCCCCTGCGCGACGAGCGTCGGTCCCTTGGACCGGAGGGCGCCGACGACCTCGGCCAGGGTGAGAGAGCCGTCGTGGTCGAGATCGAGCGCGTCGAAGAGTATGCGGGCCTTGTCGCTCATCGCGTGTCCTGTTCCCTGATCCCTGTGGCGGTGGGCGGCGGACGTCGTACGGGCCGACGCCCTCCGTACGAGAGGACGCGTGGCCCGCGCCCGTGGTTGCCTCCGCCCATCACCGGCACGGTCATCGGCGCCTTCGCCGTCCGCCTGGCGGCCGGCGACCGACCACGGCCCTTCAGGAGACACGTACGGGGGACCACCGGCTCACCGCGGCGAGGTCGGCGCTGATCGCGGCGGCCGTGCCGCGAAGGTGGGGGAGAAGCGCGGCGAGGCTCTCCTCCGCGGAGCGGCGGCCCGCGTGCAGAGCCACGTTGACGGCGGCGACCACCCGGCCCCTGCCGTCCGTCACCGGCGCCGCGAGCGAGCGCAGCCCCTCCTCCAGCTCCTGCTCCACCCATCCGTAGCCGCGCCGCGCGGTCTCGGCCACCGCCTCGGCGAGCGCCTCGGGCGTCGTCACCGTGTGGGGCGTGAGCGCCTCGGGCGTGACACCCGCGAGGAGCGTCGCGCGTTCCTCCTGGGGCAGGGCGCCGAGCAGGACCCGGCCCATCGAGGTGGCGTAGGCGGGCAGGCGGGTGCCCACCCTGATGTCGATGTGCATGATCCGGGAGCTCGCGACGCGGGCGACGTAGCGGATGTCCGTCCCGTCGAGCACGGCGACGGACGCCGACTCGTGGACCCGGACCACCAGTTCGGCGAGGTGCGGCGTGGCGATCTCGACGAGCGTGAGGCCCGAGACGCGGGCGTGGCCGAGCTCCAGGACACGGGGGAGCAGCCGGAAGCCGTCCTCGTCCTCCCGTACGTATCCCAGATGGCGCAGGGTGATCAGCGACCGCCGGGCGGTGGCGCGGGGGAGGCCTGTCAGACGGGCCAGCTCGGACAGCCTGGCCGGGCCACGGACCGCGCCGAACGCGCACAGGACGTCCAGACCGCGCGCGAGCGACTGCAGGAACCCCGCCCCCAGCTCCTCCTTGAGCGCCGCCGCACCCGGACCGGCGGGCGGCGCGTCGCGCTCCGCCGCGGGGGCCGCCGCGAGGCCCGCCTCCATGGCCGCGACGGCCGTGCGCAGCGGCGGCAGGGCGATGCCGGCGAGGGAGTCGACGTCGTGCCGGCTCGTGTGGCTGACGACGCTGACCGCGCAGACGACGGCGCCGGTCGCGTCGCGCACGGGCAGGGCGACGGCGATCAGCCCGGTCTCGATGAGCTGGTCGTCGGCCGCCCAGCCGTCCGTACGGCTCCGGTCGGCCCGGGCGCGGAAGCCGGCCTCCACGGAGTCCGGCGACGGCGCCGAGGGAGTGCGGGGTGGCACCGCCGGGAAGGCGGCGTCCAGCGGGTCCTTCAGGTGCCGCGCGCGCCACGCCTCCCACTCCGCGTCCGCCCAGTCGGCGGCGAACAGCGCTCCGGGCGCGCAGCGTTCGGCCGGCAGGACGTCCCCCGCGCGGAACGAGATCGCCATGGCGCGCCGACGCGCGGCCTGCGCCACGAAGCGCACCCCGTCCCCGTCGGGGACCGCCACGGACACGGACTCGTCGAGCTCGTCGGCGAGGGCGACGGCGTGCGGCCCGACGGCCTCGGGCAGCCCGGTCGAGGACAGATAGGCGTTGCCCAGGTCCGCCGCGCGCGGCGCGAGCAGCAGGTCGCGTTCCTCGGCGCGTACGTAGCCGAGGCGCAGGAGTGTCGTGGCGACCCGGTCGACGGTCGACCGGGCGAGCCCCGTGGTGCGGGCGAGATCGCCGGGGCGATGGCGGGTCCCCGGTCCGGCGGCCACCGCGCGCAGCACGGCGAGTCCACGCTCCAGCGGCCCGACGAGCTCCTCCGGGGGCTCGTCCGGCTCCGTGCGCTGCGCCATCGTCTGGTCTCCTCCTGCTGGTCGCGGGCCGTGTCGCGGGCCGTGTCGCGGGCCGGTCACGGCCGGTCCGCTGGCCGTGGTCGCGGGCCGGTCACGATGCGAAAACCGTACCCGTCGCCGTTGACACGGCCCGAAGCGTGGGCGGACACTCACCCCGCGTTCGTTGATGAACATAAGTTCACCAGGCGAACGCGTGCGCCGTCAATCCTCAGTGAAACGGGTCGTTACATGGACAAAGTGGTGACATCCGCCGCCGACGCGGTGGCGGACATCGGAGACGGCGCCTCGCTCGCCGTCGGCGGCTTCGGGCTGAGCGGGGTGCCGGACGTACTGATCCGGGCCCTGCACGCGCGGGGTTCCGGTCGGCTCAGCGTCGTGTCGAACAACTGCGGCGTCGACGGCGGCGGCCTCGGCATCCTGCTCGCCGACGGCCGCATCGTCCGCGTGACGGGCTCCTACATCGGCGACAACAAGGAGTTCGCCCGCCGCTACCTCGGCGGCGAACTGGAGCTGGAGCTCACCCCGCAGGGCACCCTCGCCGAGCGCCTCCGGGCCGGCGGCTGCGGCATCCCCGCCTTCTTCACGCCCGCCGGCGTCGGCACCCAGGCCGCCGACGGCGGACTGCCCTGGCGGTACGCGCCCGACGGCAGCGTCGCGGTCGCCTCCCCTCCCAAGGAGGTCCGCGACTACGACGGCCGCCCCCACGTCCTCGAACACGGCATCACCACCGACTTCGCCCTGGTCCGCGCCGCCCGCGGCGACCGCCACGGCAACCTCGTCTTCCGCCGCTCCGCCCGCAACTTCAACCCGCTCGCCGCCATGGCCGGCCGGATCACCGTCGCCGAGGTCGAAGAGCTCGTGGAGCCGGGCGAGCTGGACCCCGACGCGATCCACCTGCCCGGCGTGTTCGTGCAGCGGGTCGTCGCACTGACCCCCGAAGAGGCCGCCGCCAAGGGCATCGAGCGAAGGACGGTACGCACGCGATGAGCTGGACCAGGGACGAGATGGCGGCCCGCGCCGCCCGCGAACTGACCGACGGCTCGTACGTCAATCTCGGGATCGGACTGCCGACCCGGGTCCCGGGCTTCCTCCCCGAGGGCGTCGACGTCGTCCTCCAGTCGGAGAACGGCCTCCTCGGCGTCGGACCGTATCCCTACGACGACGGGGTCGACGAGGTCGACCCCGACCTGATCAACGCGGGCAAGGAGACCGTCACCGTCCTGCCGGGCTCCTCCTTCTTCGACTCCTCGCTCTCCTTCGGCATGATCCGCGGCGGCCACATCGACACCGCGATCCTCGGCGCCATGCAGGTCTCGGCCGGCGGCGACCTCGCGAACTGGGCCGTCCCCGGCCGGATGGTCAAGGGCATGGGCGGCGCGATGGACCTCGTCCACGGCGTCCGGCGGGTCGTCGTCCTCACCGAGCACACCGCCAAGGACGGCTCACCGAAGATCGTCGACACCTGCACGCTGCCCCTCACCGGCCGCGCCTGCGTCCACCGGATCATCACCGACCTCGGCGTCCTCGACGTCACCGCGGACGGACTCGTCCTCGTGGAGACCGCGCCCGGCGTGAGCGTGGACGAGATCACGCGCCGCACCGCGGCGCCCGTGTCCGTACCCCTGTCCGTCGCCGCACACACGGAGGAGACCCCGTGACCAAGGACGTCTACATCGTCGACGCCGTACGGACCCCGGTCGGTCGCTACGGCGGCGCGCTCGCGGGCGTCCGCCCCGACGACCTCGCCGCCCACGTCCTGCGCGCCCTGCTCGACCGTACGCCCGCGCTCGACCCCGCCCGGATCGACGACGTCATCCTCGGCAACGCCAACGGCGCCGGCGAGGAGAACCGGGACGTCGCCCGCATGGCCGCGCTGCTCGCCGGAATGCCCGTCACCGTCCCCGGCGTCACCGTGAACCGCCTCTGCGGCTCCGGCATGGAGGCCGTGATCCAGGCCTACCGCGCCGTCGCCGTCGGCGACGCCTCGGTCGTCCTCGCCGGCGGCGTCGAGTCGATGAGCCGCGCACCCTGGGTGCTGCCCAAGCCCGACCGCGCCTACCCCGCCGGCCACCAGGAGCTCCACTCCACCACCCTCGGCTGGCGCATGGTCAACCCGCGCATGCCCGCCGAATGGACCGTGTCCCTCGGCGAGGGCGCCGAACTCGTCGCGGAGAAGCACGCCATCGGCCGCCAGGAGCAGGACGCCTACGCCCTCGCCAGCCACGCCAAGGCCGCCGAGGCCTGGTCGACCGGCGCCTTCGACGCCGAGGTCGTCCCCGTCGAAGGCACCGGCATCGGCGAGGTCCTCCTCGACCGCGACGAGTCCGTCCGCGCGGACACCTCCCTCGCCGCCCTCGCCCGCCTCAAGCCCGTCTTCCGCGAGGACGGCACCGTCACCGCCGGCAACGCCTCCCCGCTCAACGACGGCGCCTCCGCCCTCCTGATCACCGACGAGGCGGGGCTGCGCGCCACCGGCCGCGAACCCCTCGCCCGGATCACCGCCTCGGCCGTCACCGGCATCGAACCGCAGTACTTCGGCCTCGGCCCCGTCGAAGCCGCCCAGCGCGCGCTCGCCCGCGCCGGCCGCACCTTCGCCGACCTCGCCACCCTGGAGCTCAACGAGGCCTTCGCCGCCCAGGCCCTCGGCTGCCTCGCCGAATGGCCCGACCTCGACCCCGCCGTCGTCAACCCCCACGGCGGAGCCATCGCGCTCGGACACCCCCTCGGCTCCTCCGGCTCCCGGCTCGCCGGAACCGTGGCCCACCAGCTCGCCGCCCTCGGCTCCGGCACCGGCCTCGCCACGCTCTGCATCGGCGTCGGCCAGGGACTCGCCCTCGTACTGGAAAGGTGACAGGACGTCATGGCACTGACGCAGCAGGACATCTCGCGCGAGATCGAGGGCGAGCGGAAGGACTACCTCGCCGCCGGCGAGGTGCGCCACCATCCCGCCCGGGACTACGCCCCCTACCGCAGCAGCGCGCTGCGCCACCCCCTCCACCCGCCCGTCACGGTCCACGACCCCGAGGCGGTCGAACTCTCCGGACCGGTCTTCGGCGTCACCGACGTCACCGAGACCGACGCCGACCTGACCCTGGCCCACGCGGGGGAGCCGCTCGGCGAGCGGATCACCGTCACCGGCCGCGTCCTCGACCGCGCCGGACGGCCCGTACGCGGCCAGCTCGTCGAGCTGTGGCAGGCCAACGCCGCCGGCCGGTACGCCCACCTCCGCGACCAGCACCCGGCGCCGCTCGACCCGAACTTCACCGGCTTCGGGCGATGCCTGACGGACGACCAGGGCGCGTACGCGTTCACGACCGTCAAGCCGGGGGCCTACCCCTGGCGCAACCACGACAACGCCTGGCGCCCCGCGCACCTCCACTTCTCGCTCTTCGGCACCGCGTTCACCCAACGGCTCGTCACCCAGATGTACTTCCCCGGCGACCCGCTCTTCCCGTACGACCCGATCCTCCAGTCCGTCACCGACGACGCGGCCCGCGAGCGGCTGGTCGCCGCCTACGACCACGACCTGTCCACCCCCGAGCGGTCGCTCGGCTACCGCTGGGACATCGTTCTCGACGGCCCCACCGCGACCTGGATCGAGGAAGGCCGATGAGCCGCGACCCCCTGACCTACCTCCCCACGCCCTCGCAGACCGTGGGGCCCTTCTACGGCTACGCCCTGCCCTTCCCCGGCGGACCCGACATCGCGCCCGCCGGACATCCCGACAGCCTCGCCGTCCACGGGTACGTGTACGACGGCCGCGGCGCCCCGGTCCCCGACGCGATCGTGGAGATCTGGCAGCCCGGTCCCGACGGCGACCGCTCCGGCGCCCCCGGCTCCCTGCGGCGCGACCCCGTCACCGGCGGGTACGCGGGCCGGGACGGCGTCACGTTCACCGGCTTCGGCCGGATCGCCACGGACGCCGACGGCCACTGGGCCGTCAGGACCCTCCCGCCGGGCGGCGTCCCGTACCTCTCCGTCTGCGTCTTCGCCCGCGGCCTGCTCCACCACCTGTACACCCGGATCTACCTGCCGGGCCCGGCCACCGACGCCGACCCACTGCTCGCGGGCCTCGCGCCCGAGCGGCGCGCGACCCTCCTCACCGCCGAGGAGAGGCCGGGCGTCCACCGCTTCGACATCCGCCTCCAGGGGCCCGAGGAGACGGTGTTCCTTGACTTCCGCTGACCCTGACGAGACCACGGAGAGCACGGCGTACGACGTCGGGCTCCTCACCCCCGTCAGCGCGGGCACCGCGGCCGAGCGCGCCACCGGCGACCGCGCCTTCCTCCAAGCGATGCTCGACGCCGAGGCCGCCCTGACCCGGGCCCAGGCCGCCCTCGGCCACACCCCCGGCCCGGCGGCCGAGGCGGTGACGGCGGCGGCCCGTGCCGACCGCTTCGACGCGCGCGACCTCGCCCTGCGCGCCCGCGCCGGCGGCAACCCGGTCATCCCGCTCGTCGCCGCGCTCACGGCCGCCGTGCCCGCGGACGCCGCGCCGTACGTCCACCGGGGCGCGACCAGCCAGGACGTCCTCGACACCGCCGCGATGCTCGTCGCGGCCCGTACCGTCCCCCTGATCACCGCCGAACTGCACCGCGCCGCCGCGGCGTTCGGGCGGCTCGCCGCCACCCACCGGGACACCCCCATGGCCGGCCGCACCCTCGGCCAGCACGCCGTACCCACCACCTTCGGACTCAAGGCGGCCGGCTGGCGCCACCTCGCCCTCGACGCGGCGGACCGGCTCGCCGCCCTGCGGCTCCCCGCCCAACTGGGCGGCGCGGCAGGCACCCTCGCCGCCTTCGAGTACCTGGCGGGCGCGCCCGGCAGCGGCCCGGAGCTCACCGAGCGGTACGCGGCCGAACTCGGGCTTGCCGCACCCGTCCTGCCCTGGCACACCCTGCGCACCCCGATCGCCGACCTCGCGACGGCGCTCGCGTTCACCGGCGCCGCCCTCGGCAAGCCCGCCGCGGACGTCCTCCTGCTCGCCCGCACCGAGACCGCCGAACTCGCCGAGGGCGGCGGCGGCGGATCCTCCGCCATGCCGCACAAGAGCAACCCCGTCCGCGCCACCCTCGTCGCTTCGGCCGCCCGCCAGGCCCCCGCCCTCGCCGCCGTCCTCCTCGGCTCGCTGACCGCGGAGGACGAGCGGCCCGCCGGCGCCTGGCACGCCGAGTGGCAGCCGCTGCGGGAACTGCTCCGGCTTGCGGGCTCCGCCGCCCACCACACCGCCGAACTCGCCGAAGGACTCCACGTCCGTCCCGACCGGATGCTGGCGAACCTGCACCGCACCCGCGGTCTCGTGACGAGCGAACGCCTCGCTGCCACCCTGGCGGACGTCCTCGGCCGGGCCGACGCCCGGACCCTCCTCGACCGGCTCTCCCGGCGGGCGGCGGAGGAGGACCGGGAGCTCGCGGAGCTGCTCGTCGACGCGCCCGAGCTGAACGGCCGGATCACCTCCGAGCAGCTCCGCGCCCTCGCGGACCCGGCCGGCGCCACCGGCGCCGCGCCCCTGCTCGTCGACCACGCCCTGCGGAGGCAGCCCTCCGCCGACCCGGAAGGCCACCCGTGACCAGCGTTCTCCACCACCGGATCGACGGTCCCGCCCACGCGCCCGTCCTGATCCTCGGCCCGTCCCTCGGCACCTCGCTCGCCGTCTGGGACGCCCAGGTCCCCGCCCTGGCCCGCCGCCACCGGGTGATCCGCTTCGACCTGCCCGGCCACGGCGACACCCCCACGGGGACGCTGGGCGACACCGCCCCCGGCGCCACCGGCATGGCCGACCTTGCGGCCCTCGTCCTGTCCCTCGCCGACCACCTCGGCGCGGAGCGGTTCGCCTACGCCGGCATCTCCCTCGGCGGCGCCATCGGCGCCCACCTCGCCGCCCACCACCCGGAGCGGATCACCCGCCTCGCCCTCGTCTGCTCCTCGGCCCGCTTCGGCGAGCCCGCCGGCTGGCACGAACGGGCCGCCCTCGTACGCGAGAAGGGGACCGACGCCGTGGCGCCGGGCACCCCCGGCCGCTGGTTCACCCCCGACTTCGCGGGCACGCACATCGCCGACCGCCTCGTGGACGACCTGTGCGCCGCCGACGCCGAGGGCTACGCGGCCTGCTGCGACGCCCTCGCCACGTACGACCTCCGCGCCGAGCTGCCCCGCGTCACCGCACCCACCCTCGTTCTCGCCGGGCGCGCCGACCCGGCCACACCCCCCGCGCACGCCCGCGAACTCGCCGACGGCATCCCCGACGCGAGCCTGCTCGAACTCGCCGGCGCCGCCCACCTCGCGCCCGCCGAACGACCCGAAGCGGTCCTCTCCGCGCTCCTCGGCCACTTCGGCACCCCCGACTCCGAGGACAGCCGATACGCCGAGGGCATGGCGGTCCGCCGGGCCGTACTGGGCGACGCCCATGTGGACCGGGCCGCCGCCCGCACCACCGACTTCACCGCCGACTTCCAGGACTACATCACCCGCTGCGCCTGGGGCGAGATCTGGACCCGTCCCGGCCTCGACCGGCGCACCCGCAGCTGCCTCACCCTCACCGCCCTGATCGCCCACGGGCACCAGGAGGAGCTGGCGATGCACGTCCGCGCCGCGATCCGCAACGGACTCACCCCCGAGGACATCAAGGAAGTGCTGCTGCACTCCGCCGTCTACTGCGGGGTGCCCGCGGCCAACTCCGCCTTCGCCACCGCACAGCGCGTCCTCACCGAGGACGGCACCCCGCTCTCCCTCTGACCTGACCGGCACGGCGCCCCCTCTTCCCGCTCCCTCATCACCCTCACGGAGACCACCCATGCCCCGCACCACCGTCGGCATCATCGGAGCCGGACCGGCCGGTCTCCTCCTCTCGCACCTGCTCCACCGGCAGGGCATCGACAACGTCGTCCTCGAACTCCGCGACCAGGCGTACGTCGAGCGGCGCCAGCGCGCCGGCATCCTCGAACAGGACACGGTCGACGTGCTGCGCCTCTCCGGCGCAGGCGCCCGCATGGACCGGCAGGGCCTGGAGCACCACGGCATCGAACTCCGCTTCGACCGGCGCTCCCACCGCATCGACTTCCCGTCCCTCACCGGCGGACGGTCGGTCATGGTCTACGCCCAGACCGAGGTGGTCAAGGACCTCATCGCCCTGCGCCGGGAGGCCGGGGGCACGATCCTCTTCGAGGCCGAGGCCCTGTCCGTCGACGGCATCGAGACCGACCATCCCACCGTCCGCTACCGCCACGAGGGCGCCGAGCACACCCTCGACTGCGAGTTCGTCGTCGCCTGCGACGGTTTCCACGGCATCGGTCGGCGCTCCCTGCCCGAGGACGTCCTCACCGTCACCGAGCGCACCTACCCCTTCTCGTGGCTCGGCATCCTCGCCGACGTCGCGCCCTCCTGCGACGAGCTGATCTACGCCCACCACGAGCGCGGCTTCGCCCTGCACAGCATGCGCTCGCCCGAGGTCAGCCGGCTCTACCTCCAGGTCGACCCGGACGACTCCACGGACAACTGGTCCGACGAGCGGATCTGGGACGAGCTGGAGGCCCGCTTCGCCGTCGACGGCGACTGGGAACTGAAGCGCGGGCCCATCACCGAGAAGAGCATCACCCCGATGCGCAGCTTCGTCGCCGAGCCCCTCCGCCACGGACGCCTCTTCCTCGCCGGGGACGCGGCCCACATCGTGCCGCCCACCGGCGCCAAGGGCCTCAACCTCGCCGTCGCCGACGTCACCCTGCTCGCCCAGGCCCTCACCCGCCACCACGCCGAGCGGGACGAGTCGCTGCTCGACGCCTACTCGGAGACCGCGCTGCGCCGCGTCTGGCGCGCCGAGCACTTCTCGTACACGATGACGACCCTCCTCCACAGCAGCCCGGACGACACCGCCTTCGACCGCGGGCTGCGCCTCTCCCATCTGCGCTACCTCGCGAACTCGGGGGCGGCGTCGGCCTCGCTCGCGGAGAACTACGTCGGCTTCGGCGACAACTGACGGCCCGTCGCCCGACCCGCCGAGTGCGGCCGCGTCACGCGGCCGCCCTCACCGTGCTGCCCGGCCGGACCAGCGGAATCGAAGAGCGCGCCGAGGTGCGGACGGCTTATGTCAACACCATTGACCTTGATCTGTCCGGAGAGGTCTCATGGCGGCACTTCGGAGGCCCGCACCTCACCTCCGCGATCTCAAGGAGCCCCGCCGTCATGGACCCCCTCGCCTCGCTCCGGGACGTCGACCCGACCCCGTTCTGGCTCGACAGCCCCGAGAAGCCGCAGCCCGCGCCCGCCCTCGTCGGCGCCACCACCTGTGACCTCCTCGTGGTCGGCGGCGGTTACACCGGCCTCTGGACCGCCCTCGTCGCCAAGGAGCGCGACCCCTCGCTCGACGTGGTCCTCGTCGAGGCCGACGAGGCCGGCGGCGCCGCCTCCGGCCGCAACGGCGGATTCGTCGAGGCCAGCCTCACCCACGGCCTGCACAACGGCCTCTCCCGCTGGCCCGACGAGATCGGGCTCCTGGAGCGCCTCGGCCGCGAGAACCTCCAGGCCATGGAGGACACCCTCGTACGCCACGGCATCGACTGCGACTGGGAGCGCACGGGCATCCTCACCGTCGCCACGGAGGCCCACCAGGTCGCGGAGCTCCAGGAGGAGGTCGAGACCGTGGCCCGCCACGGCGGCAAGGCCGACTTCCTCGACGCCGAATCCGTACGCGCCGAGATCGACTCCCCGACCTTCCTCGCCGGCCTGTGGAACAAGGACGACGTGGCCATGGTCAACCCGGCCCGCCTCGCCTGGGGCCTCCGGCAGGCCTGCCTCACGCTCGGCGTCCGCGTCCACGAGCACACCCCCGCCCTGTCGCTCGACGAGCAGGGGCACACGATGGCCGTCCGCACGCCCTACGGGCGGATCACCGCCCACAAGGTGGCCCTCGCCACGAACGCGTACCCCTCCCTGCTGCGCCGCCACCGCCCGTACACCGTCCCCGTCTACGACTACGCGCTCATGACGGAGCCGCTCAGCGAGGCACAGCTCGCCTCCGTGGGCTGGCGGAACCGGCAGGGCTTCGCGGACATGAACAACCAGTTCCACTACGTCCGGCTCTCCGCCGACAACCGGATCCTGTGGGGCGGCTACGACGCCGTCTACCACTACAACGGACGCGTACGCCCCGAGTACGACCAGCGACCCGAGACCTTCGCGACCCTCGCCCGCCACTTCTCCACGGCCTTCCCCCAGCTGGCCGGGGTGCGCTTCAGCCACGCCTGGGGCGGAGCCATCGACATGAGCACCCGCTTCTGCGTCTTCTTCGACACCAGCCACCGGGGCAAGGTCGCCTACGCCGCCGGCTTCACCGGACTCGGCGTCGGCGCGACCCGCTTCGGCGCGGAGGTCATGCTCGACCTGCTCGACGACGCCCGCACCGCACGCACGTCACTGGAACTGGTGCGCCGCAAGCCGCTGCCGTTCCCGCCCGAGCCGGTCCGCTCGGTGGGCATCGGCATCACCAAATGGTCCCTGGCCCGCGCGGACCTCGACGGTGGCCGTCGCAACCTCTGGCTGCGCACCCTGGACCGCTTCGGCCTCGGCTTCGACAGCTGACCCGCCGGAAGGGCTTGCCGCGCGGGCGGGACCCGGCGGACGTATGGTCCGAACATGGGTGACGTGGGAGAGCCCACGGAAGCGGACGCCCAGGACGTCTTCGCCGAGGGACTGCTGGACGCCGTCCTCGCCGATGTCATGCGCGACACCGAGGCGTCGATAGGGCTCGTGTACGTGCGGGTGCCGGGGGACCGGAACCTGCGCCTCGCCCTGGTGTCGGGGGTGTCCCGGGAGATCGCCGCCCCGTGGGTCCGCATCCCGGCCGACGCCCCGATCCCGGTGGCCGACGCCATGCGCCACCGCACGCTCGTGTGGCTGGGCGGCCGGGAGGAGATCGCCCGCCGCTATCCGCGCCTGGGGATCGTGCTGCCGTACGACTTCCTGCTGGCGGCCGCCCCCATCGCCGACGCCACGACCGTGCACGGCGGCGTCGTCCTCCTGTGGCCGGTCTGGCATCCGCCTCAGCTCGACGAGCGCGAGCGCGAGACGCTCGACCTCTCCTGCCGCCGGGCGGCACGGCTCCTGCGGCGAGCGGCCGGACAGGAACCGCGGTCCTACCCCGAGGAGCCGCGCGTCGTGCACCCGACGCGCCCCTCCGAGGCCGACCCCGCCCTGGCCGCGGCCGCCGTCGACTTCACCGAGCGCCTGCCCGTGGGCTGCTGCGCCCTGGACTTCGACGGACGCATCACCTTCATGAACACCGCCGCCGTCGAGCTGGTCGACGCCGGAGCGGTCGCGCTGCTCGGCAGGAGGCCGTGGGAGGTTCTCCTCTGGCTGAACGACCCCGTCTTCGAGGACCGCTACCGCGCGGCGGTGGTCACCCGCCGGCCGGTGTCGTTCACCGTCCGGCGACGACCGGGGGTATGGCTCCTCTTCGAGCTCTACCCGGACGCCACCGGGATCAGCGTCCACATCACCCCGTCGCCCGGACCCGACGCCACGGACGGGGAGGCGGCCGCCGGCGCCGTCGCGCCGGGCCCCGCACCGACATACGGCGCGCCGTACGTCGAATCCGTGGGCGCCTCCGCGGTCTACCACCTCATGCATCTCGCGGCGACCCTCGCCGAAGCGGCCGGCGTCCACGAAGTCGTCGAACTCGTCGCCGACCAGATCGTGCCCGCCTTCGGCCCGCACGGCCTCGTGCTGATGAGCGCGGACGAGGGGCGACTGCGCATCATCGGCCACCGCGGCTACGACCAGGAATTCATCGACCGCTTCGACGGCACGCCCCTGACGGCCGAGGTCGCCGACGCCCAGGTACTCACCACCGGCGTGCCCGTCTTCTTCCCCACGTCCGACGACCTCCACCGCGCCCACCCGCACGCCCCGCGCTACGAGGGCCGCCACGCCTGGGCGTTCCTGCCCCTGATCGCCTCCGGCCGGCCCGTCGGCTCGCTGATCCTCTCGTACGACCAGCCGCGCCCCTTCCCCGCGGCCGAGCGCGCGCTGCTCACCTCGCTGGCGGGACTGATCGCCCAGGCCTTTGCCAGGGCCCGCCTCTACGACGCTCAGCACTCCCTCGCGCGCAGCCTCCAGACGAGCCTGCTCCCGCACGGCCTGACCCCGCTCCCGGGGGTGGCCGTCGCCGCCCGCTATCTGCCCGCGGGCCACGGCATGGACGTCGGCGGGGACTTCTACGACCTCATCCACGCCGCTCCCGACAGGGTCATCGCCGTCATCGGCGACGTGCAGGGGCACGACACGAACGCGGCGGCCCTCATGGGACAGGTGCGCATCGCCGTCCACGCCCACGCCACCGAGGGCGTGTCCCCGGGCGACATCCTCGCCCGTACCAACCGGCTCCTGATCGACCTCGACCCGGACCGCTTCACCAGCTGCCTGATCGTCGAGCTCGACCTCGCCCGCCACCGGCTGCGGCTGGCGACCGCGGGCCACCCCCCGCCCCTCCTGCGCCGCCCCGACGGTCGTACGGGCCCGGTCGGGGTCCCGCCGGGACTCCTCCTCGGGATCGCGGCGGACGTCGGGTACACCACGGCGGAGGCGCCCTGGGAGCCGGCTCCGTCCTCGCCCTCTTCACCGACGGGCTGGTCGAGACACCCGGCGCCGACATCGGCACCGCCACGAGGGAGCTCGCCGACCGTCTCTCCCGGTGCCGGAACCGGGACCTGGAGGCCCTCGCCGACGAGCTGATCCGCCATGTCACGGACGCCGCGCACCGCACCGACGACGTCGCCCTGCTGCTCGTCCGACGGCAGCCCTGAGCCGCCCGTCGACGGGGACGCGAGGCGGAGGAAGCGCGTGTCCCCTCCCGGGGCCCGGCTAGCGGGGCGGCTCGCGGTCCGGGAGGAGGCCCTGGTCCAGGGCCACGACCACCGCGCGCGTACGGTCGCTGACGTCCAGCTTCGCGAAGACGCGGAGGAGATGGGTCTTGACCGTCGCCTCGGCGATGACCAGGCGCTTGCCGATCTCGATGTTGGACAGACCGTCGGCCACCGCCCCCAGCACGTCCCGCTCCCGCGCGGTCAGGACGACCGGGGCGGGGCGGCGCATCCGGGCGACCAGCCGTTCCGCGACGCGCGGGGCGAGGACGGTCTCCCCGCGGGCCGCGCCGCGGACGGCCTCGGCCAGCTGCTCGCCGGTGGTGTCCTTCAGCAGATAGCCGATGGCACCGGCCTCCACCGCCCGCTCGATCTCGACGTCGGTGTCGTACGTGGTCAGGATGAGCACCCGGGTCGGGGCCGGGCCGGCGGTGATGGCGGCGGTCGCCGCGACGCCGTCTAGCACCGGCATGCGCAGGTCGACCAGGGCCACGTCGGGGGTCAGCCGCTCGACGAGCTCGACGCCCGCGCGGCCGTCGCCCGCCTCGCCGACGACGGCGATGTCCGGGGCGGGCGCCAGGAGCGAGACCACTCCCGCGCGCATCACGGTGTGGTCGTCGACGACCACGACCCGGATCGGGGCCGGGGCCGGGGCCGGGTTCGGGTTCGGGGGCGTCAGCGGTTCGGGTACTGCGGGCATGTCAGGACTGTCCGTTCGTGTGGAAGGTCGCGAGGACGCGGGTGCCGTCCCCGACCGAGCTCGTCACCGTCAGTTCGCCGTCGAGTTCGGCGAGCCGCTTGCGCATGCCGTCCAGACCGAAGCCGCGCGACTCCTCGACCACGAAGCCCCGCCCGTCGTCCGTGATCTCCAGCTCGATGGCGTGCGGGTACTGGGCGAGGACCACACCGACGGTGCTCGCGTCGGCGTGCTTACGCACGTTCGCCAGGGACTCCTGGGTGCAGCGCAGCAGCGCGATCCGCGTCTGCTGGTCGCAGTCGACGTCCTCGGGGAGCTCCGCCTCCACCGTGACCCCGGTGTCCTGGGCGAAGCGCTCCAGGGTGCGGCGCAGCGTCGGCACCACCGAGCCGGGGGTCAGCCCGCTGTGCGGGGCCGCGCCCACCAGGACCCGGGCCTCGGCGAAGTTCTCGCGGGCGGTCCGCTCGATCGAGCGGAGCTGCTGCGCGGTGCGCTCCGGATCACCGCCGAGGCCGGCCCGGGCCGCCTCGGCGAGCACGATGACGGAGGCGAACCCCTGGGCGAGGGTGTCGTGGATCTCGCGGGCCATGCGCTCCCTCTCGTCGGCCGCCCCCTGGCGGCGATGGGCGTCCGCCAACTGTTCCTGGGTCAGGGACAGTTCGGCGGCCAGTGCGGTGGCGCGGGCTTCGCTGTCCGCGATCAGACGGTGGAGCAGGATGCCCGCCAGGACCGAGATCCCGTAGCCGGTCAGGGCCGCGACCGCGTTCCCCGGCGAGTCGCGCAGCAGGCTCCCCGCGGCGGTGGCCGAAGCCGCGCCGCCGCTGAACAGGACGGCGGCCCGCCGCCCCAGGGTCTGGAACCAGAACTGGGGGAGTGCGACGATCAGCAGCGCCGCGCCGCCGCCCGGGAGGGCCGCCATCACACCCAGACCGGCGGCCAGGACTCCGAGAGAGACCGGCGCGTGGTCCCGGGCGCGGTGCACGGCCGTGTAGGCGAGGGCCAGGCCGACCAGGGCCAGGGAGGCCCACTTGCCGGGCCCCGAGTCGTTGCCGACGGCGATGACCGAGGGGATCAGACCCAGGAGCAGCCAGGCGGCGGTGTACCAGCGCCGGAGGGCGGTGAGCGCGGGCCGCTCGGCCGTCCGTCGAGTCGTCGGGTCGGCCATCCGTTCGGTCATCCGATCAGCCTACGGACACCGTCTGACGCTCCGTCCGTCCGGGGCTCCCCGTAGGCCGCGTTCCGCGCGCGGGCCACCAGTTGGCCTCGCCGAGCAGCAGCATCAGGGAGGGCAGGACCAGGATGCGGATCACGAAGGCGTCGAGGAGGACGGCGACCGCCAGACTGAACCCGATCTGCTTCATCTCGATGAGGTGCAGCGCGGCGAAGCTGGCGAAGACCGTCACCATCACCACGGCCGCGCTGGTGACCACCCCGGCGGAAGAGGACACGCCGTCGAGGACGGCCTGCCGGGTGGGGACGCCCTTGAGGCGGGCCTCGCGGATCCGGCTGATCACGAACACCTGGTAGTCCATGGAGAGACCGAAGAGGATCACGAAGAGGAAGAGCGGGACCCGGGAGCCGATCGAGCCCGTGGACGTGAAGTCGAGGAGCCCCTCGGCCCATTCGTTCTGGAAGACCAGCACGAGCACACCCAGCGAGGCGAACGCGGAGAGCAGGTTGAGGACGACGCCGACGAGGCCGAGGACCACCGACCGGAACGCCCACACGGTCATCGCGAAGGTGACGAGCAGCAGCGCCCCCACGATGAGCGGCAGCTTGCGCTTCTGATGGGCGGGATAGTCGGCGTAGCGCGCGACCTCGCCGGTGACGGCCACCTCGGCGCCGGGCAGCGCGCCGACGGTCTCCGGCACGAGGCCGCCGCGGAGCCGGTCGAGCGACGCGTGTGCCTCCGGACTGTTCACGGAGCGGTGGACCGGCATCTCCAGGAGGGTGACGCGGCGGTCGGCGGAGGTACGCACCACGGGCGTGCCGCCGATCGCGGGGTCCTCGGCTGCGGCGCGGCCGGCGAGTTCCCGCAGGGCGCCGGCGACGTCCCCGGCCCGTTCCGCGTCCGCCCGTACGACGACCTGGTGCATCGACCTGAGCTCGGGATAGGCGGTCAGCAGCCGGTCGTAGGTCCGCATGGCGGGGATGGCGCGAGAGTGCGTCTCGCGGGACATCTCCGTGATGGTGATGTTCAGGACGGGCAGGGCGAGCGCGACGAGGGCGAGGGAGGAGACGGCGAGTGTCGCGGCGGGGTGCCGGGCGACGGGGCGGAGGACCGCGGCGGTGATCCGGCCGCCGCCGGTGCGGGCGGAACCGGGGGTGCGGAGGGCACGGCGCCGTACGGGCCTGCCGGCGGCGACGCGGGCCGCGGCCTTCGCCGCCTTACGGGCCCCGCGGCGCTCGGCGCGCTCGCCGAGCAGGGCGAGGAGCGCGGGCAGCACGGTCAGCGAACTCAGGACGGCGACCAGGGTGACGACGACGGCCCCGGTGGCGATGGACGAGAAGATGACGTCGTCCGCGAGGTAGAGAGTGGCGCTGGAGACCGCGACCGCCAGTCCGGAGACGACCACGGCCCGGCCCGAGGTCGCCGCGGCGACCTCCACGACGGCCTGGGTGGTGAGACGCCCGCCGACGGCCCGGGCCCGCTCCTCGCGCTCCCGCTTCAGGTAGAAGAGCGTGTAGTCGACGCCGACGGCCAGGCCGATCAGCAGGATGACGTTGGTGCCGACCCCGGCGTCGGGGAAGACGTGCGAGGCGACCATCGACAGGCCGACGGCGGCCACGATCGAGGACAGCGCGAGCAGCAGCGGTACGACGGCCATGACGATCGAGCCGAAGACGATCAGCAGGGTGATCAGGGTGACGGGCAGCGCGATGACCTCGGTACGGGCGAGGTCGTCGCCGCGGAGCTTGTCGACCCCCTTGCCGATCGAGGGGCTGCCGACCTCCTCGACGATCAGCCGCGGGTGCGCGGCCTGGACCTCGGCCGTCTGCGCGAGCAGCGCGTCGACATGCTGCTTCCCCTCGAACTCGGCGCCGTTCATGGTGACGTCGACGCGCAGCGCGGTGTGCCGGGCGTCCGCGACCGGGTCGGCGACGGACAGCACCTCGGGCAGCTGCCGCATCCGGGCGACGACCTCGCGCGCGGCGGCGTCGGCCTCCGCCCGGTCGAGGGGGCCGGTGCCCGGCGCGGCCTGGACGATGACCCGCTCCAACGGCTTCTGCTGAAGACCGCCCTCGGCGGCGAGGGCCTCGGCGCGGCCGGCCTCGCCGATGCGGAAGTCCTCGGTGGTTGCGGGGTTGGCCCCGAGGGCCAGGCCCGCGCCGAGGCAGAGGGCCACGAAGAGGATCCAGCCGATCAGCGCGCGCCAGGGGTGCCGGGCGCTGTACCGGGCCATGCGTACGGTGGGGTTCGTCATGCGTCCCAGCCTCGCCGCCGGCGCCGCCTCGCCGACAGGCTCGGCCGGTTGAACCTCTTGTCCACCGGTCGGTGGACAAGAGGGCACGGGGGAGGCGGACTCACCAACGAGGCCCGTCCTGCCCTCACGGTAGAGTTGCCCGTTCCGTCCTCTCTCCCACCCGCCCCGCCCGCCGCCGGCGGGTGCGCCCGAGCACGACAGGTTCCGCTTCCCTTGTCCTCCTCCGTTTCCCTCGTGTCCCCGGTCGCCCGCCTGCGCGGCCTGAAGCCGGACTGGCTGCGCGATCCGAGGGTCTGGCGCACCGAGGTGCTCGGTGGCCTGGTCGTCGCGCTCGCGCTGATCCCCGAGGCGATCTCGTTCTCGATCATCGCGGGCGTGGACCCGGCGATCGGACTGTTCGCCTCCTTCACGATGGCCGTGGTGATCTCCGTCGTCGGCGGCCGGCGGGCCATGATCTCCGCCGCGACCGGGGCCGTCGCCCTCGTCATCGCGCCCCTGAACCGCGAGCACGGGCTCGGCTACCTGATCGCCGCCGTCATCCTCGCCGGTGTCTTCCAGATCGCCCTCGGGGCGCTCGGGGTGGCGAAGCTCCTGCGGTTCGTCCCGCGCTCGGTGATGGTCGGTTTCGTCAACTCCCTCGCGATCCTGGTCTTCATGGCCCAGATCAAGGAACTGAGGGACGTGCCCTGGGCCGTCTATCCGCTGGTCGTCGCCGGGCTCGCGCTCATGGTGTTCTTCCCCCGGGTCACCACGGTCGTCCCGGCCCCGCTCGTCTCGATCGTCATCCTGACCGTCATCACCGTCGCCGCCGGAATCGCGGTCCCGACGGTCGGGGACAAGGGCGCCCTGCCGTCCGCGCTGCCCGCCCCCGGCCTGCCCGACGTGCCGTACACGCTCGACACGCTCACGCTGATCGCCCCGTACGCGCTCGCGATGGCGCTGGTCGGCCTGATGGAATCGCTGATGACGGCCAAGCTGGTCGACGAGATCACCGACACCCGCTCCAGCAAGACCCGCGAATCGATCGGCCAGGGGATCGCCAACATCGTGACCGGCTTCTTCGGCGGCATGGGCGGCTGCGCGATGATCGGCCAGACGATGATCAACGTCAAGGTCTCCGGCGCCCGCACCCGCCTCTCGACGTTCCTGTCCGGCGCGTTCCTGATGGTGCTGTGCATCGTCTTCGGCCCGGTCGTCTCCGACATCCCCATGGCCGCCCTCGTCGCCGTCATGGTCATGGTCTGCTTCGCCACCTTCGACTGGCACTCCGTCGCGCCGAAGACGCTGCGGCGGATGCCCGCCGGGGAGATCGCCGTCATGGTGATCACCGTCGTCTGCGTGGTGGCCACGCACAACCTCGCCGTGGGCGTCGTCGGCGGCTCGATCACCGCCATGGTGATCTTCGCCCGACGCGTCGCCCACCTCGCCGACGTCACGGCCGTCACCGACCCCGACGACACCACGGTCGTCTACCGCGTCACCGGCGAACTGTTCTTCGCCTCCTCCAACGACCTCGTCGGCCGCTTCGCGTACGCCACCGACCCCGACAAGGTCGTCATCGACCTGTCCGCCACCCACATCTGGGACGCCTCCTCCGTCGCCGCCCTCGACGCCATCGAGACCCGGTACGCCCAGCGCGGCAAGACCGTGGAGATCATCGGCCTCAACGCGCCCAGCGCCGCCCTCCACGAAAAGCTCAGCGGCGAACTCACCCCGGGGTGAGGGCCACCGGACCGGTGACCCTCACCCCGGGACCGGCTCGTCAGCCCGTGTGCACCTTCAAGGCCGTACGGACGGCGGACTCCAGGGCGCCCTCGATCCACGCGGGCTTGATCGACGTGTGGCACCCCGCGAAGTGGAGCGGCCCTTCGGACGTGGGGACGTCCGGGAACAGCTCGGTGTGCTGCCCGGGGAAGAGCACCGAGGCCTCCCCGTACGCGTAGTGGTCACGCATCCACGACTGGGTCCTGCACTTGTTGGTGAAGAAGACCTCGCAGCGGCGGCCGAAGACGGCCTGCACGCCGGCGAGGGCCCGCAGGTACCGCTCCTCGTCGGCGAACGCGTCCCACTTCAGGGCGTCGTCGGCCCAGCTGTAGGAGGCGAGCATGATGCCTCCGTCGCTGCCCTCCATGGGCGCCGCGTGCTCGAAGTACATGAAGCGGTTGGCGTTGTCGCTGACCGAGCCGCCGCCCCGCACATGGGACGCCTCCGGTTCGCCGCCCGCGACCGGCCGGAAGACGGAGAAGTACTCCTTGAGGGCGTCGGGGACCGTCACCCCCAGGTCCTTCACGGACCGGTGCGCGCCGAGGAAGTCCCCGTGCGCGACCCCGCCCGCCCGGTACCGCTCGTACAGCCCGTCCTCGATGGAGTCGAGCGCGTCTTTCCACTGCGCCTCGGTGAACTCCCACCACCGCCGGGAGAACTCGAGCAGCACCTTGGTCGCCGCGTCGTAGTGCAGCTCCGTGATCGCCCGGCGCTTGCCGTACGCCAGCGGAGGATCGAAGGTCACGTGCCGCAGGCCGGAGAAGGGGACGGTGACGATCGCCTCGTCGGCCTCGAAGACCTCCGTGACGCCCTCCCCGCCGGTCTGCTGGTCCTCGGAGACGGTGTGCACCCGGACCTTGCCGCCGCGCCGCTCGATCCTTACGGCGCGCCTGTCGAGCCGCACCTTTCCCTTCACCGGCGCGTACAGCGCGTCGGCGAACAGCGCGGTGCCGCCCTTGATCTCCCAGAACTTCGTCCTCGGGTCGATCAGCGCGGCGGACAGGAAGCTGTGCATGAAGGAGAGGTGCAGCCGCGAGGTCAGGTTCTGGATGGTGCCGATGAGGTCGATGGTGCGGGTGTCGAGTCCGGCGACCTCGGTGAGGTACCGGTACATGGACCAGTGGCCGTACGCCCGGAGGATCTCGACCCAGCCCTCGACGAGGGCCGTCCCCTCCTTGTCCCGGACGAGCCGCCGCGCGGGTTCGAGGGCGTCCGCGAGGATGGCGGCGGCGGTCTTCGTCCGGTGGGCGCCCGTGACGCCGAAGGTGTCGTTGATCCTCGCCGGGTCCTTCTCGTAGTCGGCCCGGCGCATGTGGACGCCGTTGACGTGGATCCAGGTGCGGTTGGCCTGCTTCGCCGGATTCCCTACCTCCACGTCCACCAGGTAGAACTCCTGGCGGGGGAGGTCGAACTTCTCGATCAGCGCCATGAGGAGCGGGTGGCTCTCGGGCAGCCGCATCGCCCCGGCCTCGGCGTACTGCAGGGGGTCGGCGAAGGGCTGCTCCCCGTTCTCGTGGCCGCCCTTGCGGAACGTCTTGATGCGGCCGCCGACGCGGTTGCCGTTGGCCTCGATCACGAGGACGTCGTGGCCGGCCCGGTTGAGCAGGTCGGCGGCGAGGAGTCCGGCCGGCCCGGCGCCGACGACCAGGACCCGCTTCGTGGCCTTCGCCCGGCGGGCGGGCAGGCCGTTCTCGACGATCCGCAGGTAGGCCGGGACGAGCGACTCGTCGTGCTCGTCGTAGACGGCGATGGCACGGGCGACCGTGGCGTATGCCCCGGGGTCGGTGCCGGGCGGTACGACGGAAGGCACCGTCGACGGAAGGGTGGCCGGACTCAGGGCGGTCGCGGTCCCGGCGGACGCGGCGGCGAGCCCGGCGGCGAGCGCGGAGGCACCCGTGGCCGTGACGACGGAGCGTCGTGAGGGAGCGTCGATGTCTGGAGTGTGCGTGTCGTGAGTGTTCATCGCGCACACACTCGACGTACGGGCGTCCCATGGGCCAGCGCGTTCACACGGACGGGGAGCTAAACCACTCGTCTTGCTATATGACGGAGTCCCCAGGTCAACGCCCTGATCCGCCGTCCGCCGTGTGGGTGAGCGGCCAGTCGACGAGCGGGCTTCGGAGCTCGACGAGGCCCCTGTCGCACCGGCGCCCGTGGAGGCGGGGCGGTCGCTGTGCCCCGGCGAAGTGATCAGTCGTCGTCGCTGTCGTCGTGCTCCGCCACGAGTGCGCCGGTCTTCACGTCGACGTTCCAGTCGTCTTCCGCCCCACCGGTCGGGTGGACACTCACGTCCCAGCTCGTGGCGGGAGCGTCGTCCTCGTCGGTCAGCTCGACCGAGGTCACGAAGCCCTTCGCGGCCGGGTCTCCGGCTCCCGGCAGCAGCTCGCCCGGGTGATCGGCAACCTCCTCGACAACGCCCAGCGGCACGCGGCCACCCGGATCACCGCCACGGTCGGTGTGACGGGCGGCGGCGTCCTGCTGCGCGTGGACGACGACGGCCCCGGCGTCCCCGGGGCCGAACGCGACCGTGTCTTCGAGCGTTTCGTCCGCCTCGACGACGCCAGGAGCCGGGACGACGGCGGGGCGGGCCTCGGCCTCGCCATCGCCCGCGACGTGGCCCGCCGCCACGGCGGGGACCTGACCGCCGGTCAGGCCCCCGGCGGCGGCGCGCGCTTCACCCTCCGCCTGCCGACCGCCGACCTCAGGAGCTCGTGAGGATCACGAGCTGCCGCGTCGCCCGTGTCATGGCGACATAGCGGTCGACGGCTCCCTCGACGCCCGCGCCGTACGTCTCCGGATCGACGAGGACGACCAGGTCGAACTCCAGGCCCTTCGACAACTGCGGGGTCAGCGACCGGACGCGGGCCGTCGCCGGGAACGTGGGGTCACCGATGACGCAGGCGATCCCGTCGGCGTTCTCGGCGAGCCAGGTGTCGAGCACCGAGTCGAGCTCCTCGACGGACCCGTGGACGACCGGGATGCCGCTGCTGCGGATCGAGCTCGGCACGTTGGCATCGGGAAGCGCGGCCCGGATCACCGGCTCGGCCTCCGTCATGACCTCCTCCGGCGTCCGGTAGTTGACGCTGAGCGAGGCCACGTCGATGCGGTCGATCCCGACCCGCTCCAGCCGCTCCCGCCACGACTCGGTGAACCCGTGCCTGGCCTGCGCGCGGTCACCGACGATGGTGAAGCTCCGCGACGGGCAGCGGAGCAGCAGCATCTGCCACTCCGCGTCGGTCAGCTCCTGCGCCTCGTCCACGACGACGTGCGCGAACGGCCCGGCCAGCGGGTCCACGTCGGTACCGGGCAGCGCGGTCTCGTCGATCAGGCTGTCCTGGAGGTCACGGCCGCGCAGCATGGTCACCGCACCCTCGCCGTCGGCATCGGCGTCGACGATGTCGCTGATGACGCCGGCCATGCGCTCGCGCTCGGCGGCGACGGTGGCGTCGTGCCGGCGCTTGCGCACGGACGCCTTCGGGTCGCCGAGCCGCTGCCGCGCCGCGTCCAGGAGCGGCAGGTCCGACACCGTCCAGGCGTGCGGGTCCGCGCGCCGCAACGTCCGGACCTCGTCGCGGTCGAGCCAGGGAGCACACATCCGCAGGTAGGCGGGGACCGTCCACAGGTCGCCGACGACGTCGGCGGGTTCGAGGAGCGGCCACGCGCGATGCAGCGTGCCGACCAGCTCCTTGTCGTGCAGCAGCGCCCTGCGGAACTGCTCGGGCGACACGACGTCACCGTCCCCGTCGCCGCCCGCGTGCCCGTCCGCGTCGAACTTGTCCCACAGGATCGTGGCCAGCTCCTCCCAGATCAGGTCCCGTGCCTCGTTGTGCGGAGTGCTGGGCCCCGGCGCCCGGAACGCCTCGACCCATTCGTCCGCGCTCAGCCACATCTCCGCCCACGGCGTGGCGACCGGGATCCCCTCGCTCGGCGGATCTTCGTAGAACCGGACGGCCTTCTCGATCGCCTTCACCATGTCCGCGGACGACTTCAGGCGGGCGACCTCCGCGTCGGCCTCGCCCGGCGCCGACGCCCCCTCGGGGACGAGGTCCCGCAGGGTGCACGTCCGCACGCCCTCCTCGCCGAGGCTGGGGAGGACATCGGCGACGTACGCCAGATACGGGTCGTGGGGGCCGACGAAGAGCACACCGCCCCGACGGTGACCGAGACGGGGGTCGGAGTAGAGGAGATAGGCGGAGCGGTGGAGCGCGACGACGGTCTTGCCCGTACCGGGACCGCCGTCGACGACGAGAGCGCCGCGGGATCCCGCGCGGATGATGGCGTCCTGGTCGGACTGGATGGTGCCGAGGACGTCACGCATCCGGGCCGAGCGGTTGTTGCCGAGGCTCGCGATGAAGGCCGACTGGTCGTCGAGGGCGGCGTGCCCGACGAACGCGTCCTGGGTGAACACCTCGTCCCAGTAGTCGCCGATCCGGCCGCCGGTCCAGCGGTACCTGCGGCGGCTCGCGAGACCCATCGGGTTGCCGTGGGTCGCGCCGAAGAACGGCTCGGCCGCGGGGGAGCGCCAGTCGATGAGGAGGCGGCGCCCCGAACTGTCGGTGAGACCGAGCCGCCCGACGTACAGGGGCTCGGAACCGTCCGCGGCGACCATGTGCCCGAGGCACAGGTCCAGGCCGAAGCGGCGCAGCGCGCGCAGGCGGGCGGTCAGTCGGTGGACCTCCATGTCCCGCTCCATCGCCTCACGGCCGACGCCGCCGGGGGCCTTGAGCTCGGCGTCGAGCCGGTCGGACAGTTCGGCGATCACCTGGTCGAGGCTTTCCGCGATGTCCGCGAAGTGCTTCTCGTCACCGGCGATCAGCGCCGGGTCGGCCTTGGGGGAGAGTCGGTCGGGAAGGTCGAACGCGCTGGTGATCAGGGGGGTCATGTCGAGGATTCTGCGGTATCACCGGGGCCTTGCCGCAAGCCCCCCTGTGCGCTATAAGTTGTAAGTGGCAAGGAGTGCGTACTCCCTCCTGCCGCCTCCACCCCCTCTTCCGTACCGCTGCGGATGTCCGCCGAAAATAGTAGCCATGTACATAGTAGCTATGTATTGTATGTCGCGTGAGCAGAGCAACTGAGGGCGCCACAGCGGGATTCCTGGTCTGGCGCCTGTCGATGAAGTGGCGGGTCGCCGTCGACCGGGCGGTCGCGCCGCTGGGCCTGACCCATGCGCAGTACGCGCTGATGGCCTCGCTGTACGGCATGGCGCGCTCCGGGCTCCGGCCCAGCCAGCGCCGCCTCGCCGACCACACGGGCCTCGAGGCCCTGTACGTGTCCAAGCTCGCCCGCGCCCTGGAGGCCGCAGGACTCGTCGCCCGCACCCGGGACCCGGACGACCCGCGCGCCGTGCAGCTGTCGCTCACCGAGGAGGGGCGCGACGTCACGCGCCGCGCCGTCAAGGTGGTCCAGGGCCTCCTCGACCAGTTGCTGGAGCCGCTCGGGGGACAGGACGGCCCGCGCGCACGGCAGTTCACCCGCGAGCTGGCGACCCTGCTCGACGTACCTCTTGAACCGCACACCGAGAACGACGAGGAGCAGTCATGACCACCACACCCACCGCCCCCACACCCACGGCCAACGGCCGGACCGTCGCCCTGGCCTTCTTCGCCGCACGAGCCGTCCTGGAGGTCGCGCTGACCCGCCACGGCATCACGTACCACCAGAGCGTGACGCTCCGGGCCGTCGCGGCCGCGGGCGGGTCCATCGCCCGTGACGCGCTCGTCGCCGACGTCAACGGCTCGCTGAAGACCGACGAGCGGGTCGTACGCGGGACCGTCGACGAGCTGACGGCTGGCGAGCTGCTGGAAGAGGACCCGGCGGACGCGTCCCGGCTGAGGCTCACGGCGGCCGGACGCGACCTGGACGAGACCACCTCCGCCGAGTCCGCCGAGATCGCCGCCCGGCTCTACGCCGGCATTCCGGCCGAGGACCTCGCGGTCGCGGGCCGCGTGCTGACACTGGTCACGGAGCGCGCCAACGCCGAGCTGGCCGGCGCCTGACCGTCCGACGCCGACGGAGCCGAGGAGGTGCCCCCCGTTCGGACGGTGGGAGCGGGGCGCGGCCGTGTCCGTCGGCACGGCGATCCGTTGTGAGGGGTATGACCTCAACACGACGCATTTCCTCGGTCCTGGCCGTCGCCGCCGCCTTCTCGTGCCTCGGCGCCTCGGCGGCGCAGGCCGTCGCCCCCACCAGCCCGCTCGGCCCGCCCATCAATCCGATCAGCGAGCTCGACGCCGTCGCGACGACCGGCATCCCCGAGGAGTCCCGCGGCCGGTTCCCCGGCATCGCCGGCCAGCTGGGCGGCCTCAACGGCCTGAACGAGCTGGGCCAGATCCACCAGCTCACCGACCAGGCGGCCCCGGTCACGGGCCTGCTCCCCGAAATCTCCTGACCCACCCCCCCCGCGACGCGACGCGCCGCCTCCGAACCGGCACCGTGCAGCACGACAGGCACGGTGCCGGCGCCCCGTCGACCGAGCCGCACGGGTCGACCCGTCACACAGGACGACGCACCAGGATTCGTGCTCCCGAGTCTCCTGGCTGTGGCAGGACGCCGTCCGGCCTGATCCTCAGGAGCTTTTCTGCCGGCGAGCCGGCAGGGGCGGGCACACCGGGCGGGTAGGTCCGCATCCGCCCGCCGCCGCTTCGCCGGCCGGCCGGGGAGGTCCCGTGGCCACCCGTCCGGCTCCGCTCAGGGCGTGGGGATGCCGCCGGGGCGTCGGGCCGGGCGGCCGAACTCCACGGGGACGCCGGGCGAGTACAGCACGCTCACGGGCGCGCCGACCGGCCGGGGCAGACCGGCCGCTGCCACCAAGTCCTCCTCGCACACGAGGAGTTCCGCCCGGTGGAGCGGCCAGCGCGGGTGCGCGTTCGGGAGGTAGAGCGACCGTCCGTAGAAGGCGGTGTGCATGCCCCAGCGGGCCGTCAGGAAGTGTTCGAGCTCCGTGGGGGCCTCGACGCGCTCCCCGACCCGCAGCACGATCCGGCTGCGCGCGCCGCGCGGCCCGGGCAGACGCCGACTGCTGGTGTACGTGACGGTGGCGCCGTCATGGCGGACGGCCATCCTCGACCAGACGTACGGCAGCCGGAACAGGGCCCTCCCGAAGGCGACGGGAACGAGTCGCGAGGCGTCGAGCGAACGGAACACCACAGCGCGGCGGCCCCGCGCGTCCACCGAGTAGAGACGGACGTTGGTCTCGGGAAAGCTGCCCAGGTAGGGGACGCCGGGCAGGCGGAACCATCCGACCCGGTGCATCCGGAAGGCGACGAGCCCGACGTACGTCACGCCGTTCAGGGTGTCCGGAACGGTTCCGGCCGGAAGCAGCGGGGCGACCACGTCGGGGTCGACGGCCCAGTGGAGGAAGGCCAGGTCGAGCCAGGACTGGGTCAGGAGGGGACTCGGCGGGGCGTGGGGCGGGTCCGGGGTGATGGGTTCCGGGTCGGGCGGCACGAGCGTCACGCCGGACAGGATGGCAGAGCCCCGGACCGGCCCGGCAGGGGACCCTGCGTCGGCCGGGGACATGTCGGGCGAGGGGTGTTCCCGGTGGGGCGGGGGCGCTGAGCCGCCCCCGCCTCGGGCGGTCGTTCAGGCGGCGTCGGACGGGGGCTGCATGGACTGCATGGCCTTCTTCGCCCGCTGCTCCATCTCCTCCGCGGGAACGTCCTCCACGTGCGTGGCGAGGTTCCAGCGGTGACCGAAGGGGTCTTCGAGCTGCCCCGTGCGGTCACCGTAGAACTCGTCCTTGACCGGCGAGAGTTCCTTGGCGCCCTGGGCGAGGGCCTTGGCGAAGACCGCGTCGACGTCCTCCACGTAGACGTGCAGGGTGACGGGTGTGCCGCCGACCGCCTTGGGCGAGCGGAACCCCATGTCGGGGAACTCGTCCGCGAGCATGATGACCGAGTTGCCGAGGGACAGCTCGGCGTGGCCGATCGAGCCTCCGGGCGCCGGCATGCGCATGCGCTCGACGGCGCCGAGCACGGACACGTAGAAGTCGATCGCGGCCGCGGCTCCGTCGACGCAGAGGTACGGCGTGACGCGCGGGTATCCCTCGGGGATGGGCTGGACAGCCACTGGTTCTCCACCTTTCCGGTTTCCCGGACAGTGACGGTCACGGGCGACCGTCGCCTGTGGCCATGGATAGCCCGAACCCCGGGGCATCCCTCGGCGCCGCGCGACGCCCCGCGGCGGGTTCCCCCGAAGGGCGGCGGTCGACCTCGTCCCACCTCTTGCCGAGGCGCCCTCGGCTCTCTAATGTGAACCTTCAAATTCCAGGAAGATCATGCATACGGCGTCTTGAGGAACAGATTTTGAACGATCAAATTCGTCTGCGGGCACCCGAGGCCGCCACACCCGCGGCTTCCGGACCGGCCCCCACCCGTGGTCCGATGGCGGGCTACCTCGATCACGCCAGGGTCGGCCCGCTCTCCCGCCGGGCGGCCGCGGCACTCGTCGCCGCGACCGACCTGGCCACCCGCTCGGACCCCGCCGACCTCGACCGGCTGTTCGCCCTCAGCGACGCCGCTCGGACCTCGGCGGCCCGGCTCCTCGACGCCCACCCCCATGAGATCGCCCTCTCCCCGTCCACCAGCAACGGCCTGTTCACCGTGGCCGCCGGCCTCCAGGGGCACGGCACCGTCCTGGTGCCCCGCGGCGAGTTCCCCGCCAACGTCTACCCGTGGCTCCGGTTCGCCGGCCGAGGCGGCCCGGACGTCCGCCTCGTCGACCCGGACGGGCAGCGCCACATCACCCCCGACCTGCTGCGGCGGAACCTCACCCCCGACGTCACCGCACTCACGGTGAGCGCCGTCGACTCCCTCACCGGGCACGTCGCACCGCTCGCCGCCCTCAAGGAAGTCCTCGGCCCGGACCGTCTCCTGATCGTCGACGCCATCCAGGGACTCGGCGCCGTCCCGCTCGAAGCGGACGCCGCCGACGTCCTCGTCAGCGGCGGCCAGAAGTGGCTAAGGGCAGGCTGGGGTGCCGCGCTGCTGCTGATCCGCGACCGGTGCGCCGAGCGCGTCGGCCCCGGGCTCGGCGGCTGGGCCGGTGTCTCGGAACCCTTCGCGGCGCGGCACCCCGCGCCCCCGCTGCCCGGGGCCGCGGCCCACCTCGCCACCAACCCGGACTTCCCGGCCGCCGCCGCCATCGGCGCGGCCGTCGACGAGCTGCTCGCGGAGGGCGGCCCGGCCGCCACGGGCGCCCGGATCCGGGCCACCCTCGCCGAGCTCCTCGACCGGGCCCGGCAGGCAGGCGCCGAGGTCCTGCTGGACGGGCTCGGCCACCGGGAACGCGCCGGAATCGGCACGTTCCGTCTCCCGGGTCACGACCCCGTGACCGTCCACCGCACTCTCGAAGCGGCCGGTGTGATCACCACGCGCCGCGACGAGTGGATCCGCCTCTCTCCCCATGTCTCCACCCCGGCCGTCGCGGTGGACCAGTTCGCCGACGCGCTGCACGCGCTGACCGGACGGCCCGGCACGCACACCGACACCACGCCCCGGACCGACCCCGCCCCCGGCGCGCACACCACGCCCCGCACGCACACCGAAACCCTCACCCAGGAGTCGACATGTCCCACCAGCTGAGCCGCCGCCAGATGCTTCACCTCGCCACCGCCTCCGCCGCCGGACTGGGCCTGACCGCCTGCGGCGGCGGATCGGGCACCGACACCGCAGGCGCCGACGGCGACAGCGGGAAGATCACCGTCTGGAGCTGGACCTCCGCGGCGGAAGCCCTGCGCGGAGTCGTCCCCTCCTTCGAGCGGGACAACCCGGGCATCACGGTGGAGATCCAGGACGTCGGCGAACCGGCCATCTGGGACAAGATCACCGTCGGCCTCGCCTCGGGCGGCAAGGGCCTCGCCGACGTCCTCCACATCGGCGTCGACTACCTGCCCGGCTACCTGGCGAAGTTCCCGGAGGGCATCGCCGACCTGTCCCGGCTCGGCGCCGACAAGCACAAGGACGCCTTCGTCGAAGGCCTGTGGCCGACCGTCATAGGCAAGGACAGAGCCGTCCACGCCCTGCCCTGGGAGGTCAACCCCCTCGGGCTGTTCTACCGCCACGACTTCTTCGAGAAGGCCGACGTCGACCCCGCCTCCCTCACCAGCTGGGACGACCTGATCGCCGCCGGACCGAAGATCCGCGCCGCCACCGGCGCCCAGCTGATCGGGCTCGACAAGCCCGGCACCACCCAGGACATGGACTTCTTCCAGAACCTGATGCAGCTCCAGGGCGCCTTCTACTTCGACCAGGAAGGCAAGGTCACCCTCGCCTCCCCGGCCGCGGTCAAGGCCCTCACCGTCATCAAGCGGCTCAACGACGGCGGCCTGCTCGCCGACACCGCGGGCCAGGGCACCTGGAAGCGGCTGATCAGCCAGGGGAAGCTCGCCACCGCGCCCGAGGCCGCCTGGGCCGTGGGATACATGGCGGAGAAGTTCCCCGCCCAGAGCGGCAAGTGGCGCGTCATGCAGCCGCCGGCCGCCGTCCCCGGCGGAGGACGCAGCGTCATCGTCAACTCCACCTACCTGGCGGTCTCCGCCACCAGCAAGCGCCGCAAGGCCGCCTGGCGCTTCATCGAGCACGCGCTGACCAAGCCCGCCGAGATCAACCGCATGTACTCCTCCGGCAGTGTCTTCCCCGCCCTCAAGGCGGCCTACGCGGACCCGATGTTCAGCGCGCCCCACCCCTTCTACGGCGGCCAGCGCGTGCTGAAGTCCCTCGTCGACTCGCTCTCCTCCGGCTCCGAGGCGACCAACTTCACCAGCGACTACAGCCGGGCCCTCAAGCTCGCCAGCGACGCCCAGAGCCAGGTGCTGCTCAAGGGCGCCGACCCGGCCGGCGCCCTCAAGGCGGCCGCCGCGCAGCTCGCCCAGCAGACCGGCCGGCAGCAGGCAGCCTGACCATGTCCCTCGCACCTCCCGAACCCGCTCGCGCCACCGGGACCGTCGACGCCACCACCCGTGGTGGCGCCGGCGCCCCTCCCGGCCGCCGCGCCACCCCGCGCCCCGGCCGGGCCCGCCCAGGCCGACGCCGGCTGCTGACACGCGACTCCGTCCCGTACCTGCTGATCATGCCCGCCGTGCTGGGCTTCGCGATCTTCAAGGCGTACCCGATCGCCGCCTCGTTCTGGATCAGCCTCACCACCGGAAACGGCGACGCCCGGCAGTTCACCGGACTCGCCAACTACCGGCGCCTCATCGACGATCCGCTGTTCTGGACCGCGCTCAGGAACACCGCCCTGATCCTGGTCGTCCAGGTGCCGCTGATGCTCGGCCTCGCCCTGCTCGTCGCCCTCGGCCTCAACTCCACCAAGGTCTGGCTGCGCCCGCTCTGGCGGCTCGGCGTCTTCGTCCCGTCGCTGACGGGCCTGGTCGCCGCCGGCGTCATGTTCTCCGTGATCCTCAACCGCGACGCCGGACTCCTGAACTGGGTCCTCTCCTTCTTCGGCGTCGACCCGGTGAACTGGCTCGGCAGCCCCTTCTGGGCCCGCGTCGGTGTCGTCCTCGTCATCACCTGGCACTACACCGGCTACAACGCGGTGATGTACCTCGCCGGTCTCCAGGGCATCCCCAAGGAACTGTACGAAGCCGCGATGGTCGACGGCGCCGGACCGGTCCGCCGCTTCTTCTCCATCACCCTGCCCCAGCTGCGGCCGATCCTGCTCCTCACGGTGGTGCTCTCCACCATCGGCACGCTGCAACTCTTCGACGAGCCGTACGTCCTCACCGGCGGCGGCCCCGACAACGCCACCCTGACGGTCACCATGTACCTCTACAACAACGGCTTCAAGTACTTCGACTTCGGCTACGCCTCGGCCCTCGCCTACGCGCTCGCGCTGATCGTGTCCGTCCTCGGCATCCTCCAGGTCCGCCTGATGGGAGAGCGCCGATGAAGTCCCGCGGCCCCCTGCTCACCCTGCTGCTCGCCGGTGCCTTCGGGCTCTGCGTCGGCCCCTTCTACTGGCTCGCCATGGCCGCCACCCAGGACGACAGGGACGTCTTCTCCTGGCCGCCGAAGCTGCTGCCAGGCGGCCACCTCATGGAGAACCTCCAGGGCCTCCAGGAGTCCATCGGTCTGACCCGCGTCCTCTTCAACACCGTCCTGGTGGCAGGCCTCCAGACCGTCGGCGCGGTCGTCGTCTCCGTCCTCGCCGGCTACGCCTTCGCCAAGTTCGACTTCCGCGGACGCAACGTCTTCTTCGTCCTGCTGCTCAGCACCCTCGTCATCCCCGACACGGTGATGCTCATCCCGATCTTCCAGATGATGATGGACCTGGGCCTGATCGACTCCTACGAGTCCGTCATCCTGCCCGGCCTGGTCACGCCGTTCGGCATCTTCCTGATGCGGCAGGCGCTGCGGTCCATGCCCGACGAACTCCTCGACGCCGCCCGCGTCGACGGCGCCGGCGAACTGCGGGTGCTGTGGCGCATCGTCATCCCCGTCAACCGGCCGATCATCGCGGCGCTCGCGCTGTTCGTCTTCCTCGGCGGCTGGAACCAGTTCGTCTGGCCGCTGATCGCGCTCCGCAGCCCCGAGATGTACACGCTGCCCGTGGCCATGGCCACCCTCCAGGGGCTGTCCACGACCAACTACGCGCAGGTCCTGCTCGCCGGCGCCATAGCCGCCATCCCCGTGATGGCCCTCTTCCTCGTCCTGCAACGCCAGTTCATCTCCGGCCTGCTGGCCGGTGCCACCAAGGAGTGACCGCCGTGACCACCGCACCACCGAACGCCGCTCCCGAGGACGCCGAGGGCGACGCCGCTCCGCGGCCGCCCGTCCCCGCCTGGCGCCCCGACGCGGCGGCCGACGACGTCCCCGGCACCGTCGTCCACCGGCAGCTCGCCACCGGGCTGCGCCACTCCACCGGTGCCCCGCTCACCGTCCACCTCACCGGCCTCGGCGGCGACGCGTGGGAGTCCGCCGTCACCCTGGTCGACCACGGCGTGGCCCTGATCGAGGTCACGGCGACGGAGGCCGTCACCCTCCGCGCCGAATGGCGCGTCCCCTGCGTCGGGGCCACCGCCTACTGGACCCCGGACTCCCACGCCTCCCGCTGGCTGCCGCAGTCCTGGATCGCCCCCCGGACCGTCTCGCTCGCCCTCGGCGCCCCCGTCGCGAGCCTGGTCGGCACCGGCGACCGCGCCCTGTGCACCGCCGCCGCCGCAGAGACCGCCGCGCCCGTGCGCGTCGGCGCCGGTGTGGTCGAGGAGAGCGGCGAGTTCGCCTTCACCGTCGAGCAGGAACTCACCCCGGACGGTCCGCCGTTGAGGCTGCGCATCGACATCGGCGGCCGGCACTTCGCGGCCACCCTGCAAGCGGTCGCCGACTGGTGGGCCGAGGGCGTGGACCACCCCGGCGTCCCTCCCGCCGCCCGGATGCCCGCGTACTCCACCTGGTACAGCCTCCACCAGAACGTCGACGCCGCCGTCGTCGAACGCCAGGCCGCCCTCTCCGCCGACCTCGGCATCGAGAGCATCATCGTCGACGACGGCTGGCAGACCGCCGACCGCGCCCGCGGCTACGGCCACTGCGGCGACTGGGAGCCCAACACGACGGCCTTCCCGGACCTCGCCGCCCACGTCGCCGAGGTCCACCGGCTCGGCCTCGCCTACCTCCTCTGGTACGCGGTGCCGTTCATCGGCCGGCACAACGACGCCTGGGACCGCTTCAAGGGAGTCATCCTGCGCGAGGTGCCGCAGCTCGACGCCGCCGTGCTCGACCCCCGCCACCCCGAGGTCCGCGCCTACCTGATCGAGAAGATCTCCCGCGCCGTCGAGGAGTGGGACATGGACGGCGTGAAGCTCGACTTCATCGACCTCTTCGCCTTCGCCGACCCGCCGCCCCCGCCCGCCGGAGCGGACCACGACACCGTCCACGAAGGCGTACGCCGACTGCTCGCCGACCTCGACGCCCGGCTGCGCCGCACCCGGCCCGACGTGATCGTCGAGCACCGCCAGCCGTACGTCAGCCCCGGCCTCTGGCCGTACGCCACCATGGTCCGCACCGTCGACTGCCCGCTCAGCCCCGCCGAGAACCGCCAGCGCGTCATCGACTGCCGGCTCACCGCGGGACCGCTCGCCGTCCACGCCGACATGATCATGTGGAACTCCGCCGAGACACCCGAGGCCGTGGCCGTCCACCTCCTCAACGCCCTGTTCTCGGTGCCGCAGATCTCCGTCGACCTCACCACGCAGACGCCCGACCAGCTCGCCACCCTGCGCTTCTGGCTCGACGTCTTCCGCCGCCACGCCGGCGTCCTCCAGCTCGGCTCCCTGGAACCCTCCCGCCCGGACCTCGGCTACCCCCAGGTCCGCGCCGGCGACGACCGCACCACGGTGGTCGCCCGATACGCGCCGCTCCCCGTCGCCCTCCCGGACCGGGACGGCACGGACGGCCCGGGGACCCTGCTCGTCGCCAACGCGGACGACGACCCCCTGGTGCTCCTGACGGCCACCCGGCCGGAACGGGCCCTCGCCCTCGTACAGGACTGCCGTGGTGAGATCCTGTCCGAGACCGTGCTCGACCTCGTCGCCGGGGTGAACCCGGTGACCGTGCCGACCGGCGGCCTGCTCACCCTGACCCGCGAGCACTGACCATCGGCGGGGGGGGGGGGGGGGCCCCCCCCCCCCCCCCCCCCCCCCCCCCCAGGCACCAAGGCGCCCCCCCCCGGGCACCCCCAGGACGCCCCCCCCCCCCCCGGGCGGGCCCCCCCCCCCCCGGCGCACCCCCCCCACC